>NZ_JALPSY010000038.1:0-29673 GCF_023218005.1 Gordonia sp. C13
ATGGCGTCCACAACTTCTACGGATCGCCGGTCAGTAGCTGTGCTCGGGGCCGGGGAAGACGCTGCGACGGACCTCGTCGGCGTACTGCTCGGCGGCCGAACGCAATTCGGAGCCCACGTCGGCGAAGCGCTTGACGAACTTCGCGGTCTTGCCGTGGGTGAGGCCGGCCATGTCCTGCCAGACCAGCACCTGGGCGTCGGTCTCGTTGCCGGCACCGATGCCGACGGTCGGGATCGTCAGCTTGCGGGTGATCTGACCGGCCAGCTCGGCGGGGACCATCTCCATGACGACCGAGAAGGCGCCGGCCTCCTGGACCGCGATGGCGTCGGCGATGAGCTGGTCGGCGCCGTCACCACGACCCTGGACGCGGAAGCCGCCGAGGCCGTTGACGCTCTGCGGGGTGAACCCGATGTGCGCCATGACCGGGATGCCGGCGGCGGTGAGGGCCGCGATCTGCGGGGCGACGCGCTCGCCGCCTTCGAGCTTGACCGCGTGTGCGCCGGTCTCCTTGAAGATCCGGAAGGCGTTCTCGAGGGCGTGCTGCGGCCCGATCTCGTAGCTGCCGAAGGGCATGTCGGCGACGACGAGAGCGTGCGGGGCACCGCGAACCACGGCGCGGATCAGCGGGATCATCTCGTCGACGTTCACCGGGATGGTGGTGTCGTAGCCGAGGACGACGTTGGCCGCCGAATCGCCGACGAGCAGCACGGGGATCTCGGCGGCATCGAAGATGCGCGCGGTCGAGTAGTCGTAGGCGGTGAGCATCGGCCACTTCTCGCCCTCGGACTTCATCTGGGCGAGGTGGTGGATGCGGGTCACACGACGCTTGGGGGCGTCGGTGGCAGCGGTGGAGGTGGATGCACCATAAACCGAGGATTCGGACATCGTTGTCTCTTTTCTGCCTCGAGTCCCGGCTGGCCCGAGGGGGCGCGGCGGGTACCCGGGTTGAACACGGACAAGCGCCATTGTGTCACCGCAGATATGCCGTGTGACCGGCCCTGGTTATGCAATTGGTCACACCGATCCGGGCGTGGAATCGGTCGGATCCGCAACGGGCGCCGGGCGGTGTTCGCATCCTGGCTGCTCCGGGCCTTCTCATCTCGACAATTTTGCGTCCCATATGATGGGACGGCCTTGGTAAACCCGCAGGACAGCGAGTTGGTGTCGCGCGTGTAACACGGATTTAACAGCCGACTTCTAATGTCGGCGACCATGGATCGCCAAAAGGAATTCGTGCTGCGGACCCTCGAAGAGCGCGACATCCGTTTCGTTCGACTGTGGTTCACCGACGTACTCGGTTATCTGAAGTCCGTGGCGATCGCGCCGGCCGAACTCGAGGGTGCCTTCTCCGAGGGCATCGGCTTCGACGGCTCGGCCATCGAGGGCTTCTCTCGTGTGTCGGAGGCGGACACCGTCGCCAAGCCCGACCCGTCGACCTTCCAGATCCTGCCGTGGACCACCTCGGCCGGCCGCCACCACTCAGCCCGCATGTTCTGCGACATCGCGATGCCCGACGGCACCCCGAGCTGGGCCGATTCGCGCCACGTGCTGCGTCGCCAGCTCAACAAGGCCGCCGACCTCGGCTTCAGCTGCTATGTGCACCCCGAGATCGAGTTCTTCCTCCTCAAGGACTCGCCGCTCGACGGTTCGGTGCCGACCCCGGCCGACACCGGCGGCTACTTCGACCAGGCCGTCCACGACGCCGCGCCCAACTTCCGTCGCCACGCCATCGAGGCCCTCGAGTCGATGGGCATCTCGGTCGAGTTCTCCCACCACGAGGGCGCACCGGGCCAGCAGGAGATCGACCTCCGCTACGCCGACGCACTGTCGATGGCCGACAACGTCATGACCTTCCGCTACCTCATCAAGGAGGTCGCGATCAACGAGGGCGTGTGGGCGACCTTCATGCCGAAGCCGTTCAGCGAGCATCCCGGTTCGGCGATGCACACCCACATGAGCCTGTTCGAGGGCGACATCAACGCCTTCCACAACCCCGACGACCCGATGCAGCTGTCGGCCACCGGCAAGAAGTTCATCGCCGGCATCCTGCACCACGCGTCGGAGATCAGCGCCGTCACCAACCAGTGGGTCAACAGCTACAAGCGCCTCATCCACGGTGGCGAGGCCCCGACCGCCGCGACCTGGGGTGGCGCCAACCGGTCCGCGCTCATCCGGCTGCCGCTGTACACGCCCAACAAGGCGTCGTCGCGTCGCATCGAGGTGCGCAGCCCGGACTCGGCCTGCAACCCGTACCTGACCTTCGCGGTCCTGCTGGCCGCCGGCCTGAAGGGCATCGAGGAGGGCTACGAGCTCCCCGACGAGGCCGAGGACGATGTCTGGGCCCTCACCACGGCCGAGCGTCGGGCGATGGGGTACCAGGAACTGCCCGGCAGCCTGGCGGACGCGCTCACCAAGATGGAGAACTCGGAGCTGGTCGCGGAAGCCCTCGGCGAGCACGTCTTCGACTACTTCCTGCGCAACAAGTGGAGCGAGTGGACGGGGTACCGCAGCATGGTCACCCCCTACGAGCTGAAGAACTACCTGCCGCTGTAAGGGGTTGGGTCCGGTTGTTCGGGACCGCGATGTCGTGTCCGGTGGTCGGGCCGCTATTTTTGTGATGTGACACGACGACCGGGACGCAGCGCGGTACCCAGTGCAGGACGGTTGGGTCTGCTCGACACCTCCGCGCCGCAGAATCTCGCCGAACTCGGCTGGAACACGCCCGAGTCCGTCGACGTGCTGTGGGCGCTGTCGCGGGCACCCGACGCCGACCTCGCTCTCCGCACACTCGTCCGCCTGCGCGGAGCCGTCGAGGACGAGTGGTCCGAGATCGACGCGACGCTGCGCACGAACAAGTCGTTCCGCGGGCGTCTGTTCGGTGTCATCGGCTCGTCCGACGCCCTGGCCGACCATCTCGTCGCCGAGCCGTCGACGTGGCGTCTGCTGCTCGCCGACGAGCTGCCCGACCGCGACGAGGTCGACCGCCGGATGCTCGAATCCGTCGGCGCCGAAGCCGTGCCGGGCGAGGTCGAGAAGGGCAACCGTGTCTACCGCGCCAAGCTCACCGGACCGAAGTCTGTCGTCGCGCTCCGTCTGGCGTACCGCAACCTGATCCTGCAGCTGGCCGCGCACGACGTCGCCTCCACGGTCGAGGACGAACCGGTGATGTGGCTCCCCGAGGTCGGCGCCTACCTGTCCGACCTCGCCGACGCCGCGCTGACCGCGGCGCTCGCCGTCGCCTTCACCGAGGTGTGCGGCGACGATCCGATCCCGGTCCGTATCGCCGTCATCGCAATGGGCAAATGCGGTGCGCGCGAACTGAACTACGTGAGCGACGTGGACGTCATCTTCGTCAGCGATCCGGCCGACGGTGTCGCCTCCCGGATCGCCGGTGAGATGATGCGGATCGGTTCGCTGGCCTTCTTCGAGGTCGACGCCGCGCTGCGCCCGGAGGGCAAGTCGGGCGCACTGACCCGCACATTGGATTCCCATGTGGCGTACTACGAGCGGTGGGCCAAGACCTGGGAGTTCCAGGCGCTGCTGAAGTCCCGTGCGATGACCGGCGACATGGAACTGGCGAACGAGTACATCGCGGCGGTCAAGCCGATGGTGTGGAAGGCCGCCGAGCGTCCCGACTTCGTGCCCGAGGTGCAGAAAATGCGGCGCCGCGTCGAATCGCTGGTCCCGGAGGGGGAGCGCGACCGCAATCTCAAACTGGGACAGGGAAGTCTGCGCGACGTCGAGTTCGCGGTCCAGCTGCTGCAGATGGTCCACGGCCGCGTCGACGAGGAACTCCGGGTGATGCCGACGGTCGGTGCCCTGGCGGCGCTGACCGCGGGTGGTTACGTCGGACGCGACGACGGCGCGAATCTCAGTGCGTCGTATCAGTTCCTGCGACTGCTCGAACATCGGCTGCAGCTGCAGAGGATGAAGCGGACGCACCTGCTGCCGAAGCCCGACGACACCGAGGGGCTGCGCTGGCTGGCGCGGGCGGCCCACATCCGTCGTGAGGGTGAGCTCGACGCGACCGGAGTGCTGCGCGAACAGATCCGGCATCAGACCCTCCGTGTCCGGCGGCTGCACCAGAAGCTGTTCTACCGTCCGCTGCTCGAGGCGGTCACCCGTTTCAAGCCCGACGAGCTGACGCTGAGTGACGAGTCGGCCGAGAGGCGCCTGGCCGCACTGGGTTACGCCATGCCCGACCGCGCGCTCAGTCACATCCGGGCGTTGTCGAACGCCCCCGGGCGCCGCGGTCAGATCCAGCTGCTGATCCTCCCGCAGTTGCTCGAACACATCGGTGACACACCGGATCCTGACGCCGGTCTGCTCAACTACCGCCGGTTGTGCGAGGCACTCGAGGACAAGGACTGGTTCCTGCGACTGCTCCGCGACGACGGGGTGGTCGCCGAGCGCCTGATGAAGGTGCTCGGCACCTCGGAGTTCATCGCGAACATGCTCATGCGTTCGCCCGAGGTGATCCACCAGTACTCCGACGGTCCCGACGGGCCGAAACTGTGCGCCATCCGGCCCGAGGACGTGGCCAAGGGCCTCATCGCCTCGACCGTGCGTCAGGAGGACATGAAACGGGCTGTCGCCGTGGCTCGTTCGCACCGTCGTGCGGAACTCGTCCGCGTCGCGTCGGCCGACGTGCTCGGTCTCATGGACGTTCCGACCGTGTGCAAGGCGCTGTCGAGCGTGTGGGCCGCGGTCCTCAACGCCGCACTGACGGTGGCGATCAACATCTCCGAACGGGATCGCGGGAAGCCTGCTCCTGCACGCATTGCCGTGATCGGCATGGGCCGGCTCGGTGGTGGGGAGCTCGGGTACGGGTCTGACGCCGACGTGCTGTTCGTGTGCCAGCCCGACCGTGAGGCCGACGAATCCGAGGCCGTCCGGTGGTCGCAGACCATCGCCGAGACCGTCCGTTCGGCGCTCGGCAGCCCGAGCGCCGATCCGCCGCTCGAGGTCGACACCGGACTGCGTCCGGAGGGGCGCAACGGCCCGGTTGTGCGCACCCTGGCCGCCTATTCCGCGTACTACGCCCAGTGGGCGCAGGCGTGGGAGGTGCAGGCGCTGCTGCGTGCGCACCAGGTCGCCGGCGACGAGGCTCTCGGTATCGACTTCCTGCACATGATCGACCACGTGCGCTACCCGGTCGGCGGGGTCAGCAACGAGGCGGTCAAGGAGATCCGGCGCATCAAGGCCCGCGTCGATGCCGAGCGGCTGCCGCGTGGGGCCGATCCGGCCACACACACGAAGCTGGGCCGCGGCGGACTCGCCGATATCGAGTGGACGGTGCAGCTGCTGCAGCTGCGCTACGCCCACCGCTACCGCAGTCTCCACAACACCTCGACGCTGGAATCACTCGATGCGATCGGTGCGGCCGAGTTGTTGTCGGAGAACGACGTCGCGCTGCTCAAGAACGCCTGGATCACCGCGACCAAGGCGCGCAACGCGCTGGTCCTGGTGCGCGGAAAGCCGGTCGACCAGCTGCCGGGCCCGGGCAAGCAGTTGCGACAGATCGCCTATGCGGCAGGCTGGCCGGAGGACCAGGCCGCGGACTTCCTGGAGAACTACCTGCGGGTGACGCGCCGGGCAAAGGCCGTGGTGCTCAAGGTCTTCGGCGCATAGTAGCGCTGCTGCCGTACGGGGGGACAAGTGAAGAGAATTCTGTGGGTGTCGGCGTACATCCTCGGCTGGGCGATGCTGGCCGGGGTGGTGCTGGCGGTGTGGCTGCACTTCTATCCCTCGCGGGGGAACGTCGCGCTGTATCTGACGAGCGGGGTGGCCTTCGCGCTCATCCCGGCCCTTGTCGCCATCGCGATCTTCGCCGCGTTGCGCCGCTGGTTCATGCTGGCGATCGCGCTCGTCGCATCCGGTGTGCTGGCGTACACCCAGGTCCCGCTGGTGATCCCGGCAAGCACCCCGCAGGGCGAGGAGTTCACCGTCGTGTCCGCCAATCTGCTTTTCGGCGGCGGTGACATCGGAGCGCTGGAGGAGATCGTGGCGGAGGCGGATCCCGACATGCTCTCCCTGCAGGAGGTGACTCCCGAAGCGCTGCAACGTATTCGCGGCAGCGAGATCGCACGTCTCCTGCCGAACGAGTTCGCCATCCCGTATTCGTACGCGGCGGGGACTGCGTTGTTCACCAAGGCGACCCTGTCGGATCGGTTCAACATCCCCGACACCGTCCTGCACAACCTGCAGGCGCGCACCGACCTGCCCGGTGCACCCGGTACGCACGTGCTGGCCATTCACCCGGCCGCGCCGCTGTGGGGAGAGAAGGACGGCTGGTTCCACGACATGGGCATCCTGGCCGACCACTTCGCGAAACTGCCCGCGGGCAGGGTGATCGCGATCGGCGACTTCAACTCCACCTGGAATCACGCGACCTACCGCAAGCTGCTGACCAACGGGCTCGTCGACGGTACAGACGTGGCGGGCGCGGGTTTCCTGCCGACGTATCCGACGGACACGAGGATCGGCAACCGTCCGCTCGTCGCCATCGATCGGGTCATCCTGCGCGGATTCGTGGCCACCTCGATGGACAGCCACCACCTGCCAGGTTCCGATCACCGGGCGCTGGTGGTATCACTGATTGCATCATGAGCGCCAGCATCTCCGGTCCCGACGCCACGGGCCCCAGTATTTCCCAACGCCTCCGCGAGGCGACCGCAGCCGCGCATCAGCGCGCCGAGACGGCTCCCTTCATCGATGACCTGATGTCGGGCCGTCTCGACAGCGGCGAGTACCAGAGACTGGCTGTACAGCTGTACTTCATCTACGAGGCCCTCGAAGCCGTCGGCGACGACCTGGCCGACGATCCGATTGCCGGAGCCGTGATCGACGACAAGCTGCGTCGACTCCCGAGGCTCGGTGCCGATCTGGCGTCGTTCGGCGTCGACCCGAGTGCGTTCGCGCCGCTGCCGGCCGTCGCGCGGTACGTCGAGGCCATCGAGGCCACACGAGATGACCCGGCTCGCTATGTGGCACACCACTACACGCGATACCTGGGCGACCTGAGCGGGGGACAGGTCGTGGCCCATCGCATGCGTGAGCACTACGGCGTCGACTCTTCGGCGCTGAGTTTCTACACCTTCGACGAGATCGAGAAGCTCAAACGCTACAAGGATTCCTATCGCGCACGGCTCGACGCCCTGCCGCTCGACGCCGCTGCGGTGGAACGGCTCGTCGACGAAGCGATCGCCGCATTCGGCCACAACCAAGCGGTCTTCGGCGATCTCGATTCGGCCAGCGCCGCCTGAGAGCGGCAATACCTGTAGGGGTTCAGTTCACCTGGAGCTTGACGGTGCGGTCCAGCACGACCTCGTGGAGGCCGTCGTTGCCCTTGACCAGTTCGATGCGCAACTGATTGTTGTCGAGTCGGCTGGTGGTGCGAACCACGCGCGGGGTGCCCTCGAGGCTGATGCGGTCACCGGGGACAAGGTCTTCGACATACACATCTCTGGTCATGCGACCAAACTAAGGCCGTACATTGTGGTTTGGCAGAGTAAGAAGTCACATTTGTGCGGTAGATCACATCACCGTCTGTTCAGGTCCTCGCAATGAGACGTTCGACTCCGTCGAGTATCACCGTCAGCCCGAAATCCAGTTCCGCAGAAAAGAAGTCGTCGGAGTTCTGCATCGAGGGGTCGGCGAACGCCGCGGCGAGATGCGGAAGTACCTCGGAGTGGGCGTACTCGGTCACCAGTCGCTCGTAGGAGTTCTCGACGGCCCCGGTGGGGGTCGGAGAGCCGAGCATGCCCATCTGGCTCGCCTGGCGCACGTGGTGGCGGACGAAGCCGTCGACGACGAGCAGCGCGCTGAGCTTCTGCTGCCCGGTCAGTCCGGTGTCCTCGAAGGCGCGCACGCCGGCGTCGGACCATGACAGGACATTGGGTCCGACCGGCGGTCGTCGTAGGGGGATGGTCGCCAGCCACGGTCGGCGGCGCGTGACGTCGGCGGCCGTCAGTGCCCACCCGGTGAGTCGCTCCCGCCATGTGCCGGTGGCCGCCACGTCGGCGTCGAAGGGGCCGAAGCCGGTGTCGATCATGACCTCCAGCAGGTCGTCCTTGCTGTCGACGTATCGGTACAGCGACATCGTCGTCAGACCCAGGCCGTTCGCGACCGCCTTCATCGACACCGCGTCGACGCCGTGTTCGTCGGCGATCTCGGCGGCCATCTCGCCGATGTCCCGGATGGTCAGGGTGGGGCGGGGGCCGCGTCGGGGCGCCGGGTCGTCGCGGCCCCACAGCAGGTCGAGATAGCGGGGGAACGGGCGTGCCGGTTCGGTCCCAGGGGTGAGGTCGCGGGGGTCGGGCATGGGCTCATCGTACTTTCTGCTTGTGGCATACACAGTTAGGACCTACGATCTGCGTATTCCATAAACAGTCTATGAGGCACACAGAAAGCTGACGCTCATGCCGACTCGATCCCCATGGTTCGCCCTGATCGCACTCTGTCTACCGATGCTCATCGTCTCGATGGACGTCTCCGTCCTGTTCTTCGCGGTGCCCTACATCGCCGCCGACCTCGGGCCCACGCCCGAACAGCAACTGTGGATCTTCGACGTCTACGGATTCGTGCTGGCAGGTCTGTTGCTCACGATGGGGTCGGTCGCCGACCGCGTCGGGCACCGGCGTCTGCTGATGATCGGCGCGACCGGCTTCGGTGTGGCGTCGCTGGTGGCGGCATTCGCGACGTCGGCGGGGTTGCTGATCGGTGCCCGGGCGCTGCTTGCAGTGGCGGGCGCGACCCTCATGCCGTCGACCCTCGCGATGATCCGCCACGTCTTCGACGACGCCGGGCAGCGTGCCAAGGCCATCGCGGCCTGGAATGCGGTACTCGCCGGTGGTGTCGCCGTCGGGCCGGTCATCAGCGGGCTGCTGCTCGAGCACTTCTGGTGGGGGTCGGTGTTCCTCATCAACGTGCCGATCATGGCCGCCCTGCTCGTCGCCGCACCGTTGCTGTTGCCCGGCGACACCGCCACCCCGTCGCGGCGAATCGACGTCCTCAGTGCGGCACTGGCACTGGCGGCCGTGTTGCCGGCGGTCGCGGCGATCAAGAACCTCGCCGCCGACGGCGTCACCCCGGGTCGTCTCGCGGTCCTCGGTGCCGGCGTGCTCGCGGGGGTGCTCTTCGTTCTCCGTCAGCGGCGGATCGACGAACCGATGGTCGACGTCGGGCTGCTCGCCGAGCGCCGGTTCGGCGGCTCGATGTGGTTGAACCTCATCTGTCTGTTCGCCCTCCTGGGCAACGCCATCCTGATGACGCAGTATCTGCAGTCGGTACTGGGGTACTCGCCGTTGCGCGCGGCCCTGTGGAGTCTGCTGCCGTCGGTCGCCGTGGCCGCGGTCGCACCGGCGGCGGCCGTGATCGCGCAACGGGTCGGGCGGCAGACGGTGATCGTCGCCGGTCTCGTGACGGGTGCGGCCGGGTTCGGCGTCCTCGCATCCTGCACGGGGACCGACTCGATCCTCCCGATCATGGTCGGGGCGTCGGTGCTGGCCGCGGGGATCGTCGCCACGACGTCGATGATCGCCGACTACGTCGTCGGTGTCGCCCCGGCCGAGCGGGCGGGTGCGACCTCGGGGTTGCTGGAGACCTCGAGCGAGTTCGGTGGCGCGCTCGGCATAGCGATCCTGGGCAGCGTCGTCAACGCGGTGTTCCGGACCTCGTTCCCCTCCGAGCTGGCCGAGGGGGAGGCTTCGCGAAGTCTTGCAGGTGCGGTCGCGGCGGTGCGGCACCTCCCCGGCGAGCAGGGTGCCGCGGTGCTCGACGCCGCCCGGCACGCCTTCGTCGACGGACTCGTCCTCGCGGCATGGACAGGTGCCGGTGTCCTCGTCGTCTCGGCTGCGCTGGCGGTGTGGATGCTCCGCGGCGAGGAGCATGCCGAAGCCCTCACAGACGACGAACGCCCCGTCCGCGAGAACGCGGACGGGGCGTCGTAGTCGAGTGCTGGGATCAGCAGTCGTAGTAGAGCGAGAACTCGTACGGGTGCGGACGGATCTGCACCGGCTCGATCTCGTTCTCACGCTTCAGCGCGATCCAGGTCTCGATGAGGTCCTCGGTGAACACGCCACCGGCGGTGAGGTATTCGTGATCCTCTTCGAGGCGGTCGATGACAGCGGCGAGCGAGGTCGGCGCCTGCGGGATCGACTTGGCCTCCTCCGGCGGGAGCTCGTAGAGGTCCTTGTCGACCGGCTCGTGCGGCTCGATCTTGTTCTTGATGCCGTCCAGGCCGGCCATCATCATGGCCGCGAACGCCAGGTACGGGTTGCCCGAGCTGTCCGGGCAACGGAACTCGAGGCGCTTGGCCTTCGGGTTGTTGCCGGTGATCGGGATACGCACGCAGGCCGAACGGTTGCGCTGGCTGTAGACCAGGTTGATCGGGGCCTCGTAACCCGGGACCAGACGCTTGTAGGAGTTGACCGTCGGGTTGGTGAACGCCAGCAGCGACGGGGCGTGGTGCAGGATGCCGCCGATGTAGTAGCGAGCCAGATCCGACAGGCCTGCGTAGCCGGCCTCGTCGTGGAACAGCGGCTTGCCGTCCTTCCACAGCGACTGATGGGCGTGCATGCCCGAGCCGTTGTCACCGAAGAGCGGCTTCGGCATGAAGGTGACCGACTTGCCGTTCTGCCACGCGGTGTTCTTGATGATGTACTTGAACAGCTGCACGTCATCGGCCGCGTGGAGCAGCGTGTTGAACTTGTAGTTGATCTCCGCCTGGCCCGCGGTGCCGACCTCGTGGTGGCCGCGCTCGAGCTCGAAGCCCGAGTTCTGCAGGTTGGTCGACATCTCGTCGCGCAGGTCGACGTAGTGGTCGTACGGAGCAACCGGGAAGTAACCACCCTTGGGGCGGACCTTGTAGCCCAGGTTGGGGCTGCCGTCGGGATCGCTCGGCGAGGCGGTGTTCCACCAGCCCGACTCCGACTCGATCTCGTAGAAGGTGCCGTTCATCTCCGAGCCGAAGGACACCGAGTCGAAGATGTAGAACTCGGCCTCTGCGCCGAAGAAGCAGGTGTCGGCGATGCCGGTCGAGGCCAGGTAGTCCTCGGCCTTGCGCGCAACGTTACGCGGGTCGCGGCTGTAGGCCTCGCGGGTGAACGGGTCGTGGACGAAGAAGCTGATGTTCATCGTCTTCGCCTTGCGGAAAGGATCGATCCGCGCGGTGGCCGGGTCGGGCAGCAGCATCATGTCCGACTCGTTGATCGACTGGAAGCCGCGCACCGACGAACCGTCGAATGCCAGACCGTCCTCGAACACGCTCTCGTCGAACGCCGAAGCGGGGATCGAGAAGTGCTGCATGACACCGGGCAGGTCGCAGAATCGGATGTCGACGTACTCGACACCTTCCTTCTTGATGCCCTCGAGTAGTTCTTCTTTACTGCTGTACACCGTGCGGTGACTCCTTCGTGATCGGGTGGTCAGTGGTACTGACACGCCACACACATCCGCCACCGAGAAACAGCAGCGGATCTCAGCGGCAACCGTATGGAGGCGAAGTTGCCCAGGCGTCAAGTCCGTGTTTCCCCCGTGTTACACACCCGGTGTTCTTGGCGACACACGGCTCATACCTCGGTGAACGCACTCGGCAGTTCCCACCCTAGCCCGCTGCGGAGACCGGGGAGGGAGGTAGGGGTAACGGCCCCGACTACGATGGACACCAAGGAATGCCGTGGTCGTCGACGACGCGCCGCGGCCGCGAGAGGAGTCATCACGATGGGACGAGTAACCGGTTCCTGGCTGTCGGGACCGCAGATCGGTCCCGGCGACGGCGTCGACAACGATTTTCGCGGTCAGGACCTCGGCCTGCCCGCATCCGGACCCGGTTCGCTGGCCACCGGTTGGCCGCGCGTGGCCGGACTCCTCGTCGACTGGCTGATCGCCGGCGGTCTCGCCATCCTGTTCGTCGGATTCGAGTCCTCGGTCCTGGGCACCACCCAGCTCGGCATCTGGTTCGTGATGGGGATCTTCGCGGTCTCGCTGTTCGGTTTCACCCCCGGCCAGTTCGCGGTCGGCATGCGGGTTGCCCGTGTCGACTACGGCCCGGAGCGCAACGCTGCCGAGGCCGCCGGCACGGAGAGCCCGGCGTCGGTCGGCATCGTGCGGGCCTTCTTCCGCCAGCTGCTGATGGTGTTCCTCGTTCCGGCCCTGATCAACGACTACAACGGTCGCGCCCTGCACGACCGCGCGACCGGGACGGCGATTCTGCGGACCCGTTGAGCCGAATCCGGGAACACAACGAGAAAACCCACGACCCGAGCGGGTCGTGGGGTTTCTTCGTAGGTGGAGTGTTTCGCGTCAGCCGCGACGACGCGCGGTGCGCTGCATGCTCTTCATCTTCGCGTTGCCGGGCAGCGGGCCCTTCGGCATGCCGGGACCGGGAGCCTTGCTGCTGAGTGCGGCGAGACGGCCCTCGAGGGTCTCCATGCGCTTGCGGTCGATGTTGTTGGGCAGCTTGTTGATGTGCCGCTCGAGCTTGGACAGCGGGACCTGGCCGTCGTCGTTGCCGACCATGATCTCGTAGATCGGGGTGTCGCCGACGACGCGGGCGGCCTTCTTCTTCTCCTGGTTCAGCAGGGACTTCACGCGGGTGGGGGAGCCCTCACCGACGAGGATCACGCCCGGCTTGCCGATCACGCGGTGCACGGCGTCGAGGTGCGAGGTACCCGAGACGGCCTGGGCGACGCGCCACTGGCCGCGCATGTTGCCCAGCGCCCAACCGGCGGCACCGGGCTGTCCCTCGGCCTTGGTGTAGACGTTCTTCTGCACACGACGGCCGAACAGGATGAACGCGCCGAGCACACCCAGCACGACGCCGAGCGGGATCAGCAGCCACGGCGAACCCAGCAGGAAGCCGAGCCCGGTGAACACGGCGACGGACAGGACGATCACACCCACCATGTAGGGGATGAGTCGCTTGTCTTCCTTGCGCTGCATCTGGAACGCCTGCCACAACTGCTGGCGCCGTTCCTTCGATGCAGCCTTGCGGGCCTGCTTCTTAGCGGCCTTTGCTTCCTTGCTCACGGACTGCGCCTTTGCCATACGGCCAGTTTACGTCCGGTCGTCTGGTGACTTGCCGCATGGTCGGCGCGCGGGGAATGGGTGCGGTCAGCGCGCGAGGCGGGCCATCAGGCTGGACGCCTCCTGGCTGGCCGAACCCTCGGCCGCGAGGTGCGCCAGGGCGGGCGAGATCTCCCGGCCGTGATGTGCCATGGCCTGCGCGTACAGGCGCCCCGCGCGGTAGGACGAGCGCACCAGCGGCCCGGCCATGACACCGGCGAAGCCGACTTCCTGAGCGAACTCCGAGTGGTCGACGAACTCCTCCGGCTTGACCCACCGCTCGACGGGGTGGTGCCGCGGCGAGGGACGCAGGTACTGTGTGATCGTCAGGATGTCGCAACCGGCCTCGTGGAGGTCGATGATCGCCGACTGCACCTCTTCGGGGGTCTCGCCCATGCCGAGGATCAGGTTCGACTTGGTCACCAGGCCGAAATCGCGAGCGGCGGTGATGACCTCGAGGGAGCGCTCGTACCGGAACGCCGGACGGATGCGCTTGAAGATGCGGGGCACCGTCTCGAGGTTGTGGGCCAACACCTCGGGCCGGGCCTCGAAGACCTCGGCCAGCAGATCCGGCTTGGCGTGGAAGTCCGGGATCAGGTTCTCGACGCCGGTGCCGGGGTTGAGCCGGTGGATGGCGCGGACGGTCTCGGCGTAGAGCCACGCACCCTCGTCGGGCAGATCATCGCGGGCGACGCCGGTGATCGTCGAGTAGCGCAGACCCATGGCCTGGACGCTCTCGGCGACGCGGCGCGGCTCGTCGCGGTCGAGTTCGGCGGGCTTGCCGGTGTCGATCTGGCAGAAGTCGCAGCGTCGGGTGCACTGCTCGCCGCCGATGAGGAAGGTGGCCTCGCGGTCTTCCCAGCATTCGTAGATGTTGGGACAGCCGGCCTCTTCGCAGACGGTGTGCAGGCCCTCGCGCTTGACGAGTCCCTTGAGTTCGGTGAACTCCGGGCCCATCGTCGCGCGGGTCTTGATCCAGCTGGGCTTGCGCTCGATCGGGGTCTGCGCGTTGCGCACCTCGAGGCGCAGCAGCTTGCGGCCCTCGGGAGCGGGCGAGGCGGGAGCGCTGGTCTGAGGTGCGGGGGTCCTCGGTGCGGGTGCCGAGGCCGGGGGTGTGGCGTCGGGGGCACCGGGTCCGGGGGTGAGGGGGGACGCGGTCACCGGACCGATCCTACGCTCGCTGTCGCGGGCCCCTCGGACGCCGTCGGAGCGGCCTCCCGCGGGGTGTCCAGGGCGTCGAGCACGGCGGCCGCGACGGTGTCGAGAAGAGAGGCGACCGAGATCGGTTGTGCCAGTTCACGCGACAGCGAGGTGACGCCGGCGTCGGCGATCCCGCACGGCACGATGGCCTCGAAGGCCGACATGTCCGGGTCGATGTTGAGCGCGAACCCGTGCAGCGCGACACCGCGAGCAACACGGATCCCGATCTGGCCGAGCTTGCGTTCACCCGCGTCGTCGTCGATCCACACGCCCGAGCGTCCTTCGACGCGGCCGGTGGTGACGCCGAGACCGGCGCACACGGAGATGAGGGCGCTCTCGAGGCGTCGGACGTATTCGACGACGTCGAGCGGCTCGGCGAGCTTCACGATCGGATAGCCGACGAGCTGTCCCGGTCCGTGCCAGGTGATGCGGCCACCGCGGTCGACGTCGATGACCGGTGCGCCGTTGGTGGGGCGGTCGGCGTCCTCGGTGCGTTTGCCCGCGGTGTAGGTCGACGGGTGTTCGAGCAGGAGGAGCACGTCGTGGTCGAGCGTGCCATCGGCACGCTCGGCGGCGAGCCGGTGCTGCATCTCGTAGGCATCGCGGTAGTCGACGGTGCCCAGGTGCCGGACCTCGACAGGTGCCGAGTCGGAGCGGACGGAACGGTGGGTCATGTTGCCGGCTTCGTCGCGTAGGCCAGCGCCTCGCGGATCTCGGGGTGGTTGAACGTGAATCCGTGGTCGGTGAGCACGTGGGGTTCAACGCGTTGACTGAACAGAATCATTTCCTCGGCCATCTCGCCGCCGACGCGGCGCGCCACGAACTCCGGCACCTGCATCACGGCGGGCCGGTGCACGGCCTTGCCGAGCGCCTTGCAGAACTCGCCGAAGGGCAGCGATCCGGGGGCGCTCAGGTTGACCGGGCCGGCGATGTCGGGGGAGTCGAGGAGGAACTCGATCGCCCGCACCTCGTCGATGAGGCTGATCCAGGAGAAGTACTGCTTGCCGTTGCCGATCGGGCCGCCGAGCCCGAGCTTGAACAGCGGACGGAGCTTTCCGAGCAGACCGCCCTGTGAGCTGAGGACCGGCGCGGTCCGGAGCAGGACGACGCGGGTGTCGGGGCCGGCGTTGGTGGTCGCGGCCCTCTCCCAGTCGACTACCAGCTCGGCGAGGAAACCCTCACCGGGACCGTCGGTTTCGACCGCGGCCCGGGTTCCGGTGTCGCCGTAGTAGCCGGTCGCGCTGGCGCTGATGAAGGTCGGGATGCCGAGGTCGCGTACGGCCTCGGCGAGCACCTCGGTCGGCGTGATGCGGGAGTCGCGCAATTCCTGCTTGAACCGGCCGGTCCACCGGCCGTTGCCGACACCGACCCCGCCGAGCGAGACCACCGCGTCGACGCCGTCGAGGCTCTCCGGCGGCATCCCGATGGTCTCGGGATCCCAACTGAACTCGTCGTCGGCGAGTGCCTCGCGGCGGACCAGACGGATGACCGTGTGGCCCGCCGCGCGCAGCGAGTTGACCAGGGCGTTCCCGATGAGGCCCTGTGAACCTGCGACGGCTATGCGCATCGCTTGCCTCGGCGTCGTCGGCTCGGCGGTTGCCTAGAGACCCAGGTCCGCGGCGAACGAAGCCTCTTCGAGGCGCTTCTTCACGGTGGTGAGGAAGCGGCCCGCGTCGGCGCCGTCGATGAGGCGGTGGTCGTAGGTCAGCGGCAGGTACGACATCGACCGCACCGCGATCGATTCCGAACCGTCCTCGTCGGTGATGACGACCGGGCGCTTGACGATCGCACCGGTGCCCAGCATCGCCGCCTGCGGCGGGACCAGGATCGGGGTGTCGAACAGCGCGCCCTGGCTACCGATGTTGGTGATGGTGAAGGTGCCGCCGGCGAGCTCGTCGGGCTTGAGGCCGTTGGAGCGTGCACGCGCCGCGATGTCGGCGATGGCGCGGGCGAGGCCGGCCACCGACAGGTCGTCGGCGTTGTGGATGACCGGCGACAGCAGACCCTGCGGGGTGTCGACCGCGATGCCGAGGTGCACCTTGTCGTAGTAGGTGATCTCCTTGGCGTCCTCGTCGATCGACGCGTTGACGTTCGGGTGCGCCTTCAGCGCCTCGACGACGGCCTTGGCGATGAACGGCAGGAAGGTCAGGTTGACACCCTCGGACGCCTTGAAGTTGTCCTTCGCCGCCTTGCGGAGGCTGACGATCTTGCTCATGTCGACCTCGAACACCTGCGTGAGCTGAGCGGACTGCTGCAGCGACTCGCGGGTCTTCTTGGCGGTGATCTGGCGGATCCGGTTGATCTTCTGGGTGGTTCCGCGTAGCTCGGCGAGCTCCGGGCGGATCTCCGGCGAGGCCGACGACGACGACGAAGACGCGGCGGCGGCCGGCTCGGCCTTCTTCTCCGGTGCGGCGGCCGGCTTCTTGGCGGCCTCGGCTGCGGCCAGCACGTCCTGCTTGCGGATACGGCCACCGACACCGGTGCCCTTGATCGAGTTCAGGTCGATGTTGTTCTCCGCGGCCAGCTTGCGCACGAGCGGGGTCACGTACGGGGTCGACTCGACGGTCGGCGGGTCCGACTTCGCGGGGGCCTGCGCCTTCGGCTCTTCCTTGGGCTCGGGCTTCGGTTCCGGCTTGGGCTCTTCCTTCGGCTCTTCCTTGGCCTCCGGCTCCGGCTCCGGCTCGGGCTCGGGTTCCGGCTCCTTCTTGGACGGCGCGGCCGAGGCGTCACCGATGACGGCCAGCTTGCCGCCGACCTCGACGACGTCGTCCTCTTCGGCAAGGATCTCGAGCAGGGTGCCGGCGACCGGCGACGGGATCTCGGTGTCGACCTTGTCGGTGGAGACCTCGAGCAGCGGTTCGTCGGCGGCGACCTCGTCGCCGACGGCCTTGAGCCAGTTGGTCACCGTGCCCTCGGTGACGGACTCGCCGAGCTCGGGCATCAGGACGTCGGTGCCCTCGGCCGAGCCGGAACCGGTGTCGGCGGTGGGCTTCTCGGCGGGTGCCTCTTCCTCGGTGGACGGCTCCTCGGCCGCCTCCTCGGGTTCGGGCTCGGGGGCGGCCTCGGTGGGCTCGTCGCCACCGGCCGAATCGTCCGAGCCGGCCTCGTCGGCGTCGCCGATCAGTGCGAGTTCGCCACCGACCTCGACGACGTCGTCTTCCTGGGCGAGGATCTTCGTCAGAACGCCCGAGGTCGGGGCGGGGATCTCCGTGTCGACCTTGTCGGTCGAGACCTCGAGCAAGGGCTCGTCGGCCTCAACGGTGTCGCCCTCCTCCTTCAGCCACCGGGTGACTGTCCCCTCGGTGACACTTTCACCAAGGGCGGGCATCTGGACGGAGAAGGCCATCGTTGTGAACTCCTGAACTCGACGTGGTGGTCTGTAGGGGGTGGCCCGTCGGTGTGTGCTCCGTGGGCACGGGGGTGGGAAGCAGTCGGGGGGACCGCCGAGACGGGTGGCGGATCAGCCACTCGTCCCCGCGGATCACCCTACCCGTACGCCGCTTCGCCGACCGGATTCGGCTCGTACTCGCGGGTAACGATTCTCAACCGTCGGCGGGACGACATGTCAGCCGTTGGCCGCGATGTCCTCGAGGACGGCTGCGATCGTGCGGACGGGTACGCCCGTGCCGCCCTTGGTGGTGTAACCCCACGGGCCGCCGGTGTTGAATGCCGGGCCGGCGATGTCGATATGGGCCCACTGCACGTCCTCCGGCACGAACTCCTTGAGGAAGATGCCCGCGGCGAGCATGCCGCCCCAACGGTGCGGAGTGACGTTGGCGAGATCGGCGACCCGGGACTTGAGGTCCGCGCGCAGCTCGGCGGGCAGCGGCATGGCCCAGGCGTTCTCGCCGACATCAGCCGACCGGGCGGCGACCCGGTCGCGGAACTCGTCGGTGCCCATGACGCCCGGGGTGCGGGTGCCGAGCGCGACCATCTGCGCGCCGGTCAGGGTGGCGGTGTCGATGAGATAGTCGGGGTCGTCCTCGGCCGCGCGCACGATCGCGTCGGCGAGGATCAGCCGGCCCTCGGCGTCGGTGTTGAGGACCTCGACCGTGCGTCCGCCGTACTGGGTCAGCACGTCGCCGGGACGCTGGGCCGTCGCCGACGGCATGTTCTCGGCCATCGGCACGGTCGCGGTGACCGAGACATCGAGGTCGAGGCGGGCGGCGAGGATGGTCGCGGCGATGACCGCGGCCGCACCACCCATGTCCGAGGTCATCTGGTCCATGTTCGCGGCCGGCTTGATGGAGATGCCGCCGGTGTCGAAGGTGATGCCCTTGCCGACCAGGGCGACCTTCTTGGACGCCTTCTTGCCGGTGTGGGTCAGGCGCACGAGGCGGGGGAGACGTGAGGAACCCTTGCCGACGCCGATGATGCCGCCGTAACCCTGCGCCTCGAG
Source organism: Gordonia sp. C13 (assembly GCF_023218005.1). Taxonomy (NCBI): domain Bacteria; kingdom Bacillati; phylum Actinomycetota; class Actinomycetes; order Mycobacteriales; family Gordoniaceae; genus Gordonia; species Gordonia sp. C13. The sequence goes on from NZ_JALPSY010000038.1 coordinate 18,665, forward strand.
TTCCTTGTCGTCGAGGATCTCGACCTTCAGGCCGGCCTTGGAGCCGAGCGTGCGGGCGCGGGCCGCGAACTCCTCCGGGAACAGGTGGCTGGGCGGGGTGTTCACGAAGTCGCGGGCGATGGCAACCGAATCGGCGACTGCGATCGCGCGGTCGAGCTCGGCCTTGGCCTCCTTGGACTTGGACTCCACCAGCAGTGTGATGTGTTGCGGCGGAGTCTTCTTCGGCTTCGACGACTCCGACCGGAACTCGTCGAACCGGTACGCGCCGAGGAACAGGCCCTCCGCGGCGGCGGCGAGGTGGACCGACGAGAGGGTGGTCGCGACCGACTCGAGGCCGTCGAGTTCGCGGGCGACGATGCCGGCGGCCTGACGGACCTGGTCGGCGTCGTCGAGGTTGTCGGCGTCGCCGAGGCCGACCGCGACGACGAGGTCGACGGGCAGCGACTCGGGTGCGGCCAGGCGGGTGACCTCGCCGTGCTTCCCGGTGGCGCCGAGGGCTGTCAGCGCGGCGGTGATCGCTGCGGCCTGGGCGTCGTCGAGCACGCCGTCGCCGATGGCGAGCGTCGGCTCGGCGGTGGAGTCACCCTTGCCGTCGGCCTTCTCGTCGGCGTCGGGCGCGCCGATCAGGCCGATGACCAGGGCGGCGTCGCCCTTGCCGATCGAGGTGGACAGGTCGAATTCTGGGCCGCGTACGCGGTCGACGGTGTCGTTCTTGCTCACCCGCTCAACTCTGCCACAGCGCGCCGGATGTCGGCGGCGGCCGCGGGACCGGCCCGGCCGGCGGGTGCGGCCCGATACCGTATGGGCCATGAGTGAACTCCTCGCCGGACCCATCGCCGACCGTCACGCCGCACTCGGTGCGAGTTTCGCCGAGTTCGGCGGCTGGAACATGCCGGTGTCGTATGCGGGCACCGTCGCCGAGCACACCGCGGTCCGCGAGGCCGTGGCGATCTTCGACGTCAGCCACCTGGGCAAGGCGCTGGTGTCGGGTCCCGGCGCCGCCGCGTTCGTGAACTCGACCCTCACCAACGATCTCGGCAAGATCGTTCCAGGGAAGGCGCAGTACACGCTGTGCTGCAACGAATCCGGTGGTGTCGTCGACGACCTCATCACCTATCTCGTGAGCGACGACGAGGTGTTCCTCGTCCCCAACGCCGCGAACACCGAGAGCGTCGTTGCGCAGATGTCGGCCGTTGCGCCCGACGGGATCTCGATCACCGACCAGCACCGCGACTTCGCGGTCTTCGCCGTGCAGGGCCCGCGCTCGCCGGAGGTCCTCGAAGGACTCGGCCTGCCCGCCGACATGGAGTACATGGCCTTCGCCGACGCCGAGCTGTCCACCGCCGACGGCGACAAGCCGGTCCGCGTGTGCCGCACCGGATACACCGGTGAACGCGGCTACGAGATCCTGCCCCGCTGGGACGACGCCGGCGCGGTCTTCGACGTGCTGCTCGAGGCGATCACCGCGGCAGGTGGGCAGGCCGCCGGCCTCGGTGCCCGCGACACCCTGCGCACCGAGATGGGTTACGCCCTGCACGGCCACGAGCTCAGCCCCGAGATCACCCCGGTCCAAGCGCGGTCGAGCTGGGCGGTCGGCTGGGACAAGCCGTCGTTCTTCGGACGCGACGCCCTGCTCGCCGAGAAGGAGGCCGGCCCGGCGCGTCGCCTCTACGGACTCAAGGCGACCGGCCGCGGCGTGCCGCGCGCCGACTGCGCGGTCAAGTTGGGGGACACGAGGATCGGGGTGTGCACCTCGGGCACGTTCTCGCCGACCCTCAAGCAGGGAATCGCGCTCGCGCTGCTGGACACCGCGTCGGGTGTCAAGAAGGGCGACCAGGTCGTCGTCGACGTGCGCGGCCGCGATCTCACCTGCGAGGTCGTCATCCCGCCGTTCGTGCCCTCGCACGTCTGACCGCGATGTGACGCCGGTCCATGCGCCGGCTCACACGCATCGGACGGCCGCGGAAATGCTTTTGCGGCCAGCGGTACCATGGGCCGCATGACCTTGGAGTTCAACCGTACCGAGCATCCCCATCCGGTGTCGGAGAACCGTCGCGCGGAGATTCTCTCCGCCCCGGGATTCGGCCGCCACTTCACCGACAACATGGTGATGGTGGACTACGACGCGGACAAGGGCTGGCACAACGCGCAGGTACGGCCGTACGGACCGATCGCGCTGGATCCCTCGGCGATGGTGCTGCATTACGGTCAAGAGGTCTTCGAAGGTCTCAAGGCCTACCGTCAGCCCGACGGTTCGATCGCCGCCTTCCGTCCGGAGGCCAACGCGGAGCGGATGCAGCGCAGCGCCGAGCGGCTCGCCATGCCGGCACTCCCGGTCGAGGACTTCATCGGGTCGCTGAAGGCTCTGCTCGATGCCGACAACGCATGGGTTCCGCCGTCAGGCGGTGAGGAGGCGCTGTACCTGCGGCCCTTCATGTTCGCCTCGCAGGCGGGCCTCGGCGTCAATGCGCCGTCGTCGCAGTACATCTACTCCGTCATCGCCTCGCCGGCCGGCGCCTACTTCTCCGGCGGCATCAAGCCCGTGAGCGTGTGGCTGTCCACCGAGTACGTGCGCGCCGCTCCCGGTGGCACCGGCTTCGCCAAGTGCGGCGGCAACTACGCCGCGGCCTTCCTGGCGCAGCGTCAGGCCACCGAGCAGGGTTGCGATCAGGTCGTCTGGCTCGACGCGATCGAACGCCGCTACATCGAGGAGATGGGCGGCATGAACCTGTTCTTCGTGTTCGGCTCCGGCGCCGACGCCCGCCTCGTGACCCCGGAACTGTCGGGTTCGCTCCTCCCGGGCATCACCCGCTCGTCGCTGCTGACGCTGGCCACCGACGCCGGCTTCGCGGTCGAGGAACGAAAGATCACCACCGAGGAACTCCGCAAGGGCGTCGCCTCGGGCGACATCACCGAGGTCTTCGCCTGTGGCACCGCCGCGGTGATCACCCCGGTCGGTCACGTCAAGGGCGTGGGCGAGGACTACACGATCAACAACGGTCAGACCGGTGAGGTCACCCAGGCCCTCCGCGACACCCTCACCGGCATCCAGCGCGGCACCTTCGCCGACACCCACGGATGGATGACGGAGCTCTACCGGGCCTGAGCGAGACTCACCCAGGCCGAGCCACCCACTCGCTGCCTGAGGAGCGAGGAGCGCAAGCGACGAGCCACGAAGGCTTGGTGACATGACGTCGCCGGCCCTTCGTGGCTCGCTGCGCTCGCACTATCGGGGAGCGACGGCGCCCTGTGCGGCGATGCTCAGCCATCAAGCGTGGCGTGACCCGCACGACTTCTTGGTGGGCACCACGCAGGTCACGTTCGAGGCGGCGGACCTGTTGCGGCAGTCCTCGATGGCCACAACACCTCCGCGACCTCCGCAAGCGTCGAAAATCTCGTCCCCCTGAGGTGCCTCCGAGGGCACATTGCCCTCGGACACCCCTGAGCGGGACGAGTTTTCACGCAGCAGTCCGCCGAAAGGCGAGCGAGGTCGCAGTCGCCGGCAATAGGTTTCGCCCAGCGAAACATATTGCTGATCGTCGGCCGTCGAGCCCCGACCGGCGTTGGGAACGGCACCCCCTCCGCTGCGACACCGTAAAAGGTGTGGGCCCAACGCACCGCCTTGAGATGGCCCGTAGTGGTTGCAGGGACGACTGTGATCCGAGTGCGCGGCCGACGGAATCGACGGCGACAAAGGTGTGGGAGCGCTTGTGAACATCAGCACCAATGACGATCAGGGAGTTTGCCTTCCGGTCACGGGAGTGGGCGGACAGTCGGGCCGGTCGGTGGACATTCTTCAGTGGAGGGGCGCTGCCACGCTCCTATCAAGTCACGCCGACCGGTCCGTCACACCAGATGCAGGCACGATGAGGCAACGCCAAACCCGCAGGGGTGGCAGGGAGCAGGTGAGCCGAACACCTGATGGACGAAACCCGATCACCACTTACGTGGCTCCACAACCCTGACACTGAAGGGAGCTCAGGGGGTCGCGTTCGCACCTCGGGGAGCTGAGGGGGTTGCGTTCGCACCTCGCGGAGCAGAAGTCGCGCCCGCGCAAGGGAGCTCTGAATCCTCAGACCAGCAAGCCGACGAGCGCGAGGGCGACGCCGAGTTCGATCGTGGCCCCCAGGACGTCGCCGTTGAGCCCGCCCATGCGCCGCGCGCAGTGCCGGGTGAACACCCACGCGAAGACCACGACAGCGAGGACGACGACGATCGCCTGCACCACCGCGACGACATCGAACCCGTTGTCGCGCAGGCCGATCGGCACCGTGCCTGCGGCAGCGACCAGGCACCACACCGGGATCGAGACCCGCTGCGTACCGGCGACGAGGGCGCCGAAGCCGTTCGGGTGAGCGGGGGAGATCGATCGTCGGGTGCCGACCACGGCTCCCAGCCGCCCCAGGGCGATGGCGAAAGCGAGTTCGTACCACCGTGATTGGCTGACGAGACCGGTCGACCCGGCGGCCTGTATCCCGAGTGTGAGGACGAGGGTCGCCACGCCGAACGGGCCGACGGTCCCGCTGCGCATCACCTCGGCGACCCGCTCGGGCGGGCCGTAACAACCGAGTCCGTCGGCGGTGTCGGCCAGGCCGTCGAGGTGCATTCCGCGCGTGAGCGCCGCTGCCAGGACGACCACGAGAATGCCGATGAGAGCGGTGGGGAGATCTGTGAACGACAGCCCGAACGCAAGGGCGGTGGCCGCGGCACCGATCACGATGCCGACAACAGGGAGCGCTGCCATCACCGCACCGCCCACCGCGCGATCCGGTGCCTCATTCGGGTCGGTCCCCGTGCCGACCGGGAGGACCGTCATCCAGCACAGTGCGGTCCGGACCGCCCCTAGCGGCGAGATCATCGCGCGACCGGACGTGTCATGGGTGTCAGGACGTCTCGGCGGCTTCGGGTACGGCCGCATCGTCGCGGTCGGTCACCCCGGCCTCGGCGAAGGTCGCCATCGAGATGAGGATGTCGGCGGCCGATTGCACGACCGGCAGAGCCAGGACCGCGCCGCTGCCCTCGCCGAGGCGCATCGACAGGTCGAGGACCGGTTCGAGGTCGAGGTGGTCGAGCGCGATCTGATGCGCGGGCTCCACCGAGCGGTGTCCGGCGATCCACCAGCGCGTGGCGCCGGGTGCGAGTTCGTTGGCAACCATCGCGGCCGCGGTGATCACGACGCCGTCGAGGATGACGGGCGTGCGGCGGAGCGCGGCCTGCGCGAGGAAGCCCGCGGTGGCCGTCAGGTCGGCGCCGCCGACCGCGGCGAGGAGGGCGAGCGGATCATGCACGACCTTGCGGGCGCGGCGCATGCCGTCGCGGATCGCGGCGGTCTTGCGCATCCAGCCGTGGTCGTCGACACCCGTTCCGCGGCCGACGATCTCGACCGGCTCGCGGCGCGTGAGCGCACCGATGAGGACGGTGGCGGGGGTGGTGTTGCCGATGCCCATCTCGCCGGCGATCAGCAGGTCGCTACCCGAGTCGACGAGCCGGTCGGCGATCGCCCGTCCGGCGGCCAGTGCGGCGCGGGCCTCGGCGAGGGTGATGGAGTCGGTGGTGCGCAGGTCCTCGCTGCTGCGGCGGACCTTGAAGGTCGACAGGTGGGGAGCGGTGTCGGCGTCGACCGACATGTCGACGACCGTCACCGAGGCGCCGACGCGTGCGGCCATGACATTGACTGCGGCGCCGCCGGACTCGATATTGGCGACCATCTGCGCGGTCACCTCCGGCGGGAACGCCGACACGCCGCCCCGCGCGACGCCGTGATCGCCGGCGAAGACGACCACGCTCGGCGAGGTGATCGGCGCGGGCGGGCACTGACCCTGGCACGCGGAGATCCAGACCCCGATCTCCTCGAGGCGACCCAGCGAACCCGGTGGCTTGGTGAGTGACTTCTGGCGTTCGCGAGCCTCGAACGCGACCGCCTCGCTCGGTGGAGTGATCGGGTCGAAGACCTCGGCGTCGGTGGGATCGGGGAGCTCGCCGGACGCCGTGACGGGTGTGGGCTCGGCGACCGGTCCGGGCGTGACCGGGGCGGGGGTCGCCACCGGTGCTGTCGTGACCGGCGCGGCGGCGGGACCGGACTGTGCCGCGGACTGTGCCGCGGAAACCGGTGCGCCGGTGTGGTCTTCGACGGACGAGCCGGGCAGGTCGAGCACGCGGCCGGCGACCACGAGGGACACCCGGTCGCACGCCTGTGCCACCGCAGAGTTCAAGGTGCCGAGCAGGTCCTGGAACAACCGGCCGGCCGGCGTCGGGGGGACCAGGGACAGGCCGACCTCGGAACTGATCAGCACCACGTCAGCGTTCATCGCCGCCAGCGCGTCGCAGAGCTCGGTGATGTCGGCGTCGAGGTCGATGTCCGAACCGGAGTCCCAGCCGTCGACGGCGTCGATCCGCGCGGTGAGCCAGCTGCCGAGGTCGTCGACCAGGGCCGGGATGTCGGGTGCCGCGCGGAGGGCCTCGGCGAGATCGGTGGTCTCGATCGTGGTGTAGCGGGCGTCCCGACGCTGCTTGTGGGTGTTCACCCGCGCCGTCCACTCGGCGTCGGTCGTGGTCACCGGACCAGTGGCCAGGTACCGGATCTGCTGGTGCGCGCGGAGCAGCGACTCGCCGTGTGCGGATTTACCCGAACGCACACCGCCCAGGACGAGTGTGCGCGTAGCGCGATCGGTCATCGATCAGACTTCGTCGCCGCGCGACACCGAGGGCTTGGGTGCACGCATCTTCCGCAGCTGCATCGCACGGGTGAAGGCGTACCAACCGAGCTTGAAGCCGCCGTCCTGCGAGTCCGGATAGCGTTCGGCGACACGGCGATTCACGAGACGACCGAGGATGAAACCGTCGACGGCCATCAGGACGACGAAGGCGACGAGGATCAGGTTGGTGAGCCCGGCTGCCTGCGGAACCATGAACATCAACACGATCAGCAGGATCGCGAACGGCATGAACAGGCCGGCGAAGTTGCGGCGCGCGTCGACGATGTCGCGGGTGTAGCGACGGACCGGGCCCTTGTCACGGGGCATGAGGTAGGCCTCGTCGCCCTCCATCATCCGCTCACGCTGCTCGAGGCGCTTGGCGCGACGCACCGCGGCGAGCTGCTTCTTCTCGTCCTTGGAGAGCGTGTTCTTCAGTTCCTTCTTGCGCGCGCGGGCCTCGGACCGGGTGGTCGGCGGCGGCGCGACGGGCCCACGGCGCTTCTCGGCCTCGCGACGCTTGGGGGTCGGGCGGCCTTTGCCGGGGGTGGTCTTGCTGCCCTTGGCCGGCGCGGAGTCCTCGGTAACCGCATCGTCGGCGGCGTACGTGGTCACCGTGCTCTCGCCGGATTGCTCCGACGTCTCGTCCTTCTTCCATGGCAGCTTCACGCCTACGAGGGTAGGTGATCGCGGTTGCGGTCGAAACGCGTGGTCGTCGCTTTTCGGTGGACCCTCGCGGACCCCCGAATCGGTCACCCTGCCGGGTGGCGGCGGCGCTCCTATACTTCGTGCTCATGACCCGGGACGGAAGTCGGCGTTTGCATATCCTGATCGCGCCGGATTCCTTCGGCGACACCATGTCCGCCGTCGTGGCCGCGAACGCCATCGCCCGCGGATGGATGGCCGCCCGACCCGACGACACCCTCGTCGTCGCACCGCAGTCCGACGGCGGGCCGGGGTTCGTCGACGTCCTGGCCTCACGGTTCGGCACCCTCGTCGCCGAGGACGTGCACGGTCCACTCGGCGCCGGCGTCACCGCGCACTGGCTCTTCGACGCCGCGTCGTCGACCGCCTACGTCGAATGCGCCCAGGCCTGCGGGCTGCATCAACTGGGCGGCCGGCCGACCCCGCGGACCGCGGTCGCGGCGACGACACACGGCGTCGGTGAACTCGTCGCGGCGGCCCTGGCGCATGGCGCCCGACGCCTCGTCGTCGGACTCGGCGGCAGCTCGACCACCGATGGCGGCGCGGGGCTCGTCGACGCACTCGGCGGGCCGGATGAGGCGCGCGAGCGACTCACCGGGGTCGAGATCGTCGTGGCGTCGGATGTCGAGAACCCACTGCTCGGTGCGCTGGGCGCCGCGGCGGTGTTCGCGCCGCAGAAGGGGGCCGACCCCGAGACCGTCGAACTCCTCGAGAAGCGCCTCACCGAGTGGTCGATCACTTTGAACGAGCTCGCCGGGAGTGACATCACCGCCGACGCCGGTGCCGGAGCGGCGGGTGGGCTCGGCGCTGCGCTGCTCGCGCTGGGCGGCCGGCGCGTGTCCGGGGCGACCGTCGTCGCCGACGCCACCGACCTGAACGCCGACGTCGCGGCAGCCGACCTCGTCATCACCGGCGAGGGCAAGTTCGACTCCCAGACACTCCGCGGGAAGGTCGTGTCGGCCCTGCACAACGCCGCATCGACGACGGGCGCAGGGGGTGTCGGGGCGCAGACGGTGGTCCTGGCGGGACAGGTCGCGCTGTCCCCGGCCGAGATCGAGGAGGCCGGCATCGCGGGTGCGCACGCCATCGTCGATGTCGCCGGATCGGTCGAGGTCGCGATGAACGACGCCGAGAACCAGCTCGTGAAGCTCGCGGAGGCGGTCGCAGGCGTTTTCGGCGGTGGGTGACCTCGATACGCGGCACCCTCGCTGCACTCGGTCGGCGCTACTCGGCCGGCAGGAACGAGCGCCGGTCGCGGTGGGCGAGGAGCGTTGGACGGGCGGTCGTGTCCTTCGCTGGTTGAGTAGGCGAGGAGCGTGCGACGAGCCGTATCGAAACCAGGTCCGAATGGGCGGGAATAGTCCTGGAAGGAGTACGGTTGTACGCACGGGCACAACCGGTCGACCTCCCGGCGAGCGGGTGTTTCCCGATCACGCGCGGGCAGAGGGCTCCGCGACGAGATCGGACCACGTCACACCGGGACCACACCACTACAGGAGCATCAATGACCGTGCAGAACGAAACGAGCACTGCCACCGGCGTCATCCTGAGCGACGCAGCCGCCTCCAAGGCAAAGGCACTGCTCGAGCAGGAAGGTCGCGACGACCTCGCGCTGCGCATCGCCGTGCAGCCGGGTGGATGCGCTGGTCTGCGCTACCAGCTCTTCTTCGACGATCGCACCCTCGACGGCGACATCACCTCGGACTTCGGCGGCGTCACGCTGGCCGTCGACCGGATGAGTGCTCCCTACGTCCAGGGCGCCACCATCGACTTCGTGGACACCATCGAGAAGCAGGGCTTCACGATCGACAACCCGAACGCCACCGGCAGCTGCGCCTGCGGTGACTCGTTCAACTGAGTCGAACACGTCTTCCGACACCGGCCGTATCCCGATTCGGGATGCGGCCGGTGTCGTGTGTCGGGGCAGTGGGTAGCGTGAACAGCTGTCCGACCAACCAACCGAAGGGCTGAGAACGCCAGTGGCAATCGTTGTATGCGGCTCCATCGCAACCGACCATCTGATGAAGTTCCCCGGAAAATTCTCCGAGCAGCTGCTCGGCGATCACCTCGAGCACATCTCACTCAGCTTCCTCGTCGAGGACCTCGTCGTCCGACGCGGCGGCGTCGGCGGCAACATCTGCTACGCCATGGGCCAGCTCGGCGGCAACCCGGTGCTCGTCGGTGCGGTCGGCTCGGATTTCCACGACTACCGCAAGTGGCTCGAGTCCAACGGCGTCGACTGCCGAGGCGTCCGGGTCTCCGAGACCCATCACACCGCTCGCTTCATGTGCACAACCGACGAGACGATGGCGCAGCTCGCCACGTTCTACGCCGGCGCCATGAGTGAGAGCCGTGACATCTCCCTCGCCGACGTCATCGCCGTGACCGGCACGCCGGAGCTCGTGCTGATCGGCGCCGACGACCCGGCCGGCATGCTCAGCCACACCGAGGCCTGCCGGGCCGCCGGAATCCCGTTCGCCGCCGATCCCAGCCAGCAGCTGGCCCGTCTGGACGGTGAGCAGGCCCGGACCCTCATCGAGGGTGCCGACTACCTGTTCACGAACGAGTACGAGTGGGGTCTGCTGCGTCAGAAGACCGGCCTGTCCGAGGCGCAGGTCGCCGAGATGGTCGGCGTGCGCGTCACCACCCTCGGCAAGGACGGCGTCGAGATCGTCGAGCGAGACGGCACCCGCATTCACGTCGGTGTGGTCCCGGAGACCGAGAAGGTCGATCCGACGGGCGTCGGCGACGGTTTCCGCGCCGGCTTCCTGTCCGCGCTGTCCAAGGGACTCGGCTTCGAGCGCGCCGCGCAGGTCGGCTCGATGGTCGCCGTGCTGGTGCTCGAGACCGTGTCCACGCAGGACTGGTCCTGGGACATCGAGTCCGCCCTCGCCCGCATCGAGGGTGCCTACGGCGCCGAGGCCGCAGCGGAGATCAAAGCCGCCTTCTGAGAAGTTCTTTCGGAACGGGTGGCGCGGGCTACGGTCTGCGCCACCCGTTTTCGTTGTGCCGGGGCGGTGATCGGTCTGACATTGCCCTCGGGATCGGCGGTGTGCCAACGTGGAGGCAGAGTCCGTTCTACTGGACTCCCGGACGAGGGGTGCTGTACCCGGTGTGCGACAAGACGGCCCACAGGAGGCTGTCATGTCGTGGTTGATCCTGGTGTTGTCCGGTGTCTTCGAAGCCGTCTGGGCCACCGCGCTCGGCAAGTCCGAGGGATTCACCAAGCTCGGACCGTCCGTTGTCTTCTTCGTGGCCCTTGCCATCAGCATGGGCGGCCTGGCCTACGCGATGCGCGATCTGCCGGTGGGTACCGCGTACGCGGTCTGGGTCGGCATCGGGGCTGTGCTGACCGTCGTCTACGCGATGTCCACCGGTGAGCAGCCGGTCTCGCTGGTCCAGGCGCTGTGCCTGGTGATGATCGTCGGCGGGGTCATCGGGTTGAAGCTGGCGCACTGACCCTGCTCCATGAGTGAGGAGTGGCACGCCTTCGGCCTCGATCCCTGAGGAGCGCCCGGAGCTTGCGGAGGACGCGTCACGAAGGGCCGGCGAGATCGGCTCACCAGGCCTTCGAGGCTCGTCGCCGGCGCTCCTCGCACCTCGGGCAGCGGG
>NZ_JALPSY010000039.1:0-29472 GCF_023218005.1 Gordonia sp. C13
CATATGCGCGTGAATGCTACGAAACCCGTTCGGGCAGAGCGCAGGCCGCGCCGTCGGACATCCCGGTCGGGCGGACGCCCAGCGACTGGTTGAGTCGCGCCCGCTGGTTCTCCCAGGCAACAGTCATCGCGAGTTCGACGATCTGCGTCTCCGTGAGGTGTTCACCGAGGCGTCGACGCAGGTCCGCCAGGTCGTCCCCCACCGCCGGGGTCATGGTCATCGCCTCCGCGTAGGCGATGACGAGTTTCTCGACCTCGCTGTAGGCCGACGACGTCTGATACCGCGGTAGGTCGCGCATCTGCTGTTCGGTGACACCGGAACTCACAGCCAGCGCCGACCCGATGTCGAGACAGAACTCGCAGCTCACCATCCCGGCGGCCTTGAGTTCGGCGAGCTCTTTGAGTTTCGGGTCCACCTTGTTGGACAGCAACAGCGCGCTCTCCACCCCGACGGTCGCCCCGGCGAGCAAGGGACGGCGCCCGAGCTGCCGGACGAGGTCGGTGCGATGACGTTTCGCCTGCCCGAACGCGCGCATGTGGTTCCGGATTCGATGTAGTGATCTCATACCCGTTCTTCCCGTCCTCGCCTGCGGCTGTAACGCCACGCGACCGAGTATGTGACCAACAGAACGATCGCCGCCAGCCCCGCCGCCCCGTGCGCCACGGCGCCCCACGCGAACACCCCGATCTCATGCACGCCGCGACCACCCATGATCAACCCGAGCGGCACCCCGACGATGACCGCCACCGGCAACCAGCGCCGCCGCGTCGACGCCACCGCGATCGCGGCACCGATGGCGATGAACGCGAGACCCCCGTCGATCATCGCGTGCTGATTGTGCGGTTCACCGAGCGACGTCGAGATCCATTCACCGGCAACCATGTTGACCACCCCGTGGACGACCAGCACTGTGCCGAGCACCGCCGCGGCCACCTGGGCCGGCGACCACCGCCATCGACTTCTTCGCGGTCTCGCCTCGGCCACCCGTCGTTCCACGGCGGCATACGTCGATACCGACGGTCCGCGCCGGAACGCGCCCGCCATCGCGACCAGGTCGGAGTCCGCCGATCCCGGTCGGACGGAACCGGACAGAACGGCGGCGATCTCCTCGTCGAGACGCTCGGCGGCCGCGACCTCGACCGGATCGAAGGCCGCCTCGTCCTCGTACGGTTCCTGCGGCGTCACCGCGGCATCACCTCCCTCAGCTTCGCCACGCCCCGGTAGACCAACATCCGGGCGGCGGTCGCCGAGATCCCCATCGCCGCTCCGATCTCCTCGGAGGTCAGCTCGGTGGCAAACCGAAGCGTGACCGCCTCACGCTCCCTGGCGGTGAGCACCCACAATCTGCTGCGGACGTCGTCAGCTTCTGCCTCCCGCAGCATCGCCGTCTCCGGATCCTCCGCGGCCGCCGGACGGTCGGTGTCGACGTCCACCTCGGCCACGGGGACCTCTCGAGCGTTGCGTGCCCACCAGTCCGCGACGACGTGCCGGGCAATCCCGATGAGCCATGCGCCAATCGTGCCGCGCCGGTCGTCGAAGCCGTCTCGCGAACGGATCGCCTTCGCGAACACCTCCGCGGTCACGTCGTCGGCGTCGGGGTCTGCGGGCACGCGGGTACGCACGTAGCGCCAGACCCCCGCAACGTGTTCGCGGTACACCGCGTCGAACTGGTCGATCGCGCCGGACTCCGAGTTCTCACACCTTTCGTGTCGACGATCCCTCGACTCATCTTCCGCCTCTCCCCGCCGGCTGTAACGACGGATCGGACGAAAAAACCGCGGGCGGGACAGGTGACGTGGTCACCGGTCCCGCCCGCGGCGGATCGTTGTGCGAGGTCAGGCCTTGCGCACCGAGTTGATCGTCTTCTCGACCTCCCAGTAGGCCCGAAGCGCCGAGAGGCGGCCCTCGGAGTCGGCGTGATAGGTGAACACGCCGCGCGCCTCAGAGACGTGACCTGCGATGTGGGTGACGATGCTGCCGATGTAGGCGACCTCGTTCCCGCAGATGATCTCCTCGTCGAAGCGAAACTCGATGCTCTCGGTCGCCGCGATCGACTTGTCCCAGAACTCCGAGATGCGGTCGTACCCCCGGAATCCGACACCCTCCGGGTCGAACATCGAGGGGCCCACCGGATCCTGGACGATCGCGTCCGGCGCGAAGTTGTCGATCCACGCCTGCTTGTCGCGAGACTCCACGAACTCTCGGGAACGACGCCCCGCCACGACCGCTGGATGGTTCTCGCGGTCGATGTTCAGGTAGGCGGGCGCCTCTTCAGCTGCGGTCACTTCGTCCCGTAGTCGACGCGGAGTTCCTTGACACCGTTGATCCACCCGTGGCGGAGACGACGCGGTGCGTCGAGCTTGGTGATGTCGGGGACGAGGTCGGCCAGCGCGTTGAACATCAGATTGATCTCCATACGCGCGAGATTGGCGCCGACGCAGAAGTGCGCACCGTTGCCACCGAAACCGACGTGCGGGTTCGGATCGCGGAGGATGTTGAACGAGAACGGATCCTCGAACACCTCTTCGTCGTAGTTGGCCGAGCCGTAGAACAGGCCGACGCGCTCACCCTTCTTGATGTCGACGCCGCCGATCTGCGTGTCGCGCTTGGCGGTTCGCTGGAAGGCGTTGACCGGGGTGGCCCAGCGGACGATCTCGTCGACCGCGGTCGCCGGCCGCTCCTTCTTGAACAGCTCCCACTGATCGGGATGATCGAGAAAGGCGTTCATGCCGTGGCTGATGGCGTTACGCGTGGTCTCGTTGCCCGCGACGGTCAGCAGGATGAAAAAGAAGCCGAACTCGGTCTCATCGAGCGACTGTCCGTCGATGTCTGCGTTCACCAGCTTGGTGACGATGTCATCACCCGGGTTGCGGCGCTTCTCCTCGGCCATCTGGTAGCCGTAGCCGAGGATCTCGGCGTTGGCCTGCTGCGGATCCGTCGTGTAGTCCGGATCGTCGGCGTTCATCATCGAGTTCGACCAGTCGAACAGCTTCTCGCGGTCCTCCTGGGGAACACCGAGGAGGTCGGCGATGGCCAGCAGCGGCAGGTCGACGGCGACGTCCTTGACGAAGTCGCCGGAACCCTTCTGCGCGGCGCGCGAGACGATCTCGCGAGCGGCGTCGTCGAGCTTCTCCTCGAGCGAATGCACCGCACGAGGGGTGAACAGCTTGGAGACCAGCTTGCGCAGACGGGTGTGCTCCGGCGGATCGTGGTTGATCAGCAGCGCCTTGGTGATCTCGATCTGCTCCGAGGTCATGTCGTCCTCGAAGCGCATGATCACGCCGTTGGCGTTGGTCTCCCAGTCATCGTTGTTCTTGGAGATCTCGCGGATGTGGGCGTGCTTGGAGATCACCCAGTACCCGCCGTCGTGGAAACCACCACCCTTACCGGGCGCCTGGGCGTTCCACCAGACCGGCGCGGTCTTGCGGAGCTGCGCGAACTCCTCCACTGGGATTCCCTGCTCGAGCAGATCCGGGTTGGTGAAGTCCCAACCCTCCTGCTCCATGAACGGGCACTTCGCGACGACGTCGGAAGGGCTCGTGCGCGCAGAATCCGCCGTGGTCGGCTCACTGCCGATCGGGGCACTCTGGGCCTGGGTCACGTCACACCACCTCGCTGGAGATTTAGAACCTGTTTCAATCTCATTAGACCACATTGTGACACACGCGACAGCCCCCGATGAGAACTTGTTCTAGTTTTAGACCGCGGTATACAGCCCCACCTGGGGACTTCGCTCGCGGAACAAGTAACATCCACCACGTTCCAGCGGACGTCAGACCGGTGTCGGATCGCAGCAGACGTGGCCGCGACCAGGCTTCGAAGACTGCCCATGGACGCAAAGATAGAACATGTTCTAGCTTGAATGCACGGCCTCGACACCTCCGTCGAAGCGCCGTCTACCCGCAGACGACGGAACTGGTTCCGCCGGGTGAACGAAGGAGTGGAAATGGGCGTTCCGGTCATCGTGGAAGCAGTACGCACGCCGATCGGCAAGCGCGCCGGGTGGTTGTCAGGCCTCCATGCAGAGGAGTTGCTGGGCATCACGCAGCGTGGACTCATCGAGAAGGCCGGTATCGACCCGGCACTCGTAGAGCAGGTCCTCGGCGGCTGCGTCACGCAGGCCGGCTCGCAGGCGGGCAACGTCTCCCGGAAGGCCTGGCTGTCGGCCGGACTCCCCGAGCACACCGGCGCCACGACGATCGACGCCCAGTGCGGCTCGGCCCAGCAGGCCAATCACCTCATCGCCGGGCTCATCGCCTCGGACGCCATCGAGGTCGGCATCGCCTGCGGCGTGGAGACGATGACCACCGTGCCGCTCGGCGCGAACGTCGGCACCAGCGCCGGCCCGTACCACGCCGATTCGTGGAACGTGGACCTGCCGAACCAGTTCGAGGCGGCCGAGCGCATCGCGAAGCGTCGCGGGATCACCCGCGCCGACGTCGACGGACTCGGTGAGCGCAGCCAGCGCCTCGCCCGCCGGGCCTGGGACGAGGGCCGGTTCGACCGCGAGATCCTCTCGTTCAAGGCACCCGAGCGGACCAAGGAGGGCGAGCTCACCGGCAACATCATCGACGTCAGCCGCGACCAGGGTCTGCGTGAGACCACCCTCGAATCCCTGGCGGCACTCAAGCCCGTGCTCGAGGGCGGCATCCACACCGCCGGCACGTCGTCGCAGATCTCCGACGGCGCCGCTGCCGTGCTGATCATGGACGAGGCCAGGGCCCGCGCCCTCGGACTGACCCCGCGCGCCCGCATCAAGGCGCAGGCGCTCGTCGGCTCCGAACCCCACTTCCACCTCGACGGCCCGGTCCAGGCGACCGAACGTGTCCTGGCGAAGTCGGGGATGTCGTTGTCCGACATCGACATCGTCGAGATCAACGAGGCCTTCGCCTCGGTCGTGCTCAGCTGGGCCCAGGTCCACAACGCCGACATGGATCGCGTTAACGTCAACGGCGGCGCCATCGCCCTCGGACACCCCGTGGGCAGCACCGGTTCCCGCCTCATCACGACCGCACTGCACGAGCTGGAGCGTCGCGACGGTCAGACCGCTCTCGTCACGATGTGCGCGGGCGGCGCGATGGCCACCGGCACCATCCTCGAGCGCATCTGAGATGCCTCTCCTCGACCCGGACAAGAAGCCCGCACAACTCGATTCGCCGATCGTCGGCACCCTCATCAAGGTCGGCTCACGGATCAACACCCGCCTTTACAAGGCGACCGGCGGCCGGATCGGTGGCACCTGGCGCGTCGGCGCGGGACTGAAAAAGCCCGCGCCGGTGCTCCTGCTCACCACCATCGGACGCAAGTCGGGTGAACCCCGGACGGTGCCGCTCGTCTACCTCCGTCGCGGCGACCAGTTCGTCGTCGTCGCGTCGCAGGGCGGTTCGGCGAAACACCCTGCCTGGTACCTCAACCTGCGCGACAACCCCGATGTCACCATCCAGCTCGGCAAGGAGACGTTCGACCTCGTCGCGCGCACCGCGAACGAGACCGAACGCGCCGAGGTGTGGCCGGAACTGGTCGACGTCTACGCAGACTTCGACACCTACGTCGCATGGACAGACCGGACGATCCCGGTCGTCATCTGCGAGCCCCGTCCCGCTTCCTGATCCGACGAACGGGACACACTCCCGCCGCCTGAGGCGGGAGGAGCGAAAGCGACACCACTCCCGCCGTCTGAGGCGCGAGGAGCGAAGCGACACCACTCCCGCTGCCTGAGGCGCAAGGAGCGAAAGCGACGAGCCACGAAGGCCTGGCGAGATAGTTCGCCAACCCTTCGTGGCTCGCTGCGCTCGCACCTCAGAGACCAAGAAGGCGGGGCACGTTCACCGAGTCGCAGCGGGCAGCCATGCGGCGGACTCGCGCCCGGACCAGTTCGCCAGGGTCTCGACGGGTCCCGCGCCCGGGCGGGGTTCGACGACGACGCCGAAGGGCACGTTCGGGTCCTGGCGGATCTCGGACCGGATGAACCTACGGACGATGGCGAGTGTCGCGGTGGCGGCTTCCGGCACCGCTTCCGACGGTTGCCCGGTCGCGACCGCTAGGTCCCATCCGTGCACGAGAGCTTCGTTGACGTAACCCCACAGCGCGCCGGCGCCGGGCACCTCGCCCCACGGCACCTGGACCATCCTGGCGAGCATGGCGTCATCGGACCAGAGGTCGATCGCCCGCGCCGCGACTGCCGCGTACTCCTCCGCGTCGAAACGGTCGGCGATGAACGGCATGGTGCGTACGTCGACCCCCTCGGGTAGCGCGGCCGCTCGCTGTGCCGTGGCAAGCAGATGAGCCCCCAGCGTGCCGACGTCGAACTCGTCGCACGGCGTCGGCGCGTCCAGCTGCTCGGCGGTCACCGCGGAGAGCAGTCCGGTGACCCAGGTGGTGGCGGCTGCGAAGGCCGGGCGGGGATCCGGCGGGGTGGTCGGTGCGTTCATGGTCTTTCCTCTCTCGATGACTGACAAGACCAGTCAAACCCGGAAACCTGACACCTTCTGTCAGGTTTGTGAGAGAAGATTCTCGGCATGCGCGCCGAACGCCTCATCGCGGTCCTCATGCTGCTCAAGAAGCACGATCGGGTGACCGCGTCGACGATCGCCGCCGAACTCGAGGTGTCGGAGCGGACCGTGCTGCGCGACATCGAGGCACTCTCGCTGTCCGGGGTCCCGGTGTACGCCGAGCGCGGCAGGCACGGAGGCTTCTCGCTCTTACCGGGTTATCGCACCGACCTCACGGGACTGACCGTCGAAGAGGCCACGTCGCTGCTGGCCGGAACGGGCCGGCTCGACTCCCCCGCCTTCGCCAGCGCGATGCGCAAGGTCACCGCGGCACTGCCCGAGGCCTACCGGGGTACCGCAGTTCGAGCCGCTCAACGGGTTCTGGTCCGCCCGGAGGGGTTTGTCCGAGCGCCGGAGGATCTCGACGCCCTCGACCCGGTGCAGTTCGCGGTCTTCGCGGGCAGACGAATACGCACCCGCTACCGCCCGCGTGGCGCCTACGAGGCACGCGAGCGGATCCTCGATCCGGTCGGACTCATCATCGCCGGCGACACGTGGTACCTCGTCGCACACGGTGTCGGGCCGCACGACCGGACGGATGAACGCATGTACCGGTTGTCCCGGATGAGCGGGGTCGAGGTCCTCGACGAGCCGGCGGTGCGCGACGAGGCCGTGGATCTGAACGAGGTCTGGGAGCGTCGGCGCGCAGCGTTCCGGTCGTCCTTCGACCCGGTCGACGTGGTCATCGAGTGCGCCGCCGATGCCGTCGAGCAGATCCGGTCGATCGCGGCATTCTCCAAGCCCCTGACAGACAGCGGAACCCGACGGCGCGTCGAACTCCGATTCGCCGACCACCGACACGCCGTTCGCGCGCTGTGGACAACTTTGTTCGACCACGACATCGTCGTCGAAGAACCTGGGTGGGTCCGGGAAGCGCTGTCCGACCGGGCGCGAACAGCCCTGTCCAACACTGAAAAACGCCCCTGAGAACGACCCTCCACAGACGGTCCGACGACACTATGTCGACGGCCCGGCTGCAGAGGGCGCTTCTCGGGGGCGGTTCCCAGGTGCGCTTCTCAGGGGCGGTTTTCAGCGGCGTTTTCAGCGACGACTGGTGTCAGCCGACCCCGCGCTCGGAGTCGGCCCAGTACTGCGACCGCAGCGCCTTCTTGTCCGGCTTGCCCAGCGCGGTCAGCGGCAGCGAGTCGGCGAAGATGACCCGCTTCGGCGACTGCACCGCACCCTTGCGATCCTTGACCGTCTGCTGGATCTCCGCGGTGATGCGTTCCTTCGCAGCGTCATCGGCATCCGCGTCGGCACGCAGCACGACGATTGCCGTGACCGCCTCACCCCACTTCTCATCCGGCACACCGATGACGCCGACCTGGCCGACGGCCGGATGCTCGGCCACGACGTCCTCGACCTCGCGGGGGAAGACGTTGAATCCACCGGTGACGATCATGTCCTTGGTGCGGTCGACGATGAACCAGAAGCCGTCCTCGTCTTCCCGCGCGACGTCGCCGGTGCGCAGCCAGCCGTCGCGGAAGGTCTCGGCCGTCTGTTCCGGGAGGCCGAGGTAACCGCCGGCGAGAAGCGGTCCGGCGACACAGATCTCGCCCGGTTCGCCCTGGGGGACGGGCTTGTCGTCGGGACCGAGCAGTGCCGTGCGCAGGAACGCCGACGGCCGGCCACAGCTGCTCAGGCGACGGTGATCCTCCCCCGGTCCCGGGTGATCGTCCTTGGCGAGGTAGCTGATCACCATCGGCGCCTCGGACTGTCCGTAGTACTGGGCGAAGATCGGACCGAACCGTTCGATCGCCTCGGCGAGACGCACCGGATTGATCGGCGACGCACCGTAATACACGGTTTCCAGCGACGAGAGATCGCGCGTCCGCGAGTCCGGGTGATCCATCAGCGCATACAGCATCGACGGCACGAGCATCGTCGCCGTGATCTTCTGCTCCTCGATGGTCTTGAGGACCTCGGCCGGGTCGAACTTCGACAGCACCACCATCGACCCGCCCTTCATGAGGGTCGGGATGAAGAAGGCCGCACCCGCATGCGACAGCGGCGTGCAGAGCAGGAACCGCGGGTGTTCCGGCCACTCCCACTCGGCGAGCTGGATCTGGGTCATCGTCGCCATCGCACGCGCGGTTCCGATGACGCCCTTGGGTTTTCCGGTGGTGCCACCGGTGTAGGTGATCGAGACAACGTGGTCGGGCGACAGATGCGCGGCGACGAGCGGCTTCGGTTCGAAGTTCTCCGCCTCGGCGATGACGTCACGGGCCTGCGCCGACAACTGCTCCGGCACCGGACCGAGGGTCAGCACCTGCTTCAGGCCGGGGACGCGTTCGAGCAGGGCGGCCGCGCGTTCGACGAACATCGGCACGGGATCGATGATGAGGGTCGAGACGCCGGCGTCGGCGAGGACGTAGGCGTGGTCGTCGAGCGATCCGAGCGGGTGCAGCGCGGTTCGCCGCCATCCCTGTGTCTGGCCGGCGCCGATGACGAAGAGCACCTCGGGGCGGTTCAGCGCCAGCAGACCGACCGCGGTGCCGGTACCCGCGCCCAACCCCTCGAAGGCCTGGATGTAGCGGCTGATCGCGGCGGCCATCTCGCCACCTGTCATCTCCGTGTCACCCAGGGACAGCACCGTGCGATCGGCGTGGCGCTTGAGCGCGGCGACCATCAGGTCGCCCATGTGCGTACCCCCGCGAAGGTGATCGAAGTCGGTCGGTGCGGTCGTCGTACCCTCGTTCGTCATGCCACAAGACTAGGACGTGTTGCAGCTTCAGGAAAGAAGGACCACCAAAATGGCGGTTATTGCCTGTAGAACACGTTCTAGCTTGACGCGCCGGATGCGCGTGAGGGAGCCGCGAGGCCGGCCCCCGGACCCACCGGGGGTGTCCTAGGATCGAAGCATGACTGATCTTGACCAGGCCACCACTCGCCGCGACATCGCTGACGCCCTGCTCACCGCGCTGGAGCGTCGACACGAGGTCCTCGACGCCATCGTCGACGCAGAGAATCACGACGAGGCCGTCACCGCCATCGCGGAGCTCCTCGGCAAGTCGCAGCTGGGCGCCAAGGCGATCCTGGACATGAAGCTGAACCAGCTGACCAAGGACGAGCGCCGCAAGAACCAGGCCGAGCTCGACGACCTCAACAACGCCCTCACCTTCACCCTGGCCGAGCGTCCCGCCAGCAGCGGCGACACCCTCGACCTGCGTCCGTTCGACCCGCAGGCCGACGCCGAACTCTTCGCGGCCCGCACCGACGAACTCGGCACCGCGGGCGACGGTTCGGGTGCACCGGCCGGTGACGTCGCCGCCGAGATCAGCGCCGCCACCGACCGCGTCGACGCCGAGGAGGCCGTCTGGCTCGTTGCCGTCGAGGGAGACTCCAAGGTGGGTTTCGTCTTCGGCGAGCTCAAGAACGGCGAGGTCGACCTGCGCATCTGGATTCACCCGCAGTACCGCAAATCCGGCTACGGCACCGCCGCCCTGCGCAAGTCGCGCTCGGAGATGGCGGCGTACTTCCCCGGAGTGCCGATGGTCGTGCGCGCACCCGGCGCCTAGTCCCAGCGCAGACGACGAACCCACCATCCCGCACGGGGTGGTGGGTTCGGTCGTTTTTTGCTTGCAGCTCAGGCGGATTGAGGCCGGGGCAGCCCGAACCTCGCGACAATCGCCCGGATCCGGTTCTCCTCGTCGACGACGAAGGTCTCCGACACCGGAGCACCGAGGCGCAGGGCCCGCGGCCGGACGTGCACCACGTACCGGGTGGTGACGCTGTGCCCGTCGACCTGCGCGGCGAAGTCCGAGATCCGGTGGATCAGGCGGAACTGCGGACCGTTCGCGAGGCTGCGGGCGATGTGCGGTCCGTTGCGTCCGGTCCGCACGCCGAATTCGACGCGGGTGCAGTCGGGATGCAACGACACCGCCGACGGGTCGTGGCTGACCAGGGCGTCGACATACGCCCGGGCCGCCGCGACCCGCTGCTGATCTCTGTCTGCCGAGGTCACCGCGCGCCGTAGACCGGCATGGGGACCGGCGCCTTCGCCAGGATCTCCTCGACCACCGGGCCGAGCTCGGCGGCCTCCCAGCGAGATCCCTTGTCTCGCTCGACGCTTCGCTGCCAACCGTCGGTCACCGAAATCTTGCCGCCCTCGACCTCGAAGACCCGACCGTTCACCGACGCCGACTCGGGCGAGCCGAGCCACACCACGAGCGGCGAGATGTTCGCCGGGTCCATCACGTCGAACGAGCCGTCGGCGGGAGCTGCCATCTGTGCGGCCATCGCATCGCCGGCACCCATGGTCATCGCGGTACGGGCAGCCGGCGCGATCGCGTTGACGGTGATGCCGTAGCCGCCGAGTTCGGCAGCCGCCTGGATGGTGAGCGCGGAAATGCCCGCCTTCGCGGCGACGTAATTGCCCTGACCGATCGAACCGTACAGTCCGGCACCGGAACTGGTGTTGATGATCCGTGCCTGCGGGGTGCGTCCCGCCTTGGCCTCCGCACGCCAGTAGGCCGCGGCGTGCCGCAGGCCGACGAAGTGTCCCTTCAGGTGCACGCGGACGACGGCGTCCCACTCGTCTTCCGAGAGCGACACGAGCATGCGGTCACGGACGAAACCGGCGTTGTTGACGAGAACGTCGAGCCGACCGAACGTGTCGACAGCGGTGGCCACCATGGCCTCGCCGCTCTGCCAGTCGGCCACGTCGCCCACCGATGCGACGGCCTCGCCACCGGCCGTGGTGATCTCGTCGACGACCTCGGTAGCGAGGTTCTCCGCGTAGTCGTTGACCACGACCTTGGCGCCGTCGGCGGCGAAGGCGAGAGCGTGGGCTCGTCCGATACCCTGTCCGGCGCCGGTCACGATGACGACGCGGCCCTCATTCAGCTTGCTACTCAAGGTGTTTCCTTTCTGAACTGCAAAGACTTGTGGATCGGGTGGATCAGACGGCATTGCCGGCGGTCGCGGCGTCGAGGAAGGCCGGCTTCTCGCCACCGCCGTGCACGGTGAGCGTCGAACCGCTGATGTAACCGGCCAACGGCGAGAGCAGGAAGGCGACGGCGTTCCCGACGTCGACGGGTGTCGCCATCCGGCCGAGCGGAATGGTGGCGCCGACGGCCGCCACCCCGGCGTCATCTCCGTAATGGAGGTGCGACTGTTCGGTCTCGACGGGACCGGCGACGACCGAGTTGACCCGCACCTTCGGGGCCCATTCGACGGCCAGCGAGGTCATCAGGTTGTCGAGGCCGGCCTTCGCCGCACCGTAGGCCGAAGTGCCCGGCGACGGCCGGTGCCCGCTGACGCTCGAGACATTGACGATCGCGCCGCCGTCCGGCTGCGACTGCATGACCGCATTCGCGGCCTTGGCCACGGCGAGGGGCGCCAGGAGGTTGAGGTCGACGATCTTGCTCGCGAAACGGACCGAGGCGTCGGCGGCCAGCGCGAAGGGCGATCCACCGGCGTTGTTGACCACCCCGTCGATGCGGCCGGCGCGGCCGACGATGTCGTCGATCATCGTCTCGACGGCGGCGGCGTCGCGGACGTCGCAGGAGAAGAAGTCGATGTCGCGGAGGTCGTCGGCGAGGTTGTCCGCGTTCCTACCGCAGATCACCGGCCGGGCGCCGAGCGCCGACAGCACCCGGGTGATACCCGCGCCGACCCCTCGTGCACCACCGGTGACCAGGACAACCTTCCCGACCAGGCCCAGCTCGACCTGTGACTGCGTCTGCATGGGTGCTACCCTACCAAACAACCAAGCACTTGCTTGGTTCAATGCTTGCGCAGCCCACGAGGCTGACACCGCAGCCACGAGAGGAGCACGCGTGCCGATCACCACGACACGTACCGAATCCGGGATCGTGACCATCACGGTCGACTACCCGCCGGTCAACGCGCTGCCATCGGCCGCGTGGTTCGAACTCGCCGATGCGGTCACCGCAGCCGGCGTCGACCCGGCCACGCATGTCGTGGTGTTGCGCGCCGAAGGACGCGGCTTCAACGCCGGCGTCGACATCAAGGAGATGCAGGCCACCGAGGGCTTCGACGCCCTGATCGGCGCCAACCGCGGATGCGCGGCGGCCTTCGGTGCCGTCTATGACTGTGCGGTCCCGGTGATCGTCGCGGTCAACGGCTTCTGCGTCGGCGGCGGTATCGGCCTGGTCGGCAACGCCGACGTCATCGTCGCCTCCGACGACGCGGTCTTCGGCCTTCCGGAGGTCGATCGCGGAGCACTCGGTGCAGCAACACATCTCGCGCGCCTGGTGCCGCAACACATGATGCGCACCCTCTACTTCACCGCGAAGAACGTTACGGCCCAGCAGCTCGAGCACTTCGGTTCGGTGTACCGCGTCGTGCCCCGCGAAGAGCTCCTCGACGCCGCGCTCGAGGTCGCCGAGGCCATCGCGGCCAAGGACACCCGGGTCATCCGGGCGGCCAAGGAGGCCATCAACCACATCGACCCGGTCGACGTGAAGGCCAGCTACCGCCTCGAACAGGGCTTCACCTTCGAGCTGAACCTGGCCGGCGTCGCCGACGAGCATCGTGACGCGTTCGTCTCGACCGGTAAGCCACTCGCCTCGAACGCTTCTCACAACGGAGGACACGCCTGAGATGCCGACCGACAAGACAAGCACGCTCGACGACGTCGTCGCGGAACTCCGCGACGGCATGACCATCGGCATCGGCGGCTGGGGTTCGCGCCGCAAGCCGATGGCCCTGGTCCGCGCGATCGCCCGCTCGGACGTCAAGGACCTCACGGTCGTGACCTACGGCGGCCCCGACCTCGGATTGCTCTGCGCGGCAGGCAAGGTGCGTCGCGCCTACTACGGTTTCGTCTCACTGGACTCCGCCCCCTTCTACGACCCGTGGTTCGCCAAGGCGCGCACCAACGGCGAGATCGAGGTGCGTGAGATGGACGAGGGCATGGTCAAGTGCGGCCTCGAGGCCGCCGCGGCCCGTGTGCCGTTCCTCCCGATCCGGGCCGGGCTCGGTTCCGATGTCCTGAACTTCTGGGAGGGCGAACTCAAGACCGTCGAGTCCCCCTACCCGGACGCCGACGGACGGACCCAGACGCTGGTCGCGATGCCGGCACTGAAGCTCGACGCCGCGTTCGTCCATCTCGACCTGGCCGACGCGCACGGCAACGCCGCCTACACCGGCGTCGACCCGTACTTCGACGATCTCTACTGTGGGGCAGCCGAACGCCGCTACCTGGAGGCCGATCAGATCGTCTCCACCGAGGTCCTGGTGAAAACCGTTCCGCATCAGCGACTTCTGTTGAACCGTATGAACGTCGACCGGGTGGTGCACACACCGAACGGCGCTCACTTCACTTTTGCCGGTGAGTACGGGCGCGACGAGAAGTTCCAGCAGTTCTATGTCGCCAGTGCCAAGGAACCCGACACGTGGGAGACGTTCTCCCGCCGATTCCTCCAGGTCGACGAGGAGACCTACCAGCGCGAGGTCAGTGCCTGGCAGGACGAGCAGAAGGAGGACGGACAATGAGCACCGCCGAGACCCGGGCCCCTGCCGAAGCCACGAGGGCCGAGTACTGCGTGATCTCGTGCGCCGACATCTTCGCCGGCGCAGGCGAGATCATGGCGTCGCCGATGGCTCCCGTCCCCCTGCTCGGCGCCCGCCTGGCACGTCTGACGACCGAGCCCGACCTGCTGATCACCGACGGCGAGGCGCTGATCCTCGCCGACACCCCGCCGATCGGCAAGACCGGCCCCATCGAGGGTTGGATGCCGTTCCGCAAGGTGTTCGACGTCGTGGCGTCGGGTCGTCGCCATGTGGTGATGGGCGCCAACCAGATCGACCGTCACGGCAATCAGAACCTGTCGGCGTTCGGACCGCTTCAGCACCCGACACGCCAGATGTTCGGTGTACGTGGGGCTCCCGGCAACACGATCAACCATCCGACCAGCTACTGGGTCGCACGGCACTCCGCCCGCGTCTTCGGCGAGTCGGTCGACATCGTGTCCGGCGTCGGTTTCGACAAGGTCGACCCGGCCAACCCCGCGTTCGACGACCTCAACATCCACCGGGTGGTCACCAACCTCGGCGTCTTCGACTTCGGCGGGGCGGATCACACGATGCGGGCGCTGTCGCTGCATCCGGGGGTCACCGCAGACGAGGTCGCCGAGAACACCGGCTTCGAAATCGAAGGCCTCGCCGACGCCCCGGAGACGCGGCAACCCACCGCAGAGGAACTGAGCCTCATCCGAGACGTGCTCGATCCCAAGGGTGTTCGCAACAAGGAAGTCCGATGAGTGCGGCCAGGGCCGCCGGTCTGTCCACCTCGTTCACCGAGCTCGTCGGGATCGAGTACCCGATCGTGCAGACCGGCATGGGCTGGGTGTCCGGGCCATCGCTGACCTCCGCGACGTCGAACGCCGGCGGCCTCGGCATCCTGGCGTCGGCGACGATGACCTACGGCGAGCTCGAGGCGGCCATCGCCAAGACGAAATCGCTGACCGGCAAGCCCTTCGGCGTCAACATGCGTGCCGATGCCACCGACGCTCCTGAGCGGATCGATCTACTGATCCGTGAGGGCGTCAAGGTCGCGTCGTTCGCGCTCGCCCCGAAGCCCGAGCTGATCGCGAAGCTCAAGGACCACGGCATCGTCGTGATCCCGTCGATCGGAGCGGCCAAGCATGCGGTGAAGGTCGCCTCGTGGGGCGCCGACGCCGTCATCGTGCAGGGCGGCGAGGGCGGCGGACACACCGGTCCGGTCGCCACCACCCTGCTGCTGCCTTCGGTGCTGGATGCGCTGGCAGCGAAGAACATCGACATGCCGGTCGTCGCAGCCGGCGGCTTCTTCGACGGTCGCGGCCTGGCCGCGGCGCTCGCCTACGGCGCCCAGGGCGTCGCGATGGGAACCCGCTTCCTGCTGACGTCCGACAGCGCAGTTCCCGACTCGGTCAAGCAGGAGTACCTGCAGCGCGGACTGAACGACACCGTCGTCTCGGTGAAGGTCGACGGCATGCCCCACCGTGTGCTGCGCACCCCGCTCGTCGAGGCACTCGAGAGCGGCAGCCCGGTCAAGGCACTGTTCGCCGCGGCGCGAAACGCCAACGAGTTCAAGCAGATGACCGGCATGCGTTGGACGACCATGCTCAAAGACGGTCGCACGATGAAGAAGTCGGGCGAACGGACCTGGCAGCAGGTCATCATGGCCGGCAACACCCCGATGCTGCTGAAGGCCGGCCTCGTCGAAGGCGACACCCGCGCGGGTGTCCTCGCCTCGGGTCAGGTCGTCGGCATGATCGAGGATCTGCCCAGCTGCGACGAGCTGATCCAGTCGATCATGACGCAGGCCCACGAGCGGTTGAAGACGCTCGGGTCGTTGGGCTGACACACCCCCGACAGAGTGCGGGATGGGTGCCGGATCGCGGCATCCATCCCGCATTCTGCGTTCAGGGAGTCGTGAGCGGTTCGGTAGCGTCGGACCGTGACGACTCCCGATGTGCTGCGCCTGGACTCCGTCGACTTCGTGCGGCAGTCCCGCGCAATCCTCAGCGACATCAGCCTCACCATCCGGGCCGGCGAGCGCTGGGCGCTCATCGGTCCGAACGGTGCGGGCAAATCGACGATCCTGAGTCTGTGCGGCGCAGAACAACACCCGACTCACGGCACCGTGCACGTCCTCGGCCACCAGCTGGGCCGCGTCGAGATCCGGAAGTTGCGCGAGTCCATCGGTCACGTCAATCCACGGCATCCGCTGCGGTCGCCGCTGTCGATCCGCGACGTCGTGCTGACGGGCGCGACCGGCACCACCGAACTGATGGATCATCGGACGCCCGCCCCGGAGACGCTCGCCCGCGCCGACGAACTGATCGAGATGCTGGGGCTAAGCGCACTCGCGTCGGCATCGTGGACGAACCTGTCGCAGGGCGAACGCGGCCGGACCCTGATCGCCCGTGCACTGCTGTCCGACCCTCAGCTGCTGTTGCTCGACGAGCCGTCGACCGGCCTCGATGTGGCCGCCCGAGAACGCCTTCTGCAGACCGTCGACCGACTCCACCGGACACACCCCGAACTCGCGACCGTCCTCGTCACCCATCACCTCGAAGAACTCCCCGAGACGACGACGCACGCCGTGCTGGTGACCGGCGGCCGCATCCTCGCCGCGGGCCCGGTCCACGACATCCTCACCACCGAACTGGTGACCGAGTGCTTCGACTACCCCATCGAGATCACGCACCAGGACGGGCGGTGGTCGGCGCGGGGTGGGGGCGGCGCGTCGTGAAGGTCGCTCCTTCGGGGCCCCTTGCTCCCTGAGGTGCGCGCGAACCCGTCCCTTGCTCCCTGAGGTGCGAGCGAAACGGCCCCCTTGCTCCCTGAGGTGCGAGCGAAGCCCCCCCTCGCTCCCTGAGGTGCGAGCGAAGCGGCCCCTCGCTCCCTGAGGTGCGCGCGAACCCGCCCCCCCTCGCTCCCTGAGGTGCGAGCGAAGCGAGCCACGAAGGGCTGCCGACGTTAACTCACCAGGCCTTCGTGGCTCGTCGCTAACGCTCCTCGCACCTCAGGCAGCAGCGGGACCCGCTCCTTCTATTTCAGGCAGCAGTGGGACCCGCTCCTTCGATTTCACGCAGCAGTGGGACCCGCTCCTTCGATTTCACGCAGCAGAGGTTATGACGATGGCGTGAGCGTCCAGCCGGCGGCGGCGGTGCGCTGGTTCCAGAATTCGGTGTACCGGCCGCCGCGGCCGAGGAGTTCGTCGTGGGTGCCGATGTCGTCGACGCCGCCCTCGTCGTCGAGGACGACGATCTGGTCGGCGGCGATGATCGTGGACAGCTTGTGCGCGATGACGAGCACGGTGCTGCGGTCGGCGAGGCGCCGGATGGATTCGGCGACGTGCGACTCGTTCTCCGGGTCGAGGGCGGACGTCGCCTCGTCGAAGAGCACGATCGGGGCGTCCTTGAGCAGGGCCCGCGCGATCGAGACCCGTTGACGCTCACCGCCGGACAGCGCTGAACCGCCTTCGCCGACGACGGTCTGCCAGCCATCGGGCAGGCGGTCGACGATGGAGATGACGCCGGCGGTCTCGGCGGCCGCGCGGATCTCGTCGTCGGTGGCGTCGGGACGGCCGAGTTTGATGTTCTCCCACAGGGTGTCGTCGAAGAGATAGACGTCCTGGAAGACCTGCGACAGCTGCCCCATCAGGGCACCGGTCTCCTGGTCGCGGACATCGGTGCCGCCGACCTTCACCGACCCGCCGTCGACGTCGTAGAAGCGGGCGATCAGACGGAAGATGGTCGACTTGCCCGACCCTGACGGCCCGACGAGCGCGGTCATCGTTCCGGGCTGCGCCCGCAGGGACACGTCCCGCAGCACCGGGGTGCCGTTGTCGTAACCGAAGGCGACCTTCGACAGTTCGACCGCACCCGGCTCGGTGATCGGCTTCGGCTGATCCGGGACGGGCATGCGGTCGGTGTCGAGGACACCGGTGATGCGGTTGATCTCGTCGGTCGACATGCGCAGCGTCGAACCGAGTTCGGCGAGTTCGCCGATCGGTCCGAAGAAGCGTGCGGCGAGTCCGAACACGGCGACCAGCAGGGCCGGCTCGATGTGGCCGGCCACCGCGAGCCAGGCACCGAGGGCGAGGACGGCGCTGAACACGACCTGCACCGTCAGGCCGTTGAGCAGGATGCCGAGGATGGAGCGCCACAGCATCGACTTGCCCACGCGCGCTTGCTGACCGAGCGCCTCGGCCAGCGGGACGTGTGCGGAGTCGGCGGCACCGAAGGCACGTAGCACCGCCTGGCACCGCGCGTACTCCAGCACCCGGTTGTTGACCTTCACGGCCTCGGCCCGCTTGCGGCGCTCCGCCTTCGACAAGAACTGGCTGGAGAGCTTGCCGACGTACATCAGGACCAGCGTCCCGGCCACCATCAGCAACCCGATCCGCCAGTCGAAGAAGCAGATCCCCAGCACGACGACCACGGAGCTGACCGTGTTCACCACGACCGGCGTGATGTAGTGCGCGCCGGTGCTGCCGACGAACATCGTTCCCTTGACGGCGATCTGCGAGACGTCGCCGATCCGCTCGCGCGTGAACCAGCCGAGCGGCAGCGTGACCATGTGGTCGCCAAGCCGGTGATGCAGCATGCGCATCGCGTACAGGGCCATCGTCATGCCCTTGAGGGACTGGATGTAGGCGCTGACCGCGCAGATCAACACCAGAATGCCCAACGGCCACAACCACTTCGCAGCGGCCGAGAGGTCACCGTCGAGGAGGTTCTCGGTGATCGGGACGAGCGTGAGCATCGCGAGACCCTGGGCGACGCCGTAGACGACGACCCAGCTCAGGAAGACGACCATCCGGGCGCGCTCGGAACCCAGGATCGTGTAGAAACCTCGGATCATCGCGCCACCTCGTCACTTCCGACCGCGCCGAGCGCGATCTGCTCATCCTGCCGGGTGGTGCCTGCCTCGTAACTGGCCCACATCGACGCGTACAGGCCGCCATTGGCCACCAGATCGTCCTGACGTCCCTGTTCGACGACGCGCCCGCGGTCGAGCACGACGATGTTGTCGGCGTGGGTGATCGAACCGAGCCGGTGCGCGATGACCAGAACCGTCCGCCCCACCATCAGCGCACCGATGGCCTGCTGGATCTGCGCCTCTGACTCCGGGTCGGCGAAGGCGGTCGCCTCGTCGAGAACCAGGATCGGGGTGTCCGCGAGCAGTGCGCGGGCGATCGAGACACGTTGCGCCTCACCGCCGGAGAAGTGCGCACCATCGCCGACGACGGTGTCGTAGCCGTCGGGCAGCTCCAGGATCCGCTCGTGGATCTGGGCCGCACGGGCGGCGTCGTGGACCTGCTCCTCGGTGGCCTCGGGCCGGCCCAGTCGGATGTTGTCGCGGACCGACATCGTCAACAGCTGCACGTCCTGCAACACGAAGCCGACGTGGCGGTAGAGCTCGGTGGGAGCGATGTCGCGGACGTCGACGCCGCCGATGCGCACCGAGCCGGAGTCGGGATCGCCGAAACGCGGCAGCAGGGTCGCCAGCGTCGACTTACCGCTGCCCGACGGCCCGACGAGCGCGGTCACGGTGCCTTCGGCGAGTTCGATGCTGACGCCGTCGAGCGCCTTCACACCGGACGGCACGCCGAGACGCGGCGGATAGGTGAAGTGCACGTTCTCGATTCGCACGTCGTGACCGGCGGGAACCTGCGGGTTCTCGGGGATGGTCAGCTCGGGTTCGGCGAGGAGGTCGGCGATGCGCAGGGCAGCGGCCGAGGCCTGCTGGCGGGTGTGGACCGCCGTCGAGACGGTGAGCAGCGCGGTCGGGAGGATCATCGCGATCAGTGTCGAACCGACCAGTTCGATCGGGGTGACCCAGCCCTTGTCGACGAACCAGTAGCCGACGCCGAGGTTGACCAGCAGGATCAGCGGGGCGGAGATGAGGACCGTGGTGATGGCCTGCACGCGCAGCATCGGACCCATGTATCCGGCGAAGTCGTCGTTGAACTCGTCGGCGGCATCGATGAAGCGGCGGTGCGCCTTTCCCGTCTGTCCGAACGTCTTGACCACCGCGACACCGGCGATGAACTCGACGATGGTGGCGCTGATCCGGGCCACACCGGAGTCCATCTTCTCCATCTCGGCGGTCAGATCTCGCGCCATGTAGGAGTAGGTCAGGGCATACAGCGGCACCGTCGCGATGGCCAGCAGACCGAGACGCCAGTCGAGGATGAAGCAGTAGATCAGCGCGAAGATCGGCGACAGGACCGCCGCGGCCGCCTCGACTTGGGCGTGCGCGACCAGATAGTGCAGGTCGGCGACGTCGTTCTGTACCGATTTGCGCACCGCGCCGGAGCTGGTGCGGCTGAACCATCCGAGCGGGAGCCGACCGAGCTTGTCGGCGATGCGGATTCGGAGTTGCGCCTGGAGGTCGAGGTCCGCGAAGTGGGTGATCGCCAGCGCGAGGAACGCGAAGAGGGCCCGCGCTGCGAGCCCGCCGACGACGAGCCACACGATCAGCCACACGCGGCCGGTGTCGGTCGGTCCAGGCGCCAGCAACGTGCGACCGAGTTCGACGATGCCGATGAAGGGCACCACCGTGGCGGCCGAGGCGAAGATCTGGACGAACTGGGCGAGAACGGTACGCGTCTTCACCGGCGCCAGGACATCGGCGAGAGCCGTTGACTTGGCCTTGGCCTCCGCGCGGGCCTGGATCCGCGCGGCCTTCGGATCGTCGGGTGCGTCCTCGGACTCCGGAGTCGGCGCAGGCGCGGCCACTTGTGTTCCGCCAATTGTCATGACCGCACCTTATCGGCCGCCGACCGATTAGGGAAAGGTACCCTAACTCTCTGACGTCAGCGGGGCAGGATGCCGTCCAGGACGATCGACAGGTACTGGTCGGCAATCGAGTCCACGGTCATCGGACCTCCCGGCCGGTACCAGCGCACGGCCACCCACACCGTGTCACGCATGAAGCGATAGACCAGTTCGACGTCGAGATCCGGACGGAACTCACCGTCGTCGACGCCGCGCTGCAAGACCGCATGCCACAGCTGGCGGAACTCGACGTTCAGCTCGCCGATGTAATCGAAACGTTCCTGCCCCGACAGCCGCTTGGCCTCGTCCTGGTAGATCGCGACCGCATTGCGTTCGGCGTCGATGGACTCGAACGACGCGACGACGAGCCCGCGGAGCGTCTCGCTCGCGGAGAGCCCCGCGCCGGCGATCTCGCGGTAGCGGGCGAACAGGTCGTCGAGGAAGCGGCGCAGGATCTCGTCGACCATCGACTCCTTCGAGTCGAAGTGGTGATAGAGGCTGCCCGACAGGATTCCCGCGGCGTCGGCGATGTCGCGGACCGTCGTCGAACGCAGGCCGTTCTCGGCGAACATCCGCCCGGCGGTGGCGAGCAACTCGTCGCGGCGCGACGAACGAACGGCGGTGCCGGTGCCGGTCTTCGCCTCGGTTTTGGTCTGGCCTCGTGGGGACACGCATCCTCCTGGAGAGTCTGCCCATCACCCTAGCAAGCGCTTGGCCGGGAACGTGTGAGACGAACCCGGCCAAGCGGAGATGCTACGCGCTTCTCATGCGCGGCGGTGTCACGCGCCCAGGCGCTTGCGCACCTTCTTGATCGCGCGGGAGTTGAAGAACTTGAACAGCTTGAGCTGCTGATCGGTCATCTTCGAGTCCTTGGCCAGGAACGGCGGGGACATCATCTCGGCGACCGTCATCGGCAGCGTCGAGAACGCGACCGCGCGGGCGTGGCTGAAGGTCTCGAAACCGGTCTTGCCGTGGTAGCCGCCCATTCCGGAGCGTCCGACACCACCGAACGGCAGGTCGCCGCTGAACAGGTGGATGGCGAAGTCGTTGCCGTTGATCGAACCACTGCGGGTGTTGTCGGCCAGCTTCTCGAAGCGGTCGTTGCGATCGCCGCACCAGTACATGGTCAGCGGATGCGGGTGCGACGCGATGTGGCTGATGACCTCGGACAGCTCGCGGTACGGGTACACGGTCAGCACCGGACCGAAGACCTCGTCCTCCTCGATCTTCATGCCGGCCTGGACACCGGTGAGCAGCGTCGGCGGGATCTTGCGACGCTCGGCGTTCGGCAGCGGCTCGCCACCGGGGATGACCTGACGCTTCTCGGCACCCAGCTCGACGGCGTCGTCGATCAGGCCGACGATGCGGTCGAAGTTCTTCTGGTTGATCGTCGCCGTGTACTGGTCGTTGTCGTAGATCGTCGGGAAGTGCTCGGTCCAGCGTGCGATGACCTTGTCGGTGAACTCACCGAGCTTGGCCTCCGGGACGAAGACGTAGTCGGGGCACAGGCACACCTGGCCGCCGTTGACCAGGCGCGCGTCGGCGAGCATCTTCGCGGCCTTGTCGATGTCGGCGTCGAGGTCGACGACCGCCGGGTTCTTGCCACCCAGCTCCAGGGTGACCGGGATCAGGTTCTTGGCGGCCTCCTGGGCCACCGAGGCACCGACCTCGGGCGAACCGGTGAAGAACATGTGGTCGACCTTCAGCTTCGCGAAGTCCGAGCCCGAACCGTGCTTCGAGGTGGCGACGGCCAGTTCCTCGATGGAGAAGTAGTCCGGCGCGTACTTGGCGATGACGTCGGTGGTCTTCGCGGTGATCGACGACGGGCGCATGATCACGCGGTTACCCGCGGCGAAGGCCGATCCGGCGGGGACGATCGTCAGCTGCAGCGGAAAGTTCCAGGGGCCCATGATGCCGACGACGCCGAGCGGGTCGTGGCGGACACTCTGCTTGTAGCCCAGAAGCCCCTGGACCTTGGCGTACTTGGTCTCGCCCATCCACTCCTTGACGCCACGACGCTGGTGCGTGAGGTCGATCATGCAGCCGGCGACGTCGGCGGCCAGCGACAGTTCGCGCGGACGTGAGCCGTAGTCCTCGGTCAGCGCAGCGGCGATCTCGTCGGAGTGGTCGAGCAGCAGCGCAGCCAGACGGGTGATCCGGTCGATGCGGGTGTCGGCGTCGGGAATGCCGTCACGGAGGAACGCGGCTCGCTGGATCTCGACCAACTCGGTCAGTGTGTGGTCTTCCGACGAGACGCCGCGCTTCGCGATCGGCGCCCCGGTGCTGGTGTGCTCAGCAGGCTTGGTCATCGAGATCCCCTCAGGTAGTTCTTGCTGCAGGTCGGACTTGCGGCACGGTGGACATTGAAACAAAAACGTCCGCTTGTCCCACACAATAGTATGCGCCAGATCACAAGTACATGTGGGCACGTCGGTTGCCAGAAGGGTACGACCGGTACGCCAAAAGGTCGAGACCTCGCCCGGGGGATCTTCGGGCGAGGTCTCGAGCAGCGAGCGATGCGAGCCACTCTCGCTCCCTGAGGTGCGAGCGAAGCGAACCCCCCTCGCTCCCTGAGGTGCGAGCGAAGCGAGCCTCGAAGGGCTGGCGAGGTCGTCTCACCAGCCCTTCGAGGCTCGTCGCTTACGCTCCTCACACCTCAGGGAGCGGGGGTTCACACCCGCGGCTGACCGCGTGTGTCAGCTGAGCCGTTCGATGATCGTGACGTTGGCGGTCCCGCCGCCTTCACACCCGCGGCTGACCGCCTATCTCAGCTGAGCCGTTCGATGATCGTGACGTTGGCGGTCCCGCCGCCTTCACACATCGTCTGCAGGCCGTAGCGGCCGCCGGTGCGTTCTAGTTCGTTGAGCAGGGTCGCGAACAGCTTGGCGCCGGTGGCTCCGAGCGGGTGGCCGAGGGCGATGGCGCCGCCGTTGGGGTTGACCTTGGCCGGGTCGGCGCCGGTCTCCTTGAGCCAGGCGAGCACGACCGGCGCGAAGGCCTCGTTGATCTCGACGACGTCGATGTCGTCGATGGACAGGCCGGTCTTCTCGAGTGCGTACTTGGTGGCCGGGATCGGTGCGGACAGCATCATCACCGGGTCGTCGCCGCGGACGGACATGTGGTGGATGCGCGCACGCGGGGTGAGGTTGTGCTCCTTGAGGGCGCGCTCGGAGACGACGAGCGTGGCCGACGAGCCGTCGGCGATCTGCGAGGCGACCGCGGCGGTGAGGCGCGAACCCTCGGCGAGCACCTGCAGTCCGGCCATCTTCTCCAGCGACGTCTCGCGCGGGCATTCGTCGACGACGCAGTCGCCGTATGCGACGTTCTCCTTGTCGAACTTGCCGGCGGCGATCGCGGCACGGGCGCGCTCATGCGACTGCAGCGCCCAGCGCTCCATGTCCTCGCGGCTGATGTCCCACTTCTCGGCCATCATGTCGGCGCCGATGAACTGGGAGACCTGCGCGTCACCGAAGCGCTCCTGCCAGCCCTTGGATTCGGCTGTGGGGGTGGTGAACCCGAATTCCTTGCCGGCGATCATGGCCTGCGAGATCGGGATGGCGCTCATGTTCTGCAGACCGCCGGCGACGACGATGTCCTGCGTGCCGCTCATGACGCCCTGTGCGGCGAAGTGGATGGCCTGCTGGCTCGACCCGCACTGACGGTCGACGGTGGTGCCCGGCACCTCGAGCGGGAGACCGGCGGCGAGCCATGCGGTGCGCGCGACGTTTCCGGCCTGGCCGCCGATGGTGTCCAGGCAGCCGAAAACGACGTCGTCGACGGCGGCCGGGTCGATGCCGGTGCGCTCGACGAGCGCGGAGATGATGTGGGCGCCGAGGTCGGCGGGGTGGGTCTTGGCGAGCGAGCCGTTGCGCTTGCCGACCGGGGTGCGGATCGCGTCGACGATGTAGGCCTGCGGTGTGGACATGAGCGGTACTCCTTGGTGTTTCGGGTGAGTCGTGGTCGGGCGCCGTCCAGGGACTGGACTCAGGCCCTTTGGCTGGAGATCGAGACGACCTCGCCGGTGAGGTAGGTGGTGTAGTCGCTGGCGAGCATGGCGACGGTCGCGGCGACCTCCCACACCTCGGCGGCGCGGCCGTACGCCTCGCGGGAGGCGAGTTCGTCGAGCAGATCGTCGCTGGTGACCTTGGCGAGGAAGGGGTGCTTGGCGATGGACGGCGCGATCGCGTTGATGCGCACGCCCACGTCGGCGGCTTCGAGTGCGGAGCAGCGGGTCAGCGCCATGACGCCGGCCTTCGCGGCGGCGTAGTGGGCCTGTCCGCGCTGGGCGCGCCAGCCGAGAACCGAGGCGTTGTTGACGATCACGCCGCCGTGCTCGACCGAGCCGAAGTACCGCAGCGCGGCGCGGGTGGCGCGGAAGGTGCCGGTCAGCGTGATGTCGAGGACGCGGTCCCACTCCTCGTCGGTCATCTCCGCGACCGGGGTCTCGCCGCCGAGCCCGGCGTTGTTGACCAGGACGTCGATGCGGCCCAGTTGGGTTGCGGCGTCGGCGATCAGGGCGTCGACCTCGGCGGTCTCCTGCACGTTGCAGGTGCGCTGGGTGACGGTGCGCTCGGGAAACTCCGCGGACAGCTTCTCCGCCGCCTCACCGAGACGGCGTTCGTGCCAGTCAGAGACGAGGACGTCGGCGCCTTCGAGGAGCGCACGACGCGCGGAGGCGAATCCGATACCGGTACCGGCGGCCGCGGTGACCACGACCTTCTTGCCCAACAACAGGTTGTGGCCGGGGGTTTCGGCGGGCGGGGTGGCGAGCGGTGAGATCACTTGGGTACCTGCATCCGTTGCGGTCATTCAGCGTGCCTCTCGGGGAAGGCCGAGCACCCGCTCGGCGATGATGTTGCGCTGCACCTCGTTCGAGCCGCCGTAAATGGTGTCGGCGCGGGTGAAGAGGTAGAGCCGTTGCCATTCGTCGAGTTCGACGTGTTCGGGATCGGCAATGTCGTTGGGCTGCCCCTCCGCGGTCGCGTCGGGTCCGATCAGGGTCGGCGCACCGACGACGTCCATCGCCAGTTCACCGAGGTCGCGATGCCAGTTGGCCCACAACAACTTCGACACCGATGCGGCGCCTGCCTGACTCGTCACGTCGCCGTCGAGTGTGCGCTGCGCATGTGCGCGCATCACTTTCAGCCCGATGTCGGCGCGCGCGAGACGCGAGGCGAGTTCGGGGTCGTCGACCGCGCCGTTTGTGCGGGCCACCTCGGTCAGGTTCTCGAGCTCGCGGGCGAAACCGACCTGCTGGCCCAGCGTCGACACACCGCGCTCGAACTGCAGCAGACCCATGGCGACCTTCCAACCGTCGCCGGGTTCGCCGACGATCAGGTCGGCGTCGGTCTCCGCGTCGTCGAAGAAGACCTCGTTGAATTCCGATGTGCCGGTGAGCTGTTGGATGGGACGCACGGTGACGCCGGGCTGGTCGAGCGGGACCAGCAGGAAGCTGAGGCCGGCATGCCGCGCCGACCCCTTCTCGGTACGCGCGATCACGAACACCCACTGCGCCACGTGGGCGAGCGAGGTCCAGATCTTCTGCCCGTTGATGATCCACTTGCCCTCGTCCATGCGGGCGCTGGTCGAGACGCCCGCGAGGTCGGAGCCGGCGCCGGGCTCGGAGTAGCCCTGCGACCACAGTTCGGTGACGTCGACGATCCCCGGCAGGAAGCGCTTCTTCTGCTCCTCGGTGCCGTACTCGATGAGCGTCGGCCCGAGCAGCTCCTCGCCCAGGTGGTTCACGCGGGCGGGCGCGTTCGCGCGGGCGTACTCGCGGTGGAAAATGATGCGCTGCTCGAGCGTCGCACCTCGGCCGCCATATTCGGTGGGCCAGCCGATGCAGGTCCAGCCGGCACTCGCGAGGTGCCGATCCCATTCGAGCCGCTCGGCGAAGAATTCGTGCTCGCTACCCGGTCCGCCGCGCCCTTTCAGATGAGCGAAGTCGCCCGCGAGGTTCTCGTCGAGCCAGGACCGCACCGCGGCGGCGAACTCGTCGGCGGCGTTCGGCGTCGACTTGGCCCATTCACCCAGGTCGACACCACGATCCGCAAGGTTGATCGAGGTCATGGCGCTAGCATAACCCACCAAGCAAGTGCTAGGTTGGGCCGCATGGCGCAGACCTCCCGGACAGGGACTCTCTCCGTGACGACGACGCCGGCCGCGTTGCAGCGTGCAGCACGCAGCTGGCCTGACGGTATCGCCATCGTCGACGGGCAGTGGGCCCCTTCGACAGATCGGCAGCTCGAACTGACGTGGTCGCAGATCCACGACGCGGTGCGCACCTTCGCCGCATCGCTCATCGCCTCCGGCATCGAGGCGGGCGACCGCGTGGCGATCTGGTCTCCGAACAGCTACCACTGGCCGATCGCCGCCCTCGGCGTCCACTACGCCGGCGCGACGCTGGTCCCCCTGAACACCCGCTACACCGCGGGCGAGGCCATCGAGATCGTCGAACGCTCCGGCGCGCGCGGGCTCGTCGTGTCGGGTGAGTTCCTGGGCGCCGACCACGCGGCCGAGCTGCTGCGCGACCATCGCGACCAGCTGCCGGATCTGGTGATCCGGGTGCCGCTGTCCGGCGGGTCGCCGACCCCCGACGGCGCGGTGGACTGGGACGACTTCCTGACGCGCGAGACCGCTGATTCGCTGACCGAGACGGATCGTCGTGCCGAGGCGATCTCCCCCGACGATCTCTCCGACATCCTGTTCACCTCCGGCACCACCGGAAAGTCCAAAGGCGTCATGGCCACCCACCGGCAGACGCTTTCCGGCGCGCACGCCTGGGGTTCCAACGGCGGCCTTCATCCGGGCGACCGCTATCTGATGGTCAACCCGTACTTCCACACCTTCGGATACAAGGCTGGCATCCTGCCGAGCGTGCTGTTCGGCGTGACCATGCTGCCGCTGGCGGTGTATTCGCCGCAGCAGGCGATGGAGCTCGTCTCCGACCAGCACGCCACGGTCTTCCCCGGCGCCCCGACCATCTTCCAGACCATCCTCGACGACCCGAAGCGCTCCGACTACGACCTGTCCAGCCTGCGACTCGTGGTCACCGGGGCGTCGATCGTTCCGGTGGTGCTCATCGAACGACTCCAGACAGAACTCGGCATCGAGACCGTCATCACTGCTTACGGGCTGACCGAGGCCAGCGGGTTCGTCTCCACCTGCACCCCCGACGACGACGACGAGACCGTCGCCAACACCTGCGGTCGAGCCTTCCCCGGCATGGAGATCAAACTCTCCGACGACGGCGAGGTCCTCGCACGGGGCGACATGGTGATGCTCGGATACCTCGACAACCCGGAGGCCACCGCCGAGACCATCGACGCCGATGGTTGGCTCCACACCGGCGACATCGGGACCATCGACGAGCACGGCAACCTCAAGATCACCGACCGGCTCAAGGACATGTACATCTGCGGCGGATTCAACGTCTACCCCGCCGAGATCGAGCAGACCCTCGCCCGCCTCGACGGTGTCACCGAGTCGGCCGTGGTCGGCGTTCCCGATGATCGGCTCGGCGAGGTCGGCCGCGCCTACCTGACCGTCCGCAAGGACGCCGAACTCGACGAGGAGAAGGTCATCGCCTTCGCCAAGCAGCACCTCGCCAATTTCAAGGTGCCCCGCTCGGTGGTGTTCGTCGACGAGTTCCCGCGCAACGCCTCGGGCAAGATCCTCAAGCGCAATCTCCCCTAGACGGATTTCGTAGAAATAATGCGCTCTATGCGCCTGTGCTTTCTACCGATCGCAGGCGGAGGGCGGTGCGGATCTGCGCGAGCACCCAGTTCGGCCGAGTGGTGACGTCGCGCCACGTGAACCGCAGAACGGTCCAACCGTTGGCGACGAGCACGTTCTGACGGGTCCGATCGTGCTGGAACGCCGTCGCATCGCTGTGGAAGGCCATTCCGTCGATCTCGATGTCGACACGTTCGGCCTCGAAAGCGATGTCGAGTACGTACCCGCAAGCGGGCACGTTGGTCTTCCACCCGCAGAGGCCCGACGACCGGAGGAGGCGGACGGTGATGCGCTCGGCCTCCGACCGTGCACCCGACGACATCGCCTCGAGCATGGCGCGGGCACGCGGTGAACCACGACGCCCCGCGTTGCGCCGCTGAACGGCGTCGAGGTCGGCCAGCTTGACCCGCTTCTTCAGCAGTGCCGAGTCCATCACCTTGACTCCGACATCCACCGCGGCGTCGAGGACCGTGAGCTCGCAGCTCGTCACGGTGAGTCCGTCGACCTCGGTGAGGTCTCGGGTGTCGAGCGTCCGGTGCCAGACGTTCGCTCCCTCGATGGGATCGCCATGGCGTCCACGGGGCGCGATCACTGTCACCGACTCGGGCGCCGCGTCGATGAGGCCATGCCACCAGGCCGCAGATCCGCTGGCGAGTGCCGCGCCTGGCCCGGCCCGTAGGACGGCGAGTCGCGCGGTCATCCGGTCGTCGACGAGTCGGTCGGCAACGCGGAACACGCCACGCGCCTCGCGAACCCACTCCCCCGTCGCGACCCGATGACGCACCCCATCCGCTGTGATCCCACACTCGCGCAGGTGCGTCGTACCGAAGACTCCGTCATGTGCCGCGATCATCGCGCGCAGGTCCTGAGGCATGCATCATCAGACGCACGCCGACCCTGCGCGGTTCCCCACCCCGCAATCCGTAGAAGCTACATGGATACAG
>NZ_JALPSY010000004.1:0-233608 GCF_023218005.1 Gordonia sp. C13
CCACGAAGGGCCGGCGACGTCATCTCGCCAGGCCTTCGTGGCTCGTCGCTATCGCTCCTCGCACCTCAGGCATCGGTGAGCCTCCGCACAAGGGAATCGGGGCCGGACGCTTGGCGTCCGGCCCCGGATTTCCCCTGTGAGAGGTGAGGGTCTAGTTGCTGGAGACCTCGTAGCCCATCGGCAGCATCGTCGACTTGTGCTCGAGGAAGGACTCCAGGCCTTCGCGGCCGTTCTCGCGGCCGATGCCGGAATTCTTGTAGCCGCCGAAGGGGGACTCGGGATCGATTGCGTACCAGTTGATCCCGAAGGTGCCCGTGCGGATCTTGGTGGAGATCTCGATGCCGCGTTCGACGTCGTTGGTCCACACCGTGCCGGCGAGTCCGTAGTTGGAGTCGTTGGCGATGGCGATGGCCTCGTCGACGTCGTCGTAGGCGATGACCGACAGGACGGGCCCGAAGATCTCCTCCTGGGCGATGGCCATGTCGTTGGTGACGCCGGTGAAGATGGTCGGGGTGAGGAAGTAACCCGAGTCGAGGCCGGCGGGGCGTTCGCTCTCGAGAGCCGGTGTGGCACCGGCCTTCTTGCCGAGTTCGATGTACTCCTCGACCTTCTGGCGCTGCTTCTCGGTGATCAGCGGGCCGAGCTGGGCCTCGGGGTCCGACGGCAGGCCGACCTTCATGGCCTTCGCCGCGTCGACCATCGCCGCGACGATCTCGTCCTGCCGGCTGCGCGGCACCAGGATTCGGGTCTGCGCGACGCAGGCCTGGCCGGTGTTGAACAGGCCGAGGAACGTCAGCATGAAGGCGTTCGCGGCGATGTCGACGTCGTCGAGGACGATGGCCGCCGACTTGCCGCCCAGCTCGAGCGAGCAGCGCTTGAGGGTCTCGGCGCAGGCGGCGCCGATGGCCTTGCCCGCGGCGGTCGACCCGGTGAAGGTGATCTTGTCGACGTCGGGATGGGCGACGAGGGCCTGGCCGGTCTCGGTACCGCCGGTGACCACCGAGATCGCCTCGGCGGGAACGCCGGCCTCGATGAACAGCTGAGCCACGTAGTTACCGGTGAGCGGGGTCTCCGGGGCAGGCTTGAGCACCACCGAGCAGCCTGCGGCGAGCGCGGCGCCCATCTTGTTGCAGGTGATGAACAGCGGGACGTTCCAGGCGCAGATCGCGCCGACGACGCCGACCGGCTCGCGAGTGATGCGGGTGGTCCCGAACAGGCCGGTCCGGTACTCCTCCCACTGGTAGTCGCGGGCGGCGTTGGCGTAGGCGCGCAGGACGCCGGTGCCGGGCAGCTGCTGCAGGGTGGCGATGGCGCTCGGCGGCGCGCCCATCTCGGCCGAGACCAGTGCGGTGATCTCGTCGCCGCGCTCGTCGATCAGGTCGGCGACCTTGGCGATGATGTCGGCGCGCTGAGCCGGGGGCGTCGAGCTCCACACTCCGGAGTCGAAGGCGGCGCGTGCGGCCTTGACCGCGGTGTCGACGTCGGTGGCGTCGGCGTGCGGCACCGAACCGACACGTTCCCCGGTGGCGGGGGAGAAGACCTCGAGGATCTCACTGGAATGGGGGTCGACCCATCGGCCGCCGATGAGCAACTGGGGTTGATCCCCGCCGCCGGTGACGGTTGCGGTGTGGGACTCCACGGTCTCGGTCATTACGCGTGTGCTCCTCAGGAGGACGGGTCCTTGCCGGTCAGCGGGCGGAATTTTCCTCCGCACGCGAGCAAGTGTGAACTACGGCACACGCAATACTAGAACACGTTCTAACTTGGCCGCCAGGGGCGGCGGTGAATCAGCCCCGGCCGAAGGCCGCTCGGGCCTCCAGTCCTTCCATGACATCCTCGAGCACGTCGAGCTGTCCGGCCGGGTCGGCGGCCTCGA
The DNA here is from genome assembly GCF_023218005.1 of Gordonia sp. C13. Classification (NCBI taxonomy): domain Bacteria; kingdom Bacillati; phylum Actinomycetota; class Actinomycetes; order Mycobacteriales; family Gordoniaceae; genus Gordonia; species Gordonia sp. C13. Next base: position 1,877 of record NZ_JALPSY010000004.1, read on the forward strand.
GGAGGCGTTGCTGATCATGCGGCTCGACCTGGAGTCGGTTGGCCCAGCGGTAGATCGGCGACACGTCCGCCATCAGGGGATCGGCGTCGATGATGTCGAGGGCGGCGAAGATCGTGTCGACGTCCTTGCCGACGGCCTCGAGGGTCTGGCGCATGACGACGCGCAGCCGCTGGTCGATCGAGTGCAGCCGCTCGAGGTCGGCCTCGGCGGGCTCCGGTTCGGCGAGTACCTCGACCCGGGCACGGGGATAGGGATCGTCGGGCAGCCATTCGACGACCCGGAATCGAGAGGTGCCGGTGCCGGCCAGTAATGCCCGGCCATCCGGGAGTCGGTCGGTGACGTCGGCGAGCACCATCGTGCCCGCGTCGCAACGGACCTCGCCGCCCCCGACCTCGGAACCCCGGGCGATCAGCACCACCCCGAAACGCACGACCGGTCTTCCGTCGGACTCCTCCATGAGGTCGCCGACCATCTGCCGGTAACGCGGCTCGAAGACTCGCAGCGGCAACTCGCCACCTGGCAGCAGGGCGGTGCCGAGGGGGAACATCGGCGAGACGAGCTGCTCGCCGGCCGGGATGAACGGGCTCAGGGTTGCTCCGTCAGGCCCTGGGCCGCGCGTCGAGCACGACCTCGAACTCGAGCAGATCGGCACCCGAGGCAACCGGCTTGGCCCGCTCCCCGGCGTGCGCTTCCTTCGCCGGGCCGGAAGCCCACGCCTGGAAGTCCTCCTCGGACTCCCACTGCGTCACGACGAAGTAGCGGTCGTCGCCCTTGACCGGACGCAGCAGCTGGAACCCGAGGAATCCCTTGGAGCCGTCGACCGAGTGGGCGCGGTTGGCGAACCGCTTCTCCAGCTCGGGTCCGGCGCCCTCGGGAACGGTGATTGCATTGATCTTCACAACAGCCATGCGTCCACCATAGGCGTTGCGAGTGCGGTCGTGACGGTGTTGCCCGACCCCGAAGGATCGTTAGGGCGGATACAGTTTCGGCCATGTTCGACACCCACGCGATCGGCGAGATCGGGTTCCGCGACCACGGGGGGCCGGCGATCGTCGACGACGCCCGCGGCCTGCTCGACGAGGGCACGACGACACGGCCGATCGTCCTGCTGCACGGGTTGATGGGGCGTGGGCGCACGTGGCGGCGACAGGTGCCGTGGCTGCGCCGGTACGGCCGGGTGTTCACCTACGACGCGGCCTTCCACACCGGTGTCGACGTCGAGGAGCCGGACAGCGCAACAGAACTCGCCACCGAACGGTTCGTCGCCGACCTCGCCGAGATCCTCACCTGGATCGACCGAGGACCGGCAGTCCTCGTCGGGCACTCGATGGGGGCACTGCACGCCTGGTGCACCGCCGCCGCCTATCCGGAACTCGTGGCGGCGCTCGTACTCGAGGACATGGCACCCGACTTCCGCGGGCGGACCACCACCAACTGGACGCCCTGGTTCGAGTCCTGGCCCGAGCGTTTCGAGTCCGTCGACGAGGCGGTCGCGATGTTCGGTCCGGTGGCCGGGCGGTACTTCTACGAGGCGTTCGACGACGGGCGGCTCCACGGCCGGATTCCGTTGTGGGGCGCGATCGCCGACGAGTGGGGTATCCGCGACTTCTGGTCGGAGTGGGAAGAGGTCGCGGTGCCGTCGCTGGCCATCGAAGCCGAGTACACGGTCACGCCGCCCGGGCAGATGCGCCGCATGTGCGAGGTCAACGAGCATGCGCAGTATCTACGCGTCGAGGGGGCCGGGCACCTCGTCCACGACGACGCGCCACACGTCTATCGCGGTGCGGTGGAAGCGTTTCTGTCCGGACTCGACAGCTCGCAGAAATAGATCGGGGCGCACACGATGTCTCGTGCGCGCCCCGAAAGGATGGATCGAGATCAGGCGGGATCGGCGGGTGCGATCGGTGCGCCGTTGAGTCGACGCCAGCAGTGCACCAGGAACAGCTGGGCGACCGGCGCTGCCACGATCAGTCCGACGTAGCAGACGAGCACACCCACGAGGTTGATCGCGTAGGTGACCAGCAGCGCGATCAGCGAGTCGCCGACCTTCGACTTGGTCAACTCGAACGACGTCTTCATCGCGTTGATCGGCGAGAGCCCCTTGTCGATGGTCGCGACCACCGAGAACATCAGGAAGAACATCGCGACGAGACCCGGGATGATGCAGAGTACGTAGCCGATTCCGGTGATGAGGCCGACGAGGATGGCGGTGCCGACGACCGGTCCGAACCGGATCGGGGTCAGGAACGACTTCGCGGTCACCGGCTCACCGTTCGCGACGCGGACCGCGCCCGAGATGATGCTCGCCTGGATGTAGAGCAGGCCCAGGATGAAGACGAGGTACACGAGGCCGAAGAGGACCGAGCCGCCGAAGCCCAGCGACGTCGTCTCGTAGTAGTAACCGTTCCCGTAGTCGACCCGCTCGGTGGTACCGAAGATCGCCACTGCGGAGAACCCCACCGCGATGAGGGCAGCGCCGAGCAAGAACACCGCGAGGCCCGGCAGGATCATGGCGCCGACATTGTTCTTGAACTTGTTGAAGGCCCAGGAGAACGCCTCGCCCACATCGACCTTGGTGCCCGGGGCGCCGGGAGCGCCGGGGTACGCGCCCGCGCTGCCGTACTGCGGTGCACCCGGGGGCGGCGGAGGCGGTGCCTGTCCGTACTGCGGCTGGCCGTAATCGGGCTGCTGGCCGTACTGCGGCGGCTGCTGTCCGTAGTCGGGCTGCCCGTACTGCGGCGGCTGTTGGCCGTACTGGGGCGGGGGCGGTGGCTGCTGCCCGTACTGGGGCGGCTGCTGCCCGGGTTGTCCACCCGGCTGATTCGGGTCCGACGGCGGGACAGGAGGATACGGCGGCTGACTCATGGATCGGGACATTAGCAACGATCCGGGTCCAGCGGGAGACTATGCCCGAACGATCAAATGACTGGTCATCGACCTTGGCACGAATTATGTGTCCCGGTGGGCGAGTTGTCTCGCAGAACGTGCAAGAGATTCCGCGACCTGCGGTGACGCTGGTTGTCCGACGGCTTCAACCCTCGCCCGCAAGACAATAGCGCCCGTCGGTGGTGATCTCCACGAGTCCGTCGACGAGCAGTGAGTCGAGGGCACGGTCGCGCTGGGCGGTGTCGCTCGTCCACACCACGTCGAGCTTCGCCCGTTCCACCGAACCGGTGGTGCCGCGCAGTACGTCGAGAAGGAGGCCGCGGACCTGGCGGTCGGTGCCGGCGAACTTCTGGGTCTTCCGCGGCGGGCCGGTGTGTGCGGGGCGGCCGAGTCGTACCCAGGTGCAGTCAACGAGAGGGCAGTTGTCGCACTTGGGGTTTCGGGCCGTGCACACCAGTGCGCCCAATTCCATGAGGGCGGCGGAGAACCTCGGCGCGTCGGGCGCGTAGCCGGTGTCGGCGGCGCGGGGGAGGAGTACCTCGGCGTCGTCGAGGTCCCGTCGCGAGGGGTTGCCCGGCTGCTCCCGGCCGTGCACCGCCCGCGCGATGACGCGACGAACGTTGGTGTCGACGACGGGAACCGCTTGGCCGTAGGCGAAGCAGGCGACCGCCCGTGCGGTGTAGTCGCCGATGCCGGGCAGGGTCAGCATGGTCGCGACGTCTTCGGGTACGCGGTCGTCGTGGTCGCGCGCGAGGACCTTGGAGCATTCGTGGAGACGGAGGGCTCGGCGTGGGTAGCCGAGTTTGCCCCAGGCGCGCAGGACCTCGCCCGCGGACTCGACGGCCATCGCCGACGGCACCGGCCAGCGCTCGACCCACGCCCGCCACGGTTCCAGCACCCGGGACACCGGAGTCTGCTGGAGCATGATCTCGCTGATGAGGATCTGCCACCCGGTGCACGACGGATCCCGCCAGGGCAGGTCGCGTTCATGGGTATCGAACCAACCGAGCAAAGCGCCTGGTGGCACACTATTGATCATGATCGGAATGACACCACGTCAGGCCTGGCGCGTTCTGCGCGACGGCAACGACCGATTCGTCACTGGCGAGTCCCAACATCCCAGTCAGGGTATCGAGGACCGCGAGCGTCTCGTCGGAGGGCAGCATCCCCACGTGGTGCTGTTCGGCTGCGCGGACTCTCGTCTGGCCGCCGAGATCATCTTCGACCAGGGGCTCGGCGACATGTTCGTCGTCCGAACCGCGGGCCACGTCATCGATTCGGCCGTTCTCGGCTCGCTCGAGTATGCCGTCGAGGTGCTCGAGGTTCCGCTGATCGTGCTTCTCGGCCATGACAGCTGCGGCGCGGTCAAGGCGACCCTCGACGCCCTCGACGACCTGCAGATCCCGGGTGGCTACATCCGCGACGTCGTCGAGCGTGTGACGCCGTCCATCCTCGCCGGACGCAGCGAGGGGCTCTCGCGTGTCGACGAGTTCGAGGCGCGTCACGTCGTGGAGACCGGTCGTCTTCTGATGCAGCGCAGCCGCATCATCGCCGACCGCATCGCCACCGGGAAGCTCGCGATCGTCGGCCTGACCTACAAGCTCAGCGATGGCCGGGTCAACCTGGAATCCGTCTACGGCGACATCGGCGAGAAGCCGTCGCGTTCCGCACAGGCCGAGACCGCCTGAGCCGCAACCGGCCCCGAGCCTGAAGGCGAACTCTAGACTTTGCCTGCTCGGGGCCGCTTTTCGGTCGCGACACGCCGCACGTGATCAACCGGAAGTCAAGATCCGGCCGTTAGCGTTGTGGGCGTGATCGAACCCCAGGGCCCGCTGCCACCCGAGATCTACTGGCGACGACGCGTCGTCGCCGGGGGTGGCGCGCTGGTCGTGGTGGGGTTGGTCGTGGCTCTCATCGTCTGGATGACGTCCGGTGGGGACGCGCCGCAGAACACCGCGGCGACCTCGTCGGTTCCCAGCAGTGCGGCGCCGTTGTCTGAATCGGCGCCCCCGTCGTCCGAGCCGCCCGCCGCCGGCAACGCCGGTGCAGGTGGTGGTCCGGGCGGCAATGCTCCCGCCGGTGCGGGAGCCCCGAGTGGAGCGTCCGCGTCGGCGTCACCCCCGGAATCGGCAAGCCCCGCAGGCGTGCCCGGTGGCCCTGCAGGCCCCAACCTGTGCCCGGATCAGGCGATCTCGGTGGTCCTCTACACCGACAAGCCGACGTACACGGTCGGTCAGCAGCCGGTGTTCACGATCGTCACCACGAACGCCGGCTTGTCCGACTGCACCCGCGACGTGGGCAAGGCCGCCCAGAACGTGATCGTGCGGACGCTCGACGGGTCGCGCACGCTGTGGTCGGCGCGGGATTGTTCGCCGATCGACACCGTGAACAACGTGGTCCTCAAGCCCGCACAGCAGGTCAAGGACACGATCACCTGGTCGGGCACCACGAGCAGCCCCGGCTGTGAGCGCCCGCGGACCCAGGTCCCTGCCGGTTCCTACTCGGCGATCGGCAAGATCGGTGAGCGCGAGTCGTTCCCGATCACCTTCAACGTGGTCGCGCCGGCGCAGGAACCCTGATCGCCGTAGAACCTGATCGTTTGGAGCCCCGATTCGTCGGGGCTCTAGTCGTATCGCTCGATGCTGGTCTCCGCGAGCCGCGACAGGCCCTCGCGGATGTGCCGCGCCCAGATGCTGCCGATGCCCTCCACCGCCTGCAGGTCGGCGGAGGTGCTGGCGAGCAGCGCCTGCAGGGTGCCGAAGCTGCGGACCAAGCGGTCCACGTGCGCGAACTGCAGACGTGAGATACGTGCGAGCAGGCGGTAGCCGCGCGGACTCATGGCGTTGTCCTGGGCGTCGATCGTCGTCGGGTAGCCGAACGCGCCGGCGAGTTGGGTGAGGTCGAGGAGGTCGGCGTCGCTGAGTCCCTCGATCACCTCGAGCGCCTGCCGCACGTCCTCGGCGGTGGCCGGTTCGGGGCTGGCGTAGTAGTCGCGGACGAGGAGTTCACGCATCGTGTCGTTGTCGCTGATGAGCTCCTCGAGCTGCAGGCTCACCTGCCGGCCGTTGGTGCCCAGTTCGAGGACGTACTCCTCGATCTCCACCGACACCCGGCGCACCATCTCCATGCGCTGTGCGGTCGACATGGCATCGCGCAGCAGCACGTAGTCCTCGATCTCGGCCCGAGACAGTGCGGCGATGACCTCGTCCAGGCGCGCCTTGTAGCGCTCCAGGGTCGCCAGAGCGACGTTCGCGCGAGAAAGGATGGGGTCGGGGCTCTCGACGACGCGACGAGCGCCGTCGACGTAGACGCTGACGATCGACATCGAGGCACTGACCGAGATGACCGGATGGCCGGTCTGGATCGCGGTCCGCTCGGCGTTGCGGTGCCGGGTGCCCGATTCCTCGGTGGGGATCGACGGGTCCGGCACGAGCTGGACGTTGGCGCGCACGATGCGCTTGCCGTCGGTGGACAGGACCACCGCACCGTCCATCTTGGCGAGCTCGCGCAGCCGCGTGGGGGCGAACTCGACGTCGAGGTGGAAACCGCCGTCGCAGATCTTCTCGACGTCGGAGTCGTGCCCGAGCACGATCAGGGCGCCGGTACCGCCGCGCAGGATCCGCTCCAGGCCGTCGCGCAGCGGGGTGCCCGGCGCGACGCGCGCCAACGTCTCACGCGTGAGCTCGGACTTCACCACTTCGGCAACCATGTCTCCCCTTCGGCCCGGGACATCCCCGGGCGGACGACGCCCGTCGAAGCAGGTCGTCACAACGGTGACTAGGGTACCGGGATGTGAAGAGCAGCAGTTTTGTGGTGCCCGAGGAGCTCGACGTGCTGGAGCGCCACCCGAAGACCTCCGCGCCGGGCGAACTCATGCGCCCGCACAACATGGTGTGCTTCGGTTGCGGGCCGGAATCCCCACACGGCCTACATCTCCAGATCTATGCGGGCGAGGGTTTCAGCGTCGACGCGGAGATGCCCGTCGAGCACTGGATGGAGGGCGGGCCCGGCGTGATCCACGGCGGCATCCTGTCCAGCGCGTTCGACGACGTCATGGGGATGACGCCGCGGCTGATCGGCCCGGCGGCGGTGACCGTGCACCTCCAGGTCGATTTCATGCAGCCCATCCCGGTGGGCAGGACGCTGCACCTACATGCCGAGATCCTGGGCAAGCAGCGCCGCAAGATCTACGTCGAAGGTGTTGCGCACCTCGGTGATCCGGAGCGCCCGGTGGCCCGAGCGAACGGATTGTTCGTCCAGATCGACGTCCGGGAGCACTTCGCCGACCACATCGAGAACAGCGCGAAGGCGGCGGAGTACCTGGGCGGCAAACCGCAGCTCTGACGCGGGCTCAGAACGGCGCGTCCACCGGGTCGGAGTCGCGAAGGTGGACGGCGTCGTCGAGATCGGCGACCCGGAGGATGCGAATCCCCTTCGGCAGTTCCTCGTCGGTGGCCGCCGGGATGATCGCCTCGCGGAAGCCGAGTCGCTTGGCCTCGGCCAGGCGTCGTGCGACCGCCGAGACCCGACGGATCTCGCCGCCGAGCCCGACCTCGCCGATGACGACGGTCGACTGGGGGACCGGCCGCTGGGTGAGGGTCGAATAGACCGAGAGCGCGATGGCGAGGTCGGCGGCGGGTTCGGTCACGCGCATCCCGCCGACCGTCGACAGGTAGATCTCCGACTTGCCCAGCTCCTTGCGGCCGGCGCGCGCCTGCAGGACGGCGAGGACCATCGCCACCCGGTTGAAGTCGAGACCGGACACGGCACGACGGGGGTTGGACATCTCGGTCCCGTTGGCCAGCGCCTGGACCTCGCCGACGAGCGCCCGTTTGCCATCCATCGTCACCATCGTGACGCTGCCGCTGACATCCGAATTCCGTTGGTGCAAGAAGATTCCCGACGGGTCGGGTACCTGGTGGATGCCGTCGTCGCGCTGTTCGAAACAACCCACCTCGTCGGCGGCGCCGAAACGGTTCTTCACGCCCCGGACCATCCGCAGCGTGGAATGCTTGTCGCCTTCGAAGGCGAGGACGACGTCGACGAGGTGCTCGAGCGAGCGAGGGCCCGCGACAGCGCCTTCCTTAGTCACGTGGCCGACCAGGATCACCGCGATGCCCCGGTTCTTGGCCAGCGAGACCAGCGCGGTGGTGACGGCGCGGATCTGGGTCACGCCGCCGGTGACACCGTCGGCGCCGGACGCGACCACGGTCTGCACCGAGTCGATGATCATCAGTGACGGCCGCACGGTGTCGACGTGGCCGAGAATGGTCGCGAGATCGGTCTCTGCGGCCAGGTAGACGTTGGGGTGCACCGCGCCGGTGCGTTCGGCGCGCATGCGTACCTGGCCGGCCGATTCCTCGCCGGTGATGTACAGCGCGACGCGATCCTTGGCCGCCCAGTGCTTGACGGTCTCGAGGAGCAGAGTCGACTTGCCGACGCCGGGCTCACCGGCGAGCAGGATGACCGATCCCGGGACGACGCCGCGACCGAGGACACGGTCGAGTTCGCCGATGCCCGTCGGCACCGCTGCCGACGACTCGGCGTCGACCTCCGTGATACGCAGGGCCGGGCTCGACGGTGCCACCGCGGCGGTGGTCCGGGAGGACGTGGGTGTGCCGGCGACCTCGTCGATCGATCCCCATTCACCGCATTCGGGGCAGCGTCCGACCCATTTGGCGACCTGATGGCCGCATCCGGTGCAGCGATACGACGATTTGGGTTTTGCCACCCGGTCAGCCTATGCGGGTGTACTGACAGAACAGACGAGGCCCGGCGGTTGCCGGGCCTCGTCTGCGTGTCTCGAAGGGAGGGGTCAGTGCCCGCCGCCCTCTTCGTGTCCGGCTTCGGAGGCGCCGCCCTCGGACTCGCCGTGGTCGCCCTCGCCGTGGTGCTGGTTGTAGAACGTCGGCTCCGCGTTGCGGGCGACGTCCTGACGCTCGAGATCGGCACCGGCGTCGACCGGGGTCTGCACGGTGGTCTCACCGGCCGGGACCCACGAGCCGTTGCCCTCGCGCTTCTCGAAGACGAAGGTCAAATCGGTGGTCAGACCGGCGGCGACGGTGTCGCCCGCGCCGGTCAGTTCGGCGGTGACCGTCTTCTCGCTGTCGCGGACGGAACCGACGGGCGTACCGCTGCTGAGGGCCTGCCCCGGCGCGATGACGCGAGCCGCGGAGTCACTGCCCTCGACGAACTCGACCGAACCCTTCTCGGGCTTGATCTCCTTCAGCCGGTAGTAGGCGGTCTGGTCGGCGTTGGCGACGACGAACGCGAGCTCGAAGGGGCCGCCGTTGCCGAAGACGGTCGGTGCGTCCTTCTCCGGGTAGAGGATCTGCACGTCCCGCAGCTGCAGCGCGTCGATGTTGACGTTGGCGCCGTTGACCGCGGGCAGCTGGTTGGCGGTCTGCGAGATCTGCCCCGCACCGCAACCGGTGGTGCCCAGGGCAACGGCGATGCCGATCGTGGCTGCTGCGGTGGCCAGACGAGATGGCCGAACCGCCGACCGCCGTGCGGATAGTGGAAGCACTGACACCCGATCCTCCCAGGTCAAACGAAGTCGAATTGCAGCGCGCGAAACCCTGCACTACGCAGCGTAGTGGGCGCCGTCCGGAAAAGTCCGCCCGGGTGCCCGATTCGTGTCTGCGAGGGCATGTTCCGGGCATCGGTGGAGGGGCCTCGGAGGGCCTCGTCCGAGTGGTGTTGCGTGACGCCGAACACGCTGCTACGGCACCCCCCGTCACCTCGGAAGAGGCAGCACTGGAACCGGTTCACCGCGTTGACCTGCACCGTTGGGTGGGGCCCTCGGAACGCCCGTGCTAGACTGGGTTCACTCGAAAGGGGCAAGGAACATTGAATTTCAAAGTTGGCGACACCGTCGTTTACCCCCATCACGGTGCTGCTCGGGTCGAAGACATCGTTACCCGGACCATCAAGGGTGAGCAGATCGAATACCTTGTTCTCAAGGTTGCCGACGGTGACATGACCGTTCAGATTCCCTCGACGAAGTTGGAATACGTGGGCGTCCGCGACGTGGTCGGGCAAGAGGGTCTCGACCAGGTATTCCAGGTGCTGCGGGCCCCGCACACCGAAGAGCCGACCAACTGGGCGCGGCGATTCAAGGCAAACCAGGAGAAGCTCATCTCCGGCGACATCATCAAGGTCGCCGAGATCGTGCGCGACCTCTGGCGTCGCGAGCAGGATCGTGGACTCTCGGCCGGAGAGAAGCGCATGCTGACCCGGGCCCGCCGGGTCCTCGTGGACGAACTGTCGCTCGCGCAGAACACCGATGACGAGAAGGCCACCATCATCCTGGACGAGGTCCTCGCGGCCGCTTCCTGACATCGGTTCGTACCTGATCAGGTAGAACATTGACCACTTCGCCGGAGGATTCCGGCGCAGAAGTCTGCGTCATCATCCCGGCCGCCGGGTCGGGAACCCGACTCGGCGAGCCGGTTCCGAAGGCGTTCGTCGACCTCGGTGGCGCAACGATCATCGAGCGCTGCGTCGACAACATCCCCGATTCGCTCGGGGCTTCGATCGTCGTCGTGGTGCCGGCCGACCTCGTGGAGCACGCTCGAGAGCTGCTCCCCGGGGTCGTCGTCGTGTCCGGCGGTGCTCACCGATCGGATTCGGTGCGTGCCGGAATCGCCGCGGCCGGCACCGCCCGGATCCTGCTCGTGCACGATGCGGCACGACCCCTGACGCCCGCTCACGTGTTCACGAGCGTGGTCGAGGCGGTCGCCGCCGGCCACCCTGCCGTGGTCCCCGGTGTGCCGGTCGTCGACACCCTCAAGCAGGTGACTTCGGATGCCAGCGGACTTGAACTCGTCGCCCGCACCGTCGACCGCGAAGAACTCCGCGCGGTACAGACCCCGCAGGGCTTCACCCGCGACGCCCTGCTGCGCGCGCATTCCGACGATTCCGGTCTCGCAACCGACGACGCCGGCCTCGCCGAACGCTGCGGAATCCCCGTCCACATCGTCCCGGGAGACCCTCTCGCCATGAAGATCACCACACCGTGGGACCTGCGCATCATCCGCGACGTCGTCCGTGAATCCGCGGCCGACGCCGAGGCCCGGTCAGTCGAGGCCCGGTCATGAGGGTCGGGATCGGCACCGACGCGCATCGCATCGACCCGTCAGCGGATTGCTGGATGGTCGGCCTGCACTTTCCCGACGAGCCCGGCTGCGAGGGTCACTCCGACGGTGACGTCGGCGCACACGCCCTGTGCGATGCGGTGCTCTCGGCCGCCGGTCTCGGCGACGTCGGCTCGGTGTTCGGCACCGGGCGACCCGAATGGGAAGGCGTCTCCGGTGTCGCGATGCTCACCCATGTGGCCGAGCTGATCGCCGCCGAGGGACTCCGCGTCGTGAACGCGGCCGTGCAGGTCATCGGTAACCGACCCAAGATCGGACCCCGTCGTGCCGAGGCCCAGGACGTGCTGTCGGCGGCGGTCGGCGGGCCCGTCTCCGTGTCGGCGACCACCACCGACGGTCTGGGCATGACCGGACGCGGCGAGGGGATCGCGGCGGTCGCCACCGCCCTGCTCGACGACGCCTGAGGCGCCGTTCGACGACGCCCCGCCTCAGCGCGAGGCAGCGGCCAGCAGGATGTCGCAGGCACGGTCGACGGCCTGGGCCGGCGGACTGAGTTCCGTACCCAGGCGTGCGGCCGCGGCCGCCACCGCCGGATCGGTGAGCGGATCGAGATCGGTCGGCCCGAACCGAGCCAGCTTGTTGCCGGAACCGGCGCCCTTGCGTCGAAGCGCCGCGGCCCACATCGGTTGATCCGCACTGAGCCAGGCGATCACCGACGGGATGCCCGCGCGGGTCGCCGCTGCCGTGGTGCCGGCGCCGCCGTGGTGAACGGCGCCGCGGCATTGTGGGAGCAGGGCCTCGTGGTCGACCAGCTGGGTGAGGTGTAGGAGCCGATCATGCTGGGGGAGTTCGTGATCGGTGTGTCCGATGACCCGCAGGCCGCGGTCGAGAAGCGAGCTCACGATGCCGCCGATCTGCTCGGCGGTGATCTTCATGCTGCCGAAGCCGACGTAGACGGGCGCCTCGTCGGTGGCCGCCCATTCGACCGCACGGGAGGTCGCGTCGTCGCCGTTCGACAGTGCGGCACGAGTGTCCTTGTCCGGCAACAGGAATCCCACGAGTGGTCGCTGCGGACCCCAGTCGTTCTCGAGACCGGGGAACAGGGCGGCGTCGTAGGCCTGGATCTCGGGGACCCCCCGCTTCCGAAGTCGGCTTCCCAGAGGGCCTTTCACCGATGGGAGGCCGAGTTCGGTGCGCAGCCGCCGGTCGGCACCACGCAGCGTCAGCCAGTAGGTCTGGTCGGCGAGGTGCCACATCGCGCGCGAGACCGGACGTGGGTACTCGCGGTAGCGGACGTCGAGGCTGGCGTTCGGGCGCAGCGGACAGTAGTGCAGCGGAACGAATCCGATGCCACGACTCTGTGCGATGGCGTCGGCCCGGTCCTGCGCCAGTGGGCCGGTCACGAGCAGATCGGAGACGTCGGCGAGGTCGGCCATGACCCGCTCGGAGGTCGCGCGACCGTGGCCGGCGACCTCCCCCAACGCCTTGAGTCGTACGCGCGGGTTCTTGGACTTCAGGCGCTCCTTGACCAGCGGACTGGCCAGCAGCTCCGCCGTCGACGGAGCCAGCATCTGCGTGGGCAACCCGGATGCCGCGGTCAGTTCGACGAGATCCTCGGGCACGGCGAGCCGGACCTCGTGGCCGCGCCGCGCGAGTTCGGTGCCGATCGCCACCGCGGGCTGGATGTCTCCCCGGCTGCCGTGGACGGTGAACGCGATCCTCATGCGCCCCAGTCGTTCCCGTGCAGGCCCCACGCTTCGAGTTCGGCGGTGACCAGGTCTCGCAGGGTGGCCGCGTCGGGGATGCGCACCGGGTCCAGCGAACTCACGCTGAACATGACGTCGTCGGCGCCGAGTGCGAGCCAGCCGCTGATCCCGCCCTTGCGGTCACGCAGATTGCGGGGGTCGTCGGTCGCGGTGACGGCTCGGATGGAAAGTGCGGCGGGTTCGCCGGTGCCGAGGGTCGCGAACTCGGCGGGCACCGGTCCGACATTGGAGGCGAGGCACAGCGGCGTGGTGACGTTGGCGGCCAGGCGTCGGGTCAGGGATGCGTTCAGCGCCTGCAACACGACTGCCCGCTGGGCCACCTTGCCCGAGTTGGCGGCCAACCGGTTGTAAGCGTCCTTGCATGCCGACCGGACGGCGGACAGATCCTCGTAGCGGTCGGCGGAGACCGCGACGAAAGCGGTGGCGCCCGACGTCGCGTTGGCGCGGCGGTCGTCGGGCGTGCGCGACGAGACGGGCAGCGACACCGGGACGATGTCGCCGGGCGAGACCCGGCCGCACCGCTCCAGTACACCCACCATGAGTGCCGCGAACAGGCTGTTGTCGGTGCCGCCCCGAGATTCGGCCGCGGACCTGAAGTCGGCGACCGGGATCAGGATGGTCACGTTCGGTGCGATCTCGGCGGCGGCGACGTCGGTGTCCGGTGCGGGCCGGCCGGTCACCCGCGCGGGCGAGGCGGGCGGTCCGGACCTACTGGCCCGCGCCATCCGGATCGCGGTCTTACCCGCGGTCCAGAGGAGGTCGGCGGCGTCGACGACATTCGACACCGGGCCCGGGGCGGTGCCGGGCGTGTAGTCCAGCCCGTGGACGGCTTCGAGGACCGCGACCGCGCCCGTCCCGCCGTCGGCGATGACATGGGAGATGACCAGGGACACGAGCACCGCGGCGTCGTCAGCGGTCCGTGCGACGACGAGCCGCCACGCCGGGCCGTTCTCGATGTCGAGGTCGGCGTCGGCTTGGGCCCGTCCCCACCGCTCTTCCTCGCCGACCGGGACCGGCTCGGTCTGTACGGAGAAGTGACCCGCGTCGGGGGTGTACCGCCAATGGGCGCGCCCCGGACCCCGGTGGGTGGCGACGAGCCGACTCAGGCGACCGCGCCGCAGCTTGTCCGCCAGCGAGGCGAAGGCGTCGACGTCGACCGTGCCGGGGAAGCGCCACAGCGTCTGGTTCACGACGGGGAGGCCGAGGATCACATCCATGCGGACGAAGAGATCGTCGTCGGCGGTGAGCCGATCGACGGCCGACTCGGACACACCGGGCGAGTGTCCGACCAGGGACCCGAAGTTCATGACCGCACCTGCCGTTCGTCGAGAGTGATTCTTTGCACACACCTCGAGGAGGTGGGACCGCGGCCGGAGCCCGTGGTGATGTGCCCTGTGTCACATAGGAATTCCATTGTGAGGTCCTCCCGGAAGGTCATCTGTGGGTGCGGGTCGCCGGTCCGATCTGGCTGGACCGCCGGACCGGTGCGGGCTGGGTGCCGGCGGCGGCTCGGACGGACGAGCGTGTGCAAGCTGCGGATTCGGTGATCGTGATCGATCGCGGTCGCCGCGAACCGGGTTCGGTCGCGTCGAGACGTGCAAACCATACCCGAGCGGCCGGTGGTGGCCGGCGACTCGGGCGATGGGGCCGGAGCGTGGCTCGGGACGCCCGAAACCGCCAATATCATGGATCTTTAAGGGTTGCCTTGCTGATGCGCAATTCGTACGCCGAACTATCCAATCGGATGAATTCGGGTTACTGTCGTGACCAATGTGGACCGGCCCCGGCTATCCGGGAGACCGGCGGATCTGGTCAGTTGACTGCCAATCTCGAAATTCGGAGGACACGACGATATGACGGGTGCTGCCCGCCGGAACACGTATCGCCGTGTCGGAACGCGTGCCAGGGGTGTGCTCGCGACCGTGGTGTGTGCCGCGATCGCACTCTCAGGTCTTGCCGGGACCGTGTCGGCTGGTAGCGCGAGCGCGATGCCGGGCGGATCGGTCATCGAGCGAGTGGTGCCCGAGGGGCCGAATCTGCATGCCGTGTACGTGCACTCCGCGTCCATGGACAAGACCATCAAGGTCCAGGTCCTGACCCCGCGCGCCGACAGCGGCCCGCGGCCGTCCCTGTATCTGTTGGGCGGCCTCAACGAACAGGATCCGAACAACAGCGTCTGGAAGCTGAAGACGGACCTCGGTGGTTTCTATGCCGACAAGAACGTCAACGTGGTCATGCCCATCGCGGGCGACGGCAGCTTCTACACGGACTGGCAGCGTGACGATCCGAAGCTCGGCCGCTACAAGTGGGAGACGTTCCTGACCCGGGAACTGCCGCCGCTGATCGACACGCAGTTCTCCGGCAACGGTAAGCGAGGCGTCGCGGGACTCTCGATGGGTGCCGGTGCGGCGCTCGTTCTGGCCGCCCGTAATCCGGGCTTCTACGATGCGGTGGCCGCGTACAGCGGATGCTTCACCACGACGGGACCGGCCGGCCAGGCCTACCCTCGAGGCATCGTCGCCGCGTTCGGCGGTGACGCCAACAACATGTGGGGCGCGCCGAACGACCCGGATTGGGCTGCGCACGATGTGCTCGCCCAGGCGGGGAACCTCCGCGGCTCCGCTGTCTACGTCTCCACCGGGACGGGTCGCTCCGGAAAGTACGATGCCCCGGGCTACCCGGGCAACGAGAATCCCACGGACCGACAGATCGTCGGCGGCGTGATCGAGGTCGGCTCGATGTGGTGCACCCAGCAGCTGCAGTCCAGACTCGCGGCTGCCGGTGTCCCGGCCACCATCCGCTACGTCGACCCGGGCACGCATTCGTGGCCGTACTGGGTCGACCAACAGCGGGAGTCGTGGCCCACGCTCCGACGCGGACTGGGGTTGTGACCATGGCGAGACAACCGGGGGCACAGCAGTTCTCAGCGTCGAGGACGCGTGCCCGGGTCGATTTCGATCGACAACACCGCTAGCGCAACGCAGCGCCGAGGCCTCAGGGGAGGGGCCCAAAGACCATCAATCGGGGGCCGACATGTGTCTCAGCACTGGGGGTTTCGATGGAATACACCGAACTGAATGATTATGCGATGCCCGGCGGCACGGTGACCGCGTGGGAGCCGGCGGTCGAGGCATCGGAATGGCAGACCGACTCACGGCAGCTGTCGTACATGCATCTCGAACACGCCCGACGTGCGGTTCGTGAGAGCGACGACTGGTACAGCCAGTGGATCGGGACCGCGTTCCGCATCCAGCGTCCGCTCGAGCGAGAAGCGTTCTCGCGCACGCTCGTCGCGTGGTACCGCCGGCACGAGGCGTTCCGGACCTCGGTCCGTGTCCACGACGCCGGACACCCGCAGGGCGACCTGACCCGCATCACCGTCGCCGCCGACGCGGTCGCGGTGCGCGAGCGGGCCTTCGGAGCCGATCTGGAACCCGCCGAGGTCTCCGAACTCGTCACCGAGTACTTCAACACCACCGTCACCCCGCTGGCGTGGCCGCACTGCATCGCGGTGACGGTCGAGACGCCCGGCGACGACGAGGGCTTCCTCGTCGTGTTCGCCGCCGACCACACGGTGATGGACGCCTACACCCAGGTGTTCGCGATCCGCGAGCTGACCGCGCTGTACCTCGCCGAGCTCACCGGCGATCCGCACGGCCTCGCCGCGTTCGGCAGCTACCTGGACTTCAGCGACGCCGAGCGCCGCCTCGGCGAACAGATCGACGCCAACAACGCCGCGGTCAGCCAGTGGCGCGCCTTCTTCGACGACACCACCACCGCCGTTCAGCCGGAGCCCATCCCGCGCTTCCCGCAGTTCGCCGTTCCGGACGACGCGCCGCGGACGATCACCGCGCAGCGGGTCCCGGACGAGGGTTTCCAGACGACGCTGTCGCACTGGCTGCTCGATCCCGCCGAGACCAAGCGGTTCGACGCGATCTGCAAGGCAGCCGGCTCGTCGATGACCGCGGGCATCTACACCGCGCTGTCGATGACGTCGGCGGCTCTGACCGGTTCCGCGGATCTGCGTTTCATCAGTCCCGTCCACACCCGCAACTCGATCGAGTGGGGTGAGGCCGTGGGTTGGTTCGTCGGCATCATCCCGGTGGCCGTGCGCCCGGGCCGGCCGCTGAGGTTCACCGACGCGCTGACCGCGGTCGCGGCCACCTCGGCCCAGTACAAGGACGTGGGAGGTGCCCCGTTCGCGCCGGTCGCCGAACTCATCGGCGGGGACGTCACGCCACCGGGATTCGTGGTGTCCTACATCGACCTTCGTCACGCCGAGGGGGCGGCCGAGTGGGAACCACGCGCGGCGCGCGTGCTGCGCAGCGCGACCCGCGACGCCGACGAGGTCTACTTCTGGATCAACCGAATCCCCACCGGTGTCAATGTGTCCGCGCGTTTCCCCGCCGAGGATGCGCCCGCGGTCGAGACCTTCCTGTCCGTGTTCGGCGCGATCCTCGCACAGATCGTCACCGACGGTGACTGCGAATACACTTACCGCACGGCGGAATTGGTTGCCGGAGGGTCGCCGGTCGTAGCGGACCGCTGATGTCGGTCACCCTGCAATCCTCTCGAGTGTCACCCGGGTTCGGTGTCCCCGGGTCGCTCACCGTTCGCCTCCGACCCCATCTGCGTGGTGGGCGGATCGTCGAATGGGAGCTCGGCGACCCGGGAGGCGTCGCCCGGGCGGCACGACGGTGGGGTGACGGGGTGTCGTTCCTGCAGTCCGACCACCTGGCGACCATGGCGGACAAGCGATCCGGCGGTCAGCCGCACCATGGCTTCCTGCTCGCCGCCGCGCGCTTAGACGGCCCCCTCGACGAGGATGCGATGAGCGGCGCCCTCACCGCGTTCGTCCGGCGACACGAGGAGCAGCGCGCCCACTATCGCAGTGGTGACTCGGGTCCCGAACGATGGGTGGCGCCGCCGGAGGCATTCGAGTTCCGCGTCGCCGAGCGTGCCGGGGAGGCTCTGGTCGTCGAGGATGCTGATCTGGACTTGTGGGTTGGTCGCCGCGCATCGGAAACGGCTCGTGCAGAGCTGATCCCGGGCACCTGGTGCGCCGCCGCGGTCGATCCGAACCCCGCGGCCGACGCCTTCACGTTCTTCTTCGCCACCGACCACGCCCACGGCGACGGCTACTCGTCGGCGCTCGCGCTGTCCGAGATCTGCGCGCTGTACCGAGAGCGGAGTGCCGGCGTACCCGCCGGACTCGGCCCCGCCGGCGCCTTCGGCGACTCGATCACCGCCGAGCGGGCCGCAGCGACGGCCCTCACCTCGGACGACGAGCGGGTGGCCCTCTGGCGGGATGCGCTGTCCGCGAACGACGGCCGACCCCCGCAGTGTCCGCTCGAACTGGGACTGACCGACGGCGCGCCGCAGCCGGCGGTCGCGATCGAGCACTGGCTGCTGACCCCCGAGCAGTTGGCGCACTGCGACACCCGGCTGGCCGAGACCGCCGGCGGTTTCGCCGGTCTCCTCTACGCCGCTCTGGCCACGCATCACCGTGAATCCAGCGGTGAGACAAGGTTCTTCGTATCCACTGTGCTCGCCAGCCGAGGCGCCGGACATGAGCGGACACAGGGCTGGCTGTGCAACTTCGCACCGGTCATCGTGGACTCTCCGCAGGGGTCGGACACCTCGTTCGACGAACTCGTCCGCATCGCGACCGAGAGTGTGCGCGCCGCGCGCCGGGCCGCGTCGGTGCCGGCGCACGGCGTCCTCGGGCTCCTGGCCGGCGAAGGGGTCTTCAAGGGACTCGACGGCAGTCCCTACATGGTTTCCTACACCGATGTTCGCCGCCTCGGGCTCGGCGACGACCCGAATCTGTCGACGATGCAGACCTCCAGCGGAGTCGGCCCGACCCGCAACGCCAATCTGTGGTTCACGCGCTCCGAGGCCGGACTCGTCGTGCGCTCGCATGTGCCCGACAACGCGGTGGCGCGCAACTCGATACTCGGCCTGATCGAGCGGATCGAGTCGATCGTGACCGACTACGCCGCAAGCGCCCCCGCGCCCGAACCGACCCCCGACACCCCGACCCCCGACACCCGCCGATCGACAAGGAGTGTGCGATGAAGCTCTCGAGTTCCGAATCGTGGGAGGTCGAGCCGGGTGAACTGGTGTGCTGGCGCGCAGTGCCGGGTGGTGCCGCCGCGCGGTCGAGCGCGCCGGTGTCGGAGAACGAGCGATTCCACCTGGCGTCGCTCGCCTCGGGACAGCCGGGCTGGATGGCGCTGACCCTCGACTTCCCCGAACAGATCGACGCCGACGTGCTCGGCGAGGTGGTCGCCACGGTCATCGCCCGCCATGACGCGCTGCGCAGTCACTACGTACAGGCCGAGGACGGGGTCACCCGATTGGTGCACCCCGGCGTCGACGTCAAGGAGGAGCACCGCGAGACCGCTGAGGGGCTCTCCTCGCAGGAGTTCGCCGCGAAGCTCATCGAGTCCATCGGCGCGACCTGCAATCCCTTCGAACCGATGCCGCATTTCCTGGCGGCGGTCACGCGCCCCGGCGGGACGACACTCATCTGCGCCTTCGACCACTGCTACGTCGACGCCCGCTCGCTGGCGGTCGTGTCGACCGAGATCTGTGAACTGCTCGCCGGACGGGAACTCGAGCCGGCGGAGTCGGGGCTCGCAGCCCTGAGTGTCGTCGCCGAGGGGGAGGCGTCGGTGACCGCCGACGATCCCCGCCTGGGCGCCTGGGGACAGTTCCTCGCCGCGACCGGCTGGACGGTGCCCGAGTTCCCGCTCGACCTCGGCGTCGCCGTGGGCGACAGCCTGCCCGTGCACACGATGGTCCGGACGCTGCTCTCCGGCGACGACGCCGCGACCTTCAGCTCGACGGTCCACCGTCGCGGTGCCCGCACCTATCCGGCCGTCCTCACCTGTGCGGCGATGGCCGTCAATGCGGCCGGCGGACCCGACGAGATCGCGACCGTGGTGCCCACCGGTGCCGGGGCGGGACCGGGTTGCGTGAGCTGGTCGGTGGGCAACGCCCCGCTGCGGATCAGCGCGACCGGCGACCTGTACGCCGCCATGCACCGGAACACCCGGCGACTCTCGGCCGCGCTCCCGTTGGCCGAGATCGGGTTGACGCCGGTGTACGCGGCCTTCGGGGATCGACTGCGACCCGGTCGCAGCGACGTCTTCATGATGTCCTACGTCGACTACACGCGGCTGCCCATGGCGCGCGGGGACGTCGACGTGCGCCAGATCTCGAGCCAGAAGCCGACCGACACCGCGCAGTGGTGGTTCTGGCGTGATCGTGACGGCATCCATGTCCGCGTGCGCCATCCGCACACCGAACGGGCCGTCGCGGTTCTCGGGGACACGCTCGACACGATGCAGGCGCTTGTCGACTCGGTCATCGACCCGGTCCTCGCCGCCGACGCGGGCTGATGACATTTCGGCTTCCGAACGTGGCTCGTCCGGGCGCTCGCGTGGTCGGTGGCCCGATCGTGGTCCGGTAGGATGGCCGGTCGTGACCCTGCGCCTTTATGACACCAGCTCCCGAGAGGTGCGCGACTTCGTGCCGCTGCGCCCAGGCCAGGCATCGGTGTACCTCTGTGGCGCAACTGTGCAGGGTGTTCCCCATATCGGCCACGTCCGCAGCGGCATCGCCTTCGACATCCTCCGCCGCTGGTTGAGCCATCAGGGCCTCGACGTGCTGTTCGTCCGCAACGTCACCGACATCGACGACAAGATCCTCCGCAAGGCCGCCGACGCCGGGCGCCCCTGGTGGGAGTGGGCAGCCACCCACGAGCGCGCCTTCGACGACGCCTACCGCGCCCTCGGCGTCCTGCCGCCGTCCGCGGAACCGCGCGCGACCGGTTTCGTGACCCAGATGGTCGAGTACATGGAGCGGCTGATCGAGCGCGGCCACGCCTACGTCGCCGACGGCAACGTGTACTTCGACGTCCGTAGCCTGCCCGACTACGGCGCGCTGTCGGGACACAAACTCGACGACGTGCACCAGGGCGAGAGCGCGGGCACCGGCAAGCGCGACCACCGCGACTTCACGCTGTGGAAGGCGGCCAAGCCCGACGAGCCGTCGTGGCCGACACCGTGGGGTCCCGGTCGCCCGGGCTGGCACCTCGAGTGCTCGGCGATGGCCACCAGCCTTCTGGGTTCGGAGTTCGACATCCACTGCGGCGGGATGGATCTGGTGTTCCCGCACCATGAGAACGAGATCGCCCAGGCGCACGGCGCGGGGGACCCGTTCGCGCGCTACTGGCTGCACAACGGCTGGGTCACCATGGGTGGCGAGAAGATGAGCAAGTCGCTCGGCAACGTGGTGTCGATCCCCGCGATGCTGCAGCGCGTCCGTGCCGTCGAACTGCGGTACTACCTCGGCAGCGCGCACTACCGGTCGATGCTGGAGTACTCGCCCGGTGCGCTCACCGAGGCGGCCGCCGGCTACCGGCGGGTGGAGTCGTTCGTCGAACGTGTCGCCGCCCGCGTCGGTGAAGTGGTGATCGGCGACATCGATCCCGAGTTCGGTGCCGCACTCGACGACGATCTCGGTGTCCCCGCGGCTCTCGCGGTGGTGCACAACGTCGTCCGGCAGGGCAACACCGCACTCGAATCGGGTGACGGGGCGGCCGCTCTCGCCGCCGCGTCGTCGGTGCGGGGCATGATGGGAATCCTCGGCGTCGACCCGCTCGACGACCAGTGGGCAGGTACGGCCGACGACTCGGCCGCGACCTCCGCGCTGGACGTGCTGGTGCGCGCCGAATTGCAACGACGCGCGGACGCGCGTTCCGCCAAGGACTGGGCGACCGCGGACGCGGTCCGAGACCGCCTGGCCGAGGCCGGCATCGAGGTGACCGACACCCCTGATGGTGCACAGTGGGCATTGAAGGGTGAGGCGTGATGGCAGGAAATTCCAAGCGTAAGGGTGCGATCCGCAAGTCGGGCACCAAGAAGGGGCAGGTCGTCGGGTCCGGCGGCCAGCGTCGTCGTGGACTCGAGGCCCGCGGCGCCACCCCGAAGGCGGTCGACCGGCCGTACCACCCCGCGCACAAGAAGGCCAACGCTGCGGCGAAGTCGGGCACCGGACGCAGTGGCGGCGGCGCGTCGCGAGCGAAGGACGAGGGGCCCGAGTACGTCCTCGGCCGCAACCCCGTGGTCGAGTGCCTGCGTGCAGGCGTGCCCGCGACGGCGCTCTACATCGCCACCAACTCCGAGCCGGACGAGCGCGTCGCCGAGGCGGTCAAGATCGCCGGCGATCAGGCGATCTCCATTCTCGAGGTCGGCAAGCCGGAGCTGGATCGGTTGTCCACCAACGGAATGCATCAGGGCATCGCCCTGCAGGTGCCGGAGTACCGGTACACCCATCCGGACGATCTGATGGCCGACGCCAAGGCCAGCGGCACCCCGCCGCTGCTGGTGGCCCTCGACAACATCACCGACCCGCGCAACCTCGGTGCGGTGATCCGCTCGGTGGCCGCCTTCGGCGGGCACGGTGTGGTGATCCCGGCACGTCGCAGCGCGAGTGTGACCGCGGTGGCCTGGCGGACCAGTGCCGGCGCCGCCGCGCGTCTCCCGGTCGCGCGCGCCACCAACCTCACCCGCACGCTCAAGGACTGGGCGGACTCCGGCGCCCAGCTCGTGGGCCTGGACGCCGGCGGCGACGTGACCCTCGACGACTACGACGGCACCGGCCCGACCGTGATCGTCGTGGGGTCGGAGGGTAAGGGACTCTCGCGACTCGTGCGCGAGAGCTGTGACTCGATCCTCTCCATCCCGATGGCCGGTGACGTCGAGTCCCTCAACGCGTCGGTGGCGGCGGGCGTCGTGCTCGCTGAATTCGCACGTCAGCGACGTCGGTAGCGGTCGACAAACCTCAGGCCCGGTTGCGCGCGACCTCGACGCCGGCACGGCTCAGCGCCTCGCGGACCGCGCGGGCGTGGTCGACCGCGCCCGGGGTGTCGCCGTGCAGGCAGATCGAATCCGCAGCGACGGTGATCACCGAGCCGTCGATGGCCGTGAGCCGCCCGCTGGTGGTCATCTCGACGACGCGGCGGGCGATCTCTGCGCTGTCGGAGAGAACCGCGCCCTCCTCGGTGCGGGGGACCAGGGTGCCGGCCGGGGTGTAGGCGCGGTCGGCGAAGGCCTCGGTGATGACCGCGAGTCCGGCACGTTCGGCGCGGGCGAGGACCTCCGAGTCCGGTAGGCCCATCACCGCGAGGTCGGGGTTCACGTCGCGCACCGCGGTCACGACCGCGTCGGCCTGCTGTTCGTGGTGGACGACCGTGTTGTACAGCGCGCCATGGGGTTTCACGTAGGAGACCGTTCCGCCGACGGAGCGGGCGAGGGCGTCGAGCGCGCCGATCTGGTAGACGAGGTCGGCGATCAGGTCCGGCGTCGACATCTCCATGAACCGGCGGCCGAACCCGGCGCGGTCCGGGTAGGAGACCTGGGCGCCGATCCGTACACCGGCGGCGACGGCCGCCCGGCACGTGGCCAGCAGGTCGGCGGGCGTCCCCGCGTGGAAGCCGCAGGCAACGTTGGCGCTGGTGACGATGGTCAGCATCGTCTCGTCATCGCCGACCCCTTCGCCGAGATCGGCGTTGAGATCGATACGTGGAGCGTGCGCCGGGTCGGTGGTGGCCCTGTCGGGGGTCATGGCCACATCCTAGTTCTGCTGCAGGGTGGACAGACGAAACGGGCGATTCGTCTACGGTGGGGACATGGCACTGCTCGACACCAAGGTCACCACGGTCAACGGCGTCGTCGGTGGCGCCCGGGGGAAGCGGCTTCGCCGCGGCACTATCAGCTGGCGGGGCATACCGTTCGCCGCGCCCCCGGTGGCCCACCGCCGCTTCCGCGCTCCCGAACCGGTCCACGACTGGCCCGGCGTCCGGGACTGCACCAAGCTCGCCAAAGCCGCCATCCAGGAGAAGCGGTTCACCGCGGTCGCGCCGGGCAAGTTCGCCCCGATGGCCGAGGACTGCCTGACCCTCAACGTGTTCTCGCCCGAGGTGGAATCGAGCAGGCCGCGCCCGGTGATGGTCTTCATCCACGGCGGCGCCTTCATCCTCGGCACCGCCGCAACGCCGCTCTACGACGGCGCCTTCCTGGCCCGCGCCCAGGACGTCGTCGTGGTGACGATCCAATACCGCTTCGGGCCGTTCGGCTTCCTCGACCTCTCGCAGTTCGCCACGGACGATCGGCCGTTCGACACCAACGCCGGTCTGCGCGACCAGATCGCCGCGCTGCGCTGGGTGCAGGACAACATCGCCGCGTTCGGCGGCGACCCCGACAACGTGACCGTCTTCGGCGAGAGCGCCGGCGGGTCGTCGGTGCTCGCCCTGCTGTCCGCGCCGGAGGCCACCGGCCTCTTCCACCACGCCATCGCGCAGAGCCCGGCTCCCGAACTCGTGGTCGAGCACGACGCGGCGACCGTCTACGCCGACGAGTTCGTCCGAATCCTCCGCGACCCGCAGCGTCGGAACACCACCATGGAACGCACCGAGGCCCCCATCGACCCGGCCGAGGCGCAGCGCCTCCTCACCACGCCCAACCCCGCCCTGTTGCTCGAGGCCGGCAACCGGTTGATGCGGTTCGCGACCAAGTCGTCCGGCGGGGCGATCCCGTTCGCACCGGTCGTCGACGGTGATGTGCTGCCGCGCTCGCCGCTGGCCGCGGCGGCCGAGGGCCTGACGGTGCCGGTGCCGCTGGTCATCGGGAGCAACAAGGACGAGGGCAAGCTCTTCGCGAAATTATGGAACGTGCTGCCCGACTCCGAACGCATGCTGATGCGGGTGGAGGACGAAGAGGTCCGCCGCGAGATCGCCGCCCAGTACGGCAACGGCGACCGCGACCGCATCCGGCTGGCCGGCGACTCGATCTTCTGGGCGCCGATGACCGCTTTCGCCGACGGGCACAGCAAGGTCGCGCCGACCTACGTCTACCGCTACGACTACCGGACGAAGGTGCTGGACGCGACGGGCTTCGGCGCGACGCATGCGACGGAACTGTTCACCGTGTTCGGCGCCTACCGGGCGCCGATGGGGGCAGGACTCGCCATCGCCGACTGGCCGGGCACTCGGCGCGTCACCGAGAACGTGCAGGGGCGCTGGGGTGCTTTCGCCCGTACCGGCGACCCCGGTCTGGGCTGGCCGGTCTACACCACCGACGAGCGGAAGGTCCTGGTCATCAACGACCCGGACCGTGTCGTCGCCGATCCCGACACCCTGCGTCGTCAAGCCTGGTACCGGGTGCACGCACCCTCCGGGGCCTGACCGCCGCCCGGTCCGTCAGCCCGGTAGCCAGTCGGTCGGTGGATCGGCGGCGAGGAACGACAGCGCGAGCGGGTTGAACAGCTCGGGTGCCTCCACCGGCAGGATGTGCGTCCCGGGCAGCACCGCGAACCGGGCATTCGGCAGCGTACGGACGATGTCCAGTGCGTGCTCCATCCGGACCAGGCCGCGGTCGGCGATCACCACCAGCGTCGGCGTGCGGACCTCGCTGAACCCGGCGACCGCATAGTCGGGTTCGGTGGACAGCATCCGGATGGTCTTGTCGTAGACCACCGAGAAGTGTTCGGGCCCATCGGGAGACGTCGTGTCGTGATGGGTGCGCAGGTAGTCGACGGTGGTCGGGTTGCGATCCAGCAGGAGGTCGACGGACTGATCGAGTTGGCGCCCACCGCGGTTCAGGTAGCCGCCCACGTACACGATCCGGTTGACGAGATCGGGCCGGTTCCGGGCGACGACGAGGGCGATGGCCGCACCGTCGGCCCAGCCGACGATGTTCGCCGGCCGCCCGACGACCGTCTCGAGGTAGGCGATGGTGCGCTCGACGATCGAGTCGCAGGTGAAGTCTCCGTCGACGTCGGGACTGTGGCCGTGGCCGGGTCGTTCCGGCAGGTACAGGCGTAGGCCGGCGTCGAGGAAGTCGGGGACCTGGGCGCCCCAGGACGCGGCGGACGCGAAGATGCCGTGCAACAGCACCGTCGGAATCCCCTGAGCGTCGCCGGCCGAGAAATGCCAGAGGGTCGTCCCGGCGACGTTCACGTACGTTCCGCCGTCGACCTCGTCGCCGACGTGAACTGTGCGCATGGGCGTTCCTCGGGTTGGCGTGGCTCCTTCGCCCCGCCATGGTTGCAGACTTCGTCGCGGCGCGGGGATACGTTTGGTATTCGACACCGTTGATTTACTGGTCGGATATGGACCCGGCGGGGGTATGGGATAGGTTGATCGACAGGGCGGTGGGATCTGGCCGGGGGCCATTCGGAGGGTGAAGTATGCACACGTCCTGGACGCTCCAGGCCTTTTCGCATGTCCGGAGTCGGCGCAGCGTGAGCCTCTTGCTGGCGGGTCTGCTGTTGGCGGGAATCGCCTCGATCGGAGCGTTCACCGCGCCCGCCACGGCGGCGCCGGGTGACCCGCCGCCGCCGTTGAACATGCGTGAACTCGGCTCGTCGCCGACCATCTCGTTCCCCGGGCAGCAGGGCGAGGTCAGCCTCTCGCTCGCGGTTCCCCAGGGCCTGACCCCCACCGAGATCCGCGGAACCGCGCAGTTCCCGACCTTCGTGACCGGCGGCACCGTCGACGTGCTGCAGGAGGGTCGGCTGATCTCGCGCACCCCGATCGATGCGGCGGTGAACTCGCCGATTGCATTGCCGCTGCGCGGTATTCGCGTCGAACGCAACGCTGCCGACCTCGTCCTGCGAACCTACCTGCGTACCGCGGGCTCCTGTCTGTTCGACGACCGGTCGGGATTCTCGATCCGGAACTCGACGGTGTCCTACTCGGGTCGCGAGGCGACACCCGAGACCGTCGCCGACTTCCTGCCGCCGATCCTGCGCAAGCTGACCATCTTCGTGCCCGACGACGTGCAGCCCGCCGAAGGCGCCGCGGCCGTGGCTCTCGCGACCGCGGTCGTGGCGAACTACGGGTCGGCGACGGTCGACGTCGAGGTCGCCTCCATGCGGCGCGGAAGCGCGGCACCCGAGCCGGCGGTGGGCCCCCTGGAACGTCAGGTGGTCATCTCCACCACCATGCCCGGGGGCCTGAGCCTCGGACCGGGCGCCGGATGGCCGGTGCTGCGGATCGGCGGCAGCGCGGAGGAACTCCCGGCGCAGGTCGAGTTCCTCGCCTCGGATCTGTCGTCGATCGCGGTCAGCTCGGCCGCCGTCGCCGGACCGCCCTTCGCTGCACCGCAACTCGCGCCCGCCGTGAGCAGCCTCGCGGACCTGGGGGTCGGCGACCAGCTCGTCACCTCCTCCGGGTGACCCTCGATCTTCTTCGGCATCGACCAGGCCCGGCTCGGCCGGCCGTCGAAGGACGTGCGCCTGCAGCTGTCCGGTACCTACACCCCGCTGGGCGGCCAGATCGCGGTGTCGGTGGGACAACGCGTGATCGCGTCCTGGCCGGCCGACGCGTCGGGCAGCTACAACCAGTGGGTCGATGTCCCGGCCGACGTGCTCGGTCGCTACACCGAGGTCTCCGTCACCTACAACCACGGCGACGTCGGCGAGGAATGCGGTTCCGGTGTCCGCACTTCGCTGAGCCTGAGCTCGGCCGGTGAGGTCCGCTCGGAACCCGCCGACCCGCCGACCCCGCCGGGTTTCGCCTCGCTGCCCCAGGCGCTCATGCCCCGTACCTCGCTCGCCTGGACGAACGGCGGCGTCGCCGATGTCGCACGCGCGGTGGAGATCATGTCGGGTCTGCAGCGGCTGTCGGCGGTCCGCCTCGGGGTGGACATGGTGTCCGTCGACGACGCCATGGCATCGACCGCGCCTGCGGTGATCATCGCCGCCGACGGCCGTGGCCTGCCCCATCTCACGCTGCCGGTGACCGCCGACGGCCAGACCCTCACCGTGCTCAACGCGGATGGCAAGCCGTCGAACGTGGTCCTGACGCCCGGCGTGAGGTTCGGCTCGCTGCAGGTCGCGCGTGACGCCGGCCGGACCGTCCTGGTCGCGACGTCGACCCGGGATGCCGCCGACCTCGACGCTGTCCTGCGCCGCCTGTCCGCCGATCCCGACCGCTGGTCGGCCCTGAGCGGGGTGGCCCTGCTGCAGGTGTCCGGTCAGGAACCGGTCGTGGTGCCCGGCGACGGACAATCGCAACCGGCTGACTCGTCGTCGACGGGTACGTCCTGGGTGACGGTGACACTCGTGGCCGTCGGGATCGCGGTGGTGGCCGCAATCGTGGCGACCGTCGTACTGCGCCGTCGTCGTCGCGCACATGTAGGGGACTGACTCTCAGTGGTCTCCACGATCACGAAGACCGTTGCGGCGGCCACGGAGAAACGGCCCGGCGAGTTCATGACCCTGAGGTGGCTGTTCCTGATCGGCTGCACCGTGCTGGCCTTCTGGAACACGATTCTGGCGGTCGTCGACGAGATGCAGGCACAAACGCTGATCGTGTACGTGCCGGTGCTGATCATCCTCTGTGTGATCGCGGCGGTGGGTGTCTCGTGGAAGCGCGTGGACGAGCCCCCCATCTACGATCGCCAGACCGACGTGATCGTCGGGATCGTCGTGCTGATACTTGCCCTGGCGTTGAAGTCGTTGGTGAACCCGCGATACGCCCGTTCCTATCTGACGACGCACATGGATCTGCTGGCGCTGTGGTTGTTCGTGCTCGGTGCGGCGGTCCTGGTGTTCGGTCTCCGCCCGGTCGCGCGCTACCGCTGGGTGTGGCTGCTGTTCCTGCTCGTGTTCCCCATACCGATGCGCGCACTACTGCTGGCGATGGGCGGTACATCGCCGATCGCGGGGTTCATCCTCGTGCTCGTCGCGATGGCGGCGACCGCGATCGCGGTCGGGTCGGGGCGTCAGCGCAAGGCGGTCGCGGCACTCATCGCCGGAGCCATCGGCCTGGGCACGCTCGGGTTGCTCTACCTGGTGAACACCCCACGCAACCTGCTCATCCCGGTCCCGGCGCTGGTGGCTGCGCTGGCAGCGACCAGCCTGATGCTCTACGACCACCGGCGGCAGGGCGGGCAGGACTGGGCACCGCCCGCACCCGCCGAGCTGACGCCGCCCAAGGTCGCGGCCGTCGGCCGTCCCCTGCTGGTGGTGCTCGTCGCCGCGATCGCGCTGGCCTTCGTGCCGACCCCGGCGGTCGGCAGCACCTGGCAGAGCAACCTGTACCCGCAACTGAAGGTCGGGGAGCTGCTCGTGGTGCCCGCCGGCTGGCGGGAGGAATCCGCGGAGGTCCACCGCTGGGGCTCGAAGTTGTACGGACCCGGCGCCTCACTCATCCGGCAGATCATGGTCCAGGGCACCGGAAGCCGGGCCTACGACAAGTTCGGCCGGCCCCGCCGGGTCGCGGTCGACAGCGTCGATTCGAGACGACCGCTGGCGCTCGAGGTCTACCCCGACCTGTTCCGCTACGACCTGTCCGACGAGCGGGTCAGCGAACCCGTTCGGGTCGCGTTGCCGATGGGCGTCGACGGCAAGATCTGGAACGTCGTCGACGACAAGCGTTACCTCACCTACACGGTGGTCTCGTGGTGGTGGACCAACGGCAACCGAACCGAGCAGGTCATGCTGTGGGCCGTCGACAACCATGAGGCCGACGCGTACTTCCCGGAACCGCGCGTCACGATCCTGGCGAACATCGACGCGCTGATGACGGTGCTGCTACGCGGCGACGCAGTTCTCCTCGACAGCAATCCGCAGTACAAGGATCGGGCGCTGCTCGTGGACCTCGCCGGCGACCTGATCAGGACGCAGCTCGAAGCGGGCGCGGGGGAGGAACCATGAGCCGCAACCGTATCGACGCACCCGGAATCGCGAGGAGCACTCGCCCCACCCGACCGGTGCGAGAACTGCTCGTCGACGAGGAGTACCGCGCCGAGGCACTCCAGGACGCGGTGAACCGGCTGCGTGACGCCGACGAGGACATGTCGGCGTCGGTGCCGTTCAACCGTACCCAGAAGATCATCGGGTTCACGATGCTCGGCGTCGTCGCGCTCCTGATGGTCTTCTTCCCGGTCGGCACGAGCGCGACCCTCGTCTCCGTCGCCACCGTCGCCTACGTCATCACCATCGCCGACCGGCTGGTGATCTTCCGTCGCGGGCTGGTCAACGGCGCTATCCGGGTCACCGACGAGCAGGCCCGCTCGATCCCCGACGAGAAGTTGCCGTCCTACACGGTCTTCGTCCCCGCCTACGGTGAGCCCGAGGTGGTCGGCGAACTCGTGGCCGCGATGCAAACCATCGAGTACCCGCGAGAGAAACTGCAGGTGCTGCTGCTCCTCGAGGAGGACGACGAGCCGACGATCGCCGCGGCCCGCGACGTCGAGAGGACCGGGATCGTGACCGTGGTTCTCACGCCGCCGGCGCAGCCGCGGACCAAGCCGAAGGCGTGCAACTACGGGATGCACTTCGCGACCGGCGACATCGTGACCATCTTCGACGCCGAGGACAAGCCCGAACCGCTGCAGCTACGGCGAGCGGTCTACGTGCTCAACAACACCGACGACGAATCGGTCGTCTGCGTCCAGGGCAAGCTGAGCTTCCACAACGTGCGCGAGAACCTCCTCACCGAGTGGTTCACCGCCGACTACGGGATCTGGTTCGGCTTCCTGCTGCCCGGCATGATGGTCAGCCGCGCGCCGATCCCGTTGGGCGGCACGTCGAATCACTTCAAACGTGACGTCCTCGACCGCATCGGGGCCTGGGATCCCTTCAACGTCACCGAGGACGCCGACCTCGGCGTGCGCATCGCCGACCACGGCTACCGGACTGTGGTGCTGGATTCGGTGACCATGGAAGAAGCCAACGTCGACGCCATCAACTGGGTGCGGCAACGATCCCGTTGGTACAAGGGCTACATGCAGACGTGGCTCGTCCACATGCGGCATCCGGTCAAGCTGTGGGACATCCTCGGCCCGGTCGCCTTCGCCCGGTTCACCTTGCTCATCGCCGGTACACCGTTGATCGCCTGCCTCAACATGGTTTTCTGGCTGATCCTGGCGCTGTGGATCAGCGGCCAGCCGATGATCGTCTCCGAACTGTTCCCCGGCCCGATCTATTACCTGGCGTTGGCATCGATGATCCTCGGCAACGGGGCCGCGATCTACATGAACCTGATCGCGATCCGCGAGGACGGCCGCAGCGACCTGCTGGGCTCGGCGTTGCTCATCCCGCTGTACTGGCTGATGATGAGCGTCGCCGCCATCAAGGGCATGTGGCAGATCCTGGTCAATCCGTCGTACTGGGAGAAGACCTATCACGGTCTGTCGACGAGCCACGGCGAGTCCTCGGACAGCGCCGGCCCGGGCCCCGACGACGATCCGGACGCGGAGACCACCGACACGGCCACCACCGGAGATGCGTCATGAGCCGCCGGTTGCAGGTCGGATCGGTGATCTTCCTGGCCGCGTGGCTGCCGTACCTCGTCATCGGGGTGTACCTGGCGACCGAGGTGCACTGGTTCTTCGGCGACGCCCTGTCCCGGGTGCAGTCGGCGCAGAGTGTGCTCTTCAGCCGGAGCCCGCATCTGTCGGCCATCGGATTCGTCTTCACCCCGCTCACCGCGATCGTGCAGCTGCCGCTCGTCGCGCTGTCGCCGTGGTGGCCGGAGATGACCACCCAGGCGCTCTCGGCGGTGATCATGTCGTCGGCGTTCATGGCCGGCTCGGTGGTCCAGGTGTCCGGGATCGCACGCGACCGCGGACTGAATCCCTATGTCGCAGGGCTGTTCACGGTCTGTTACGCGGCCAACCCGATGGTCGTCCTGTACGCGGCCAACGGGATGAGCGAGGCGCCGTACCTGTTCTTCCTGGCCTGGGCCTCGAGACGACTACTCCGCTGGATCTCCACCGACGACGTCCACGAACTCGTGGTCACCGGAATCGCCCTGGCCCTCGCATATCTCACCCGCTACGACGGGGGAGCGGCCGCGCTGGCGGCCGGGCTCGTCGTCGGCTGGGTCACCTACCACCGGCGGGATCCGGTCAAGAAGATGTCGCGCAGTCTCGTCGACATGACACTGGTGGTCGCCCCGAGCGCCCTGGCCTTCCTCGCCTGGGCCGCCACCGGCTGGCTCATCACCGGAAACGCCTTCGCCCAGTTCACCTCCGAATACGGTAACGCGGCCATCATCGAGCAGTCGGGCGGCAGCGGATCGTCCACGTTCGTCGAGGCGATCCGGTTCTCCCTGACCGAGATGGCCATCCTCGCGCCGCTGCTGCTGTTCCTGGTCATCGGGCAACTCGTCGTGCGTGTGCGCCGGCGTCGGCTCCTGCCGATGCTGCCGGGACTGATGATCGTCGCGGTGCTGGCCTTCCAGGTCTACGGCTATTCGCAAGGATCGACGTTCGGCTTCCTGCGGTTCTACATGACCGTCGTCCTGCTCGCCGCGATCGTGGCCCTCCTGTCGGTCCCGCTGCGCAAGTCCGTCCCGGTGCGACGGGAAGGAGCGCATGCGGTTCACGTGGTGCCGCAACCCTTCACGTCCCGGTGGGCCTACCCGGCCGCAGCCGGGATCGCCGTCGTGGTCATGGCCGCCGCGATCCCGGTGACCGCGATGGGGATGACCTCGCCCGAATACGCACCGCAGGAGTTCGCGGTGGGCTCGGTGGTCGACCCGCGACCGCAGTCGGTCGAGAAGAAGTACCTCGACGAACAGCGCGTCGTACGTTCCTTCTCGACCGAACGCGCGCTGGCGAAGTACCTGGACTCGCTCGAGCTGCCGGACGGGGCGGTCCTGAGCGACACCGTCTACGGCTTCGCGGTGGTCGCCCAGTCCGAGCGGCCGCGACAGTTCGTCATCCCGTCCGACCGCGACTTCGCACAGTTGCTGAACGACCCGGCCGGCGGCGGGGTGCAGTACTTCCTCACCGTCCCGGACGAGGGCCGCGGGTCGTCGGACGCCATCAACCAGCGCTACCCGACGATGTACGAGAACGGCGCCCAGATCGGGGTCCTCACTCTCGAAGCCCCCAATGACGGTGCCGATCTACCCGATTGGCGCGTCTACCGGATCACGGGCTGAGGGCCTCAGCCCTCGAACCGGGAGACCCTGGCGCGCACCACATCCCACGCGGGGTCGTGCGGCCCGATGTCGTAGGTGCATTCGGAGGTACGGGGATCGGGGACGAAGGACCAGAGCAGAGCGCCCGCGGCGCCGGCCTCTCGCCGCCGCGACATGGCGGCGTCGACGCGCCGGGCGCGGGTCCCCAGAGACAGGCACGAACCGGCTTCGACGCCGATCTCGTTGACCACCAGCGGTTTCCCGAGCCGACGAGCCTGATCGATCCGGGCCGACAGGTCGCTGCCCTGCGGTTCGGGATTCGGATCGGTGGTGGAGCTGTAGTCGTGGAAGTCGAGGACGTCGATCCCGTCGGAGCGGCCGACCTCGAGGTAGCCGTCGCCGGCGATCCCGCACTGGTCGCCGCCCACGAGTCCGGAGAAGATCGGGCGCGAGTCGTCGAACGACCGCAGATGTGCGCCGGCCCGGTCGAAGAACGAGCGCAACACCGCCGGGGCGTCGGCGGGACACACGCGCCGCTGCCAGTCACAGGACTTCCCGCAGATGCCGGGTTCGGGCTCGCCGATGAGCTCCCAGCCGACGACCGACGGTTCGTCGCGCCAGCGGGACACCGCGGTCTCGGTCCACTTGGCGTACGTCAGATGATCCCGGGAGGGGGCGACGGGGGTGGCCTTCGACCGCCAACCGTCGACATAGAAGTCCCGCTCCTTGAACCGGCCGTCCTCGCAGTCCCCCGAGCCGCCGGCAAGGACCGGCAGCACCAGTTGCTCATGTCGTCCGGCCGCTTCGAAGACCCGGTCCAGCGGTTCGAAGTTCAGCAGTCCGGTGTGTTTGTCGAGTGCGAAGGACGAGTAGAGGTTGAAACGCGTGAGGGCCCCGGGTGGCAGCGCCGCGAAGTAGTCGTCGAGATCGACCTCGGCGCCGCAGCCGACGTTCACCGACCAGTCGGTCCCCAGCTGGTAGGCGTTGAAGCCGACGGGCCACCACGGCTTGCCGTCGAGGGTCAGGCCGTCGGGGGTCGCGCGCACGCGTGCGGGAGCCGAGTCGCCCTCTTGGCGTGAGGAATCGGAGCCACATCCGCTCAGGCCGACGAGCAAGGCGAACACGGTGACGACGAGCACGGTCGTACGTGCGGCCACCGCCCGTCCGGATGTTCGCCAGTGAATCACAGATGCAGGCTACTCGTGCCCTACGGTGGCCGTATGGGGACGAAAGGCTTCGGGGCGATCACGGCGCGAATCTGTGCTTTGACCGTTGTGGGCGGTGTCGCGACCTCATTGTTCCTCGCGGGCTGCGGTTCGGAATCCGACGCAGGCGAGCCGCGCGGTGCGTCGTCGACGCCGAGTCGGGTGAGTGCGGATTCTTCCCCGACCTCGACCATCACGACAGGTCCGGGCCCCGCGAATCGGTCGACCACCCCGACGGTCGTCTACCGGCCGCCCTTCGTCGAGCGCGTCGAGTGGACGGACACCGAGGTGGGCCCCAGCCTCTCGATCTTCCCGACCACGTCGGGCCGGTACACGCAGGAGCCGTCGGCGATGGACGCGGCGTGGCGGGAGGTCGTCGAACTCGACGCGAGCGCCGACACCCCCGGAATGCAGGCACAGTTCGAGTGTCACTGGCGGTTCGCGCGGATCATCGAACCGGAGAAGCCGAGCTGGAACCTGGAACCCGGGCGTCCCGTCGTCTCCGAGGAGGACATGATCGGCGCGCGGTGCAATCCGGGGTTCGCCGAAGAGTATTAGCGCGTCGTGTGTACGCGACGTGAGCCGATAATGCGGCAGACGACGTAGATCACGAACGAGATGATCGTGACGAACACCGAGACCGGGAGTTTCGGTGCGAGCGACATCAACAGGCCGCCGATCGCGGCGACCTCGGCGAAGATCACCGACAGCACCAGCGCCCGCATCGGGTTGGCGGTCACCCGTGCAGCGGCGGCACCCGGGGTGATCAGCAGGGACATCACCAGCAGCGCGCCGATGATCTGGACACCCTGCGCGCAGGCGAGGCCCATGATGATCGCGAACACCACCGAGAGCGTGCGGACCGGGACGCCCTGCGCCTGCGCCACCCGCGGATCGGTCGACGCGAACAGCAGCGGCCGGTAGATCACGGCGAGCACCGCCACCACGATCGCCGTCGTGATCGCGATCGCGACCAGGCCGTTCAGTCCGACGCTGACGACCTGACCGGTCAGCAGTGCGAAGCCGGTGCCGATCCGGCCGTAGAGGGCCAGGAACAGGACACCGATGCCCAGGCCGAACGCCATCACGACACCGATCACCGAATCGCGTTCCCGGGCCTTGTTGCCGAGGATGCCGAAGACCGCCGCGGCGAGGACCGCACCGATGACACCGCCGAGGTTGACACTGACGCCGGCGAGCAACGCCGCGGCCGCACCCGTCACCGACAGCTCACTGCAGCCGTGGACCGCGAACGACATCTGCCGGGCGACGATCAGCGGCCCGAGCAGCCCGCCCACCAGGCCGAGCAGGACCATCGCGAGCAGCGCCTGCTGCATGAAGTCGTAGCCGAGCAGGTCGATGGTCGTCGAGAAGTCCCAGAGGTCGCTGAACTGACGTTCGGCGGCCAGCGGAGTCACGCTCATAGGGGCTGACTCCCGGCCTCGGCGATGTCGACGCAGTGGTGGGCGTCCTCGCCGCCGATCACGACGAGGCGCCCGTTGACCCGGAGCACCTCGACGTCGCTGCCGTACAGCTCGCTGAGCGTCTCGGTGGTCATCACCTCGTCGGGAGTGCCGACGCGGAAGCGTCCGCCGACCAGATAGAGCACACGGTCGACGTAGGGGAGGATCGGGTTGATCTCGTGCGTGACGAACACAACCGCGGTTCCCGCCTGCTTACGGCGCTGGTCGATGAGGTCGACGACCACCTGCTGGTTGGTCGGGTCGAGACTCGCCAGCGGTTCGTCGCACAGCAGGAGTTCGGGATCGCTCACGACCGCCTGGGCCACACGCAGTCGCTGCTGTTCGCCTCCGGAGAGGACACCGAGCGGTGCGTCGGCGTAGGGGAGCGAGTCCACCGCGGCGAGCGCCTGGTCGACGAGTTCACGACGGCGCGACCGGCCGCGGACACCGAGTCCCCACCGGCTGCCGTCGACGCCGAAACCGACCAGGTCCCGGCCGCGGAGAGCCATCGGGTCGCCCTCGTCGGCGTGCTGCTGCGGGATGTAACCGATCTTGTCGGTCGTCTCCACGGTGCCGCGGTCGAGTGAGTACTGGCGCAGCAGAACGCGGAGGAACGAGGTCTTTCCCGACCCGTTGGGCCCGAGGACGGCGACGAACTCACCCGGCCGGATCGTCAGGTCGAGGTCGTCCCAGAGCACGCGGTCGCCGAAGCCGAGCCGCGCACCCGAGAACGTGACCACCGGGTCGGTTCCCGCCGTCATCGCGGTCATGCCTTCTCTGCGTCGAGAGCTGCTGCGAGTGCGTCGATCTGTGCGCGCTGCCAGACGAGGTAGTCGGTGACGCCGTCCGGCAGGGTCTCGGTGAACTCGACCACGGGCACTTTCGCGGACTTCGCGACGTCGAGCATCGCCTGGGTCACCGGGTCGACGCCCTGGACGTTGTAGATCAGGACGGCGGCGCCGCGGGAGGCGAGCAGGTCCTCCATGGCCGCGCGGTCCGCGGCGGACGGCGACTGACCCTCCTCGACGGCCTGGGTGAACCCGGCCGGAGCCGCGTCGATCAGGCAGGCCTCGGTGAGTAGGTACCCCGCGAGCGGTTCGGTCTGGGCCACCTTCGTGCCGTCGTGCGCCTTGCGGATGCCGGCGACCTCGCCGCGCAGTTCGTCGATGCCGGTGGTGAAGGTCTCGGCGTTCGCGCGGTAGGTCTCCGCGTTCGCCGGGTCCTGCTCGGCGAGGGCGTCGGCGACCTTGTCGGCGACCTCCGCGACGACGGGCAGGTCGTAGAAGACGTGCTCGTTCTCGTCGCCGTGGTCGTGTTCGGCGTGATCCGCGTGGTCGCCTGCGCTGTGGTCGTCGGCCTCGTGATCGTGCGTGTCGTGATCGTCGCTGCGGGTGAGGGCGTAGGCGTCGACGACCGTCGCGCCCGAGGACTTCGCGGCTTGTTCCATGTAGGCGTCGTAGTGGCCGCCGTTCATGACGAGGATGTCGGCGTCGGCGATCGTCGCGGTGTCGGCGGCGGACGGCTCGAACTCGTGGGGGTCGCCCTCGGTGTTGGTGTAGACGGACGTGACGGTCGCCTTGTCGCCGGCGACGGCCGAGGCGACCGCGCCCCAGACGTTGGTCGACGTCACCACCGTCGGGGTGCCGTCACCGTTCCCGGAGTCGCTCGAGCAGCCGGCCAGTAGCAGCACGGCGGTGGACAGGGCTCCGGCAGCGGACAGAAGCGTTTTCCTCATGACACCCTTTACGCAAATGACAATCGTTACCAAAACAGTGTAGGCGATGGCCGGGCCCGACGCGAAGCCGCGTGAGATCTGTGGTGTGCGCTGGTCAAAGCGGAGGGCGCGCGTCACCGCCGGCGCCATTTCTCTAAGGTGGAGAACATGACCTCCAGCCCGATGCCGCGGCGTGTTGCGCTGATCTCCGTGCACACCTCGCCGTTGGCGCAACCGGGTACCGGCGACGCGGGCGGGATGAACGTCTACGTCTGGCAGACGGCGATCCGGCTGGCCCGACGCGGCATCGAGGTCGAGATCTTCACCCGGGCGACCTCGTCGTCCGACGCGCCGTCGGTCGCGGCGGCGCCGGGTGTGACCGTCCGCCACGTCATCGCCGGCCCGTTCGAGGGTCTCGACAAGCGAGACCTCCCCGCCCAGCTCTGTGCGTTCACTGCGGGCGTCCTGCGGGCCGAGGCGGCGCAGGCGCCGGGTCACTACGACGTGATCCACTCCCACTACTGGCTGTCGGGGCAGGTCGGCTGGCTCGCGCGCGACCGCTGGGGTGTGCCGCTGGTCCACACCGCCCACACCCTCGCCGCGGTGAAGAACGCCGCCCTGGCCGAGGGGGACACCGCCGAGCCGCAGCTGCGCGTGATCGGCGAGCAACAGGTGGTGGGTGAGGCCGACCGGCTGGTCGCGAACACCGAAACCGAAGCGGCAGAATTGCTCTCGATGTACGACGCCGATGCCGACCGCATCGACGTGGTGACGCCGGGCGCCGACCTCGAGTGTTACACGCCCGGCTCGTCGACCGAGGCCAGGTCGATCCTCGGTCTCGATCCCGACGAGACGATCGTGACGTTCGTGGGACGGATCCAGCCGCTCAAGGCTCCCGACCTCCTGGTCGCCGCGATGGCGCCGCTGATGAAGGACGCCGTCGCGTCCGGGCGCAAGCTGCGGCTCCTGATCGTCGGCGGGCCGTCGGGTTCCGGTCTGCAGCGCCCCACCGCGCTCATGGATCAGGTTGCCGGGCTGGGGATCTCGGAGTCTGTCACCTTCCTCCCGCCGCAACCGTCGGATCGTCTCGTCCAGGTGTACCGCGCATCGGACCTGGTTGCGGTGCCCAGCCATTCCGAGAGTTTCGGTCTCGTGGCCATCGAGGCGCAGGCCTGCGGGACGCCGGTCATCGCCGCCAACGTCGGCGGTCTCGGCGTCGCCGTCGACAACGGCCGCACCGGCGTGCTCGTCAACGGTCATGTACCCGGCGACTGGACGAACGCTCTGGAAAAGCTTCTGGCGCAACCCGATCGCCTGGCCGAACTCGGCCGCAACGCCCGCCGGCACGCCGAGAAGTTCTCCTGGGAGCACACCGTCGACCAGCTCATCGAGAGCTACCGCCGGGCAATGGAGTCCTTCGCCGCCCAAACCGATGCGGCGCAGCAGGATGCCGAGCAGGCGGCGGCACAGACACCGGGCGGCCCCGCCCGGGCTCGCCGACGCTGGCGTCGGCGGCGCAATCGGGTGACCGCCTGAGGGTCTCGCAGTACCCGTTCCCACCGAGAGGATGTCGTGAGTCGCACCGAGGTCGTCGACCTGCTCGAGAAGACACTGACCGAGAACGAGATCGCCTACTCGCGCAAGGGTGGTGGTGGAGCCGACGTCGACCACGTCATCCTGGAACTCCCGGGCGAGCAGAAGCTCAAGACGACGGTCCTACTCACCGCCAGCGAACACGGGGTCAGGGTCGAGGCCTTCGTGTGCCGCCGACCCGACGAGAACCACGCCGGCGTCTACCGATACCTGCTCAAGCGGAACCGTCGGCTGTACGGCGTCGCCTACACCATCGACAACACCGGCGACATCTATCTCGTCGGCCGGATCTCGGCCGACGCGCTCGGCTCCGACGAACTCGACCGCGTCCTCGGGCAGGTCCTCGAGGCCGCCGACGGCGACTTCAACACCCTGCTCGAACTCGGCTTCCTCTCCTCGATCCAGCGCGAGTGGGCGTGGCGCGTCTCGCGCGGTGAATCCTTGCGCAATCTCCTGGCTTTCGAGCACCTCATCGACAAGGAGGCGCTGCCTGAGGCCGGCGCCCCGCTGGAAGGACGGTACGTCCCAGGCGAGTCCGTGGTCGAGGGAGCGCAGACCTCCAGCGACGAGCCTGCGTCCGACGACTGAGAAGCGGCACCCGATGATCGCCGGGAGAACGGCATCGGGTTTCGACACGCCTCGTCGCAAGCTCCTCGCGTACTCAAGCGGCGAGGGTATCGCCGCTGCGCTTCGGTCGTTCGGGGGCAGTTCTCGTAGGTGGTGCCCCACGCGGCCGGGGAGATTTGGTTGGATGGAGAGGTCCAGGTCACACCGTGTCAACGAATGTTGATACGGTAGGCGGGCAAAACCGACCCATCACCGGAGGTGCCATGAGCTTCACGAGTCCTTTCCCCGACGTCGAGATCCCCGACGTGAGTGTCTTCGACTACCTGTTCGGGTCGGTCGCGGACGAGGACCGCGAGCGGATCGCCCTGGTGGACCCGAAGTCGGGTTCGACGACCACCTACGGCCAACTGGTCGGTCAGATCGAGGCCGCGGCCGGGGCTCTGGCGTCGCGGGGGATCGGCGTCGGGGACGTGGTGGGCATCCTCTCGCCGAACATCCCGGCGTTCGCGACGGTCTTCCACGGCATCCTGCGCGCGGGCGCGACGGCGACGACGATCAACGCGCTGTTCACCGCGAACGAGATCGCCAAGCAGCTGCGGGATTCGGGCGCCAAGATGCTGGTCACGATCTCGCCGATGTTCGAGCAGGCGAAGGCGGCCGCCGACGAGGCGGGGCTGCCGGCGGAAAGCCTGATCGTCCTCGACGGCGAGGGCCAGGATGCCTCCGGCCATCCGAACGCGATCGACCTGCTGGGGCCGAATCTGCCTGCGCCGGAGGTCTCCTTCGACCCGAAGACCCACGTCGCGGTGCTGCCGTACAGCTCGGGTACCACCGGAAACCCCAAGGGTGTGGCGCTGTCTCACCGCAACCTCGTGGCCAACGTCGCCCAGCTGCGTCCGCTGCAGGGCATGACCGCCGACGACGTGGTGATCGCGGTGTTGCCGTTCTTCCACATCTACGGCATGACCGTGCTGCTCAACGCCGCCCTCGCGGCCCGTGGGTCGCTGGTCATCATGCCGCGCTTCGACCTCGTGGAGTTCCTGGAGAACATCCAGAACCACAAGGTGACGATGGCCTACATCGCGCCGCCGGTCGCGGTGGCGCTCGCGAAGCATCCGATCGTGGACAACTACGACCTGTCCTCGCTGCACACGATGATGTCGGGTGCGGCCCCGCTCGACGACGAGCTGGGTCAGGCCGTGGCCAAGCGTCTGGATCTGCACATGCTGCAGGGCTACGGCATGAGCGAGCTGTCCCCGGTGTCCCACATCATCCCCTTCGACACCCAGGCCACGCTGGGGCGTGAGGATCCGCCGCTGTCGTCGACGGGTTGGCCGGTGCCGAACACGGTGAACAAGATCGTCGATCCCGCCACCGGTGAGGACCTACCGCTGCCGCAGGAAGGGCTCTCCGAGCCGGGCGAGTTGTGGGTGCAGGGTCCGAACGTGATGCTCGGCTACCTCAACAACGACCAGGCGACCGCCGACACCATCGACGGCGACGGGTTCCTGCACACCGGCGACCTCGCTCAGGTCGACCCGACGGGCTGCGTCTACATCGTCGACCGGCTCAAGGAGCTCATCAAGTACAAGGGCTACCAGGTGCCGCCGGCGGAGTTGGAGGCGTTGCTGCTGACCCACGAGAAGATCGCCGACGCGGCGGTGGTCGGGGCGATCGATGCGGAGTCGGGGGAGGAGATCCCCAAGGCGTTTGTCGTCAAGCAGCCCGAGGCCGAGCTGACCGAGGACGAGGTGATGGAGTTCGTGGCGTCGAAGGTGGCCCCGCACAAGAAGGTTCGTGCGGTGGAGTTCATCGAGGCGATCCCGAAGTCGGCGTCGGGCAAGATCCTGCGCAAGGACCTGCGCAAGTAGGTCCGGCCACCGGACAAAGGCCCGCCCGAGCTGCCGATTTGGCGCAGGCCGCACCCCGCGGATAGTGTTGCTCCTTGCAACGCGGGGTGGAGCAGCTCGGTAGCTCGCTGGGCTCATAACCCAGAGGTCGCAGGTTCAAATCCTGTCCCCGCTACCAGAAACGACCCCCACCAGGTGATCACCCGGTGGGGGTCGATTCATTTCCGGCTCTCTTCGAGCGACCTCAGTTCATCTGATGCGGCGGCACCTCGTCGTAGCTGATCGCATGGTCACCGGATCGTCGGTGCCACCAGTACGTGACCGCCCACAGGAGCACGCCGAGGAGCAACAGCCAACCGGCGATCACGTACTGCTCGGGATCGCGGCCGGTGACCGGCAGGGTGAGGTACCCGCACGTGACGGCACCGAGTACGGCGATCGGCGTCTTGGTGCGGAAGTGGTTGTGCTCCACCTTGTCTCGCCGGAGGACCAGCACCGACACGTTGACCACCGTGAACACCGCGAGCAGCAGCAGTGCGGTGGTGCCGCCGAGGAGTCCGACGATGGAGCTCTTCGGATCGGCACTCACGTAGGTGAGCAACAACAGGGCGATGACCGTGGTGAAGACGATGGCCGCGAACGGGGTCCGGCGACCGGGGTGCACATACGACAGGAACTTGGGCAACACGCCTCGTTTCGCCATGCCGTAGAGCAGGCGACTCGCCATCATCATGTTGATGAGAGCGGTGTTGGCGACCGCGAACATCGAGATCCACGGCAGCAGGTCCGACATCGGGAAGTCGGGCGCCGCGGTCTGCACGACGTCGACGAGCGGGGTCTCGCTCTCGGACAGCACGCCCACCGGCACGATCGCCACCGCGCAGATGGCGATGAGGACGTAGACGGCTGCCGTCATGCCGAGACCACTCAGCATGACCTTCGGGAAGATGCGGGTCGGCTCCTTGCACTCCTCGGCCATGTTCACCGAGTCCTCGAAGCCGACGAGCGCGAAGAACGCCAGCGAGGTCGCCGCCGTGACGGCGATGAAGACGTTCTTGTCGTCGGGGCTCTCGAAGGCCACCACCGCATCCCAGTGTTCGGCGTTGCCGCCGACGATGAACCAGTAGCCGATGAACAGCACGAGCAGCAGACCGGTCAATTCCACGAGGGTCAGGACGACGTTGGTGCCGACGCCCTCGGCGACGCCGCGGAAGTTGATGAACATGACGAGCAGGAGGAATCCGACGGCCACCGCGTACAGCGCGGGATCGGTGGCGTCAGGGGACTCTCCGCCGCTGAACGCGGTCAGCATGTTCACCGCGAACGCGCGGGAGGCCGTCGTCGCGGACGTGATGCCCGAGCACATCACCGTGAACAACACGATGAATGTGACGATGTGGATGCCGAAAGCCTTGTGCACGTAGAGCGCTGCCCCGGCGGCCTGTGGATACTTCGTCACCAGTTCGAGGTAGGAGAACGCGGTGAGCGTCGCGACCGAGAAGGCGATGAGGAACGGCAGCCACGCCGCGCCCCCGACCTCGCCCGCCACCTGGCCGGTCAGCGCGTAGACGCCGGTGCCCAGGATGTCGCCGATGATGAACAGGAGCAGCAGCTTCCAGCCCAGTACCCGTTTGAGCTCGGGCTGCTGCTCCGCGTTCTTGCCGGTCTCGCCGGCGTTTGTGCTGGCTGCCATGCGATAACGCTAGACCTCGGAAGTGGTGGTCGCCGGGCGAATTGCGGCGATGACCACCAAATGGCCGGACGGTGAGAAGAGGCCTCGGTGCGACTGTGCGAAACTATCGCCCATGAGCAACGGCACCCTGATCTTGATGCGTCACGGCGAGAGCGAATGGAATGCGTCCAACCAGTTCACCGGATGGGTGGATGTGGCGCTCACCGACAAGGGCAAGGCCGAGGCCGTACGGGCCGGTGAACTGCTCGTCGAGCACGATCTGCTGCCCGACGTCCTCTACACCTCGCTTCTGCGCCGCGCCATCTCGACGGCGCAGATCGCTCTCGACACCGCCGACCGCCACTGGATCCCGGTGGTCCGCGACTGGCGTCTCAACGAGCGTCACTACGGTGCCCTCCAGGGTCTCAACAAGGCCGACACCCTGGAGAAGTACGGCCAGGAGCAGTTCATGCTGTGGCGTCGCAGCTACGACACCCCGCCGCCGGCCA
Organism: Gordonia sp. C13; assembly: GCF_023218005.1. NCBI lineage: Bacteria > Bacillati > Actinomycetota > Actinomycetes > Mycobacteriales > Gordoniaceae > Gordonia > Gordonia sp. C13. The sequence goes on from NZ_JALPSY010000004.1 coordinate 45,146, forward strand.
TCGAGCCCGACGCCGAGTACAGCCAGGTCGGCGACCCGCGGTACGCCGACCTCGACGAGGTGCCGCTGACCGAGTGCCTCAAGGACGTCGTGGCCCGGATGATCCCGTACTTCACCGAGACGATCGCCGCCGACATCAAGGCCGGAAAGACCGTGCTCGTCGCGGCACACGGCAACTCGCTCCGGGCGCTCGTCAAGCACCTCGACGGCATCTCCGACGAGGACATCGCGGGCCTGAACATCCCCACCGGCAACCCGCTGCGCTACGACCTCGACGAGAACCTCAAGCCCCTGAACCCGGGAGGCACCTACCTCGACCCCGAGGCGGCTGCGGCCGGCGCGGCCGCGGTGGCGGCCCAGGGCCAGAAGTAGTCGACGAAAACAGCTTCGACACGCGCGCTCGCCGCCCGGAAACGCCGGGCGTCGAGCGCGTAACACAATCGTCATAGCTTCTTTGGTGTGACGCGCGCTACATTAGACGCTATGGCGGATGTGGGCACCCTTCGGATCGATCATTCACCTGCTCAGGAACGGTATGAGGCGATTCTCGTCTCTGATTCTTTCGGCGAGGACGAGGTGGTCGGGTACCTCGACTATGTCTCCGAGCCCTACCAGGTCGTGCTCACCCACACGGTGGTCCGTGAGCAATACAGTGGGCACGGCTATGCGGGACAACTGGTTCGGTTCGTCCTCGAGGACATCCGGGCGAGTGGCAAGCAGGTCGTGCCGGTCTGCTCGTACGTGCAGCGTTTCATCGAGCGCCATCCGGAGTTCGCCGACATGGCGGTGCCGGTCCCTCAGTGACCAGCCCGGCGGCGTGAGCCCCATCCGCGGACTGTGCGGTGCAGTGATCGTCGGGCCTTCGGCGAACGGCACGTGAACAGCTGTCGAACAGCTGCGACATCTGTGCAGCTCGCGTTGGTTCCGCCGTAAGCTGGGCCCGTGGCCGCCGCAATCTCAGCCGCGACGATCGCGTTCGTGCTCGTGCTCGCGCTCGTCCTCGGAGTCATGCTGGGTCGTCGTCTCGGCGCCCCCGGGTCGCCCCGACGCCTCGCCCTCGATTCCTGGTTCGGCCGCGCACACACGTCCCCACGATCCGACGCCGTCCTGCCCGTCCCGGCCACCGATCGCGCACAGGTCCCGAGGGCGGTGCCCCCCTCGGCCGAGATCCGCGATTCCGACGTCACGTCGACGACCGCCGACGGCCGGATGACCAAGGCCGGTTTGCTGAGCATGGTCGTCCGCAACTCGACGACCGCCGTCGCCGTGGTCGACCAGTTCCGCGACGTCGTGATGTTCAATTCCCGGGCCGTCGAACTCGGCATGGTGCGCGAGATGCTGCTGGCCGACCCCGTCTGGGATGCGGTCAAGGACGTCCTCGACACCGACGTCCAACACCATTTCGAGTTCAGCCCGCCCACCTCGACCCTCGGCTTCGTCTCCACCGGACGTACGCCGCGCCCCACCGTCGAGCATGTGCGGTGTCTGGCCAAGGTGGTGGCACAGGACGACGAGCGCTATGCGGTGGTCTACGGTCTCGACGACACCGAGCACAAGCGTCTCGAAGCCACCCGGCGCGACTTCGTCGCGAACGTCTCCCACGAGCTGAAGACCCCGGTCGGTGCCATCGGCCTGCTCGCCGAGGCGCTTCTCGAATCGGCTGACGACGTCGAGTCGGTCCAGCACTTCGGTCAGCGGGTGGTCGGGGAGACCAAGCGCATGGGCAAGCTGGTGAGCGAGCTGCTTGCGCTGTCCCGACTGCAGGACGGCGACACCCCCGAGTTCACCCGCATCGATGTCGACGCGCTGATCGACGAGGCTCTCGCCGCGGCGACGATCACTGCCGAGGCGGCCGCCATCGAGTTGCGGTCCGACGAACCGATCGGCGTGGCGATCAGCGGAGACCGACTCTTGCTCCTCACCGCTCTGAACAACCTGATCGCCAACGCCATCGCCTACTCGCCCGCCGACACCGTGGTCTCGATCAGCCGCCGGATCATCCGGATCGACGGCCGCCCCATGGTGGCGATCGCCGTCACCGACCGCGGCATCGGGATCGCCCGCGCAGACCAGCAGCGTGTCTTCGAGCGCTTCTTCCGCGTCGACCAGGCGAGGTCGCGGATGACCGGTGGCACCGGTCTGGGCCTGGCGATCGTCAAACACGTGGCCGCCAATCACGGCGGCACGATCAAGCTGTGGAGCGAACCGGGTACCGGCTCCACGTTCACGCTGTGCATCCCCGAGGACCTGTCCGACGTGGGCTGGTCCGCTGACGACAAGGAATCCGAGAGTTGACCCACGTGCTGATCGTCGAGGACGAGGAATCGCTGGCCGATCCGCTGGCCTTCCTGTTGCGCAAGGAGGGGTTCGAGGCAAGCATCGTCAACGACGGTGCCCAGGCGCTGCCCGCCTTCGACCGCGTGAGCCCCGACATCGTCCTCCTCGACCTGATGCTCCCCGGGATGTCGGGGACGGAGATCTGCAAGGCCCTGCGTGCCCGGTCGAACGTGCCGGTGATCATGGTGACGGCCCGCGACGCCGAGATCGACAAGGTCGTCGGACTGGAACTCGGCGCCGACGACTATGTGACGAAGCCGTATTCGGCGCGCGAGCTCATCGCCCGTATCCGGGCGGTCCTGCGACGCGGCGCGGATGCCGGCGAGGACGACCTCGATCTCGGTGTCCTCGAGGCGGGCCCGGTCCGGATGGACGTCGAACGGCACACGGTGGCGGTCAGCGGTGAACCGATCACGCTGCCGCTCAAGGAGTTCGATCTCCTCGAGTACCTCATGCGCAACGCCGGCCGCGTGCTGACCCGCGGGCAGTTGATCGATCGGGTCTGGGGCGTCGACTACGTCGGCGACACCAAGACGCTCGATGTGCACGTCAAGCGTCTGCGCTCCAAGATCGAGCCGGATCCGGCCACTCCGAAACACCTCATCACCGTTCGCGGACTCGGGTACAAACTCGAGGCCTGATGCCGGATGCGCGGGTCGTTCCCGCGCACCCGGGTCACTCCGGTGGCTGCAGCTCGTATTTGACGTCGGTCTCACGACGCGCGGTGGCGGCTGTGGTCGCCGGGTGAACGGCGATGAGCCCCAACCCCTTACGACGCCGGCAGGCGGCGGCGAGGGCCTCGTAGGCCGGGGCGCCGAGGAGCTCGGTCAGCTCGGGTGCGTAGGACTCCCACACCTGCTTGGCGCCGACGTGCGCGTCGGGTGATCCCGAGCAGTACCACTTGAGATCGTGGCCGCCCTCGCCCCAGCCGCGGCGGTCGAACTCGGTGATAGTGGTCTGCAGGACCTGGGTGCCGTCGGGACGTTCCACCCAGTCCTGCTCACGGCGAACCGGCAACTGCCAGCACACGTCGGGTTTGACGGTCAGCGGTTCGAGTCCCTTGCGCAGGGCCATCGAGTGCAGCGCGCATCCGACGCCGCCCTCGAAGCCCGGCCGGTTGAGAAAGATGCACGCGCCCTTGTGAAGTCGCGTCTTGAGCGCCGGCTCGTCGTCGAGGTCGCTTTCTTCGAGGTACCCCTTGGGGCCGAGCGGGTTCTTGCCCGACCCCTTCTTGTAGAACTGCCAGTCCTCCGGGGTGAGCATCGATACGCCGTGGGCGAGACGCTCCCGATCGTCGGAGTCGGACAGGTAGGCGCCGTGACTGCAGCAACCGTCGGTCTCGCGTCCGGGCAGGATGCCCTGGCAGGCCGGGGTGCCGAAGACGCAGGTCCAGTGCGACAGCAGCCAGGTGAGGTCGGCTTTGATGAAGTGTTCGGGATCGGCCGGATCGACGAATTCGTACCATTCACGCGGAAAGTCGAGTTCGACCTCCGGGGCGGGCGTGATTCGTGGCGCGGACGGCGAGATTGCGGTCACGACTACAACGGTAGCCGGGATCGTGCCGACACGGCGGCTGCACTACCGTTGACCCGTGCGCTTAGGAGTTCTGGACGTGGGCAGCAACACTGTCCATCTCCTGGTGGTGGACGCCCATCGCGGCGGCCACCCGACGCCCATGAGTTCGACCAAAGCGGTCCTGCGTCTGGCCGAACAGATCGACGCCGACGGTCGGATGAGTGACAAGGCGGTGTCGAAGCTGATCGATTCCGTTGACGAGTTCACCCACATCGCGGCGACCTCCGGGTGCGAGCAGATCATGGCGTTCGCCACGTCGGCGGTCCGGGACGCGACCAACTCCGACGATCTCCTCGATGAGGTGGAGAAGCGCACCGGCGTGCGCATTGCGGTCCTGTCCGGCCGGGATGAGGCGCGTCTGACGTCGCTCGCCGTCCGACGCTGGCGCGGCTGGAGCGCGGGCCGCATCCTCGCCCTCGACATCGGGGGCGGTTCGCTGGAGATGTCCAACGGCGTCGACGAGGAGCCCGACGTGGCGCTGTCGCTGCCGCTCGGTGCCGGACGACTCACCCGTGAGTGGTTGCCCGACGACCCGCCGGACCGGCGTCGGATCGGTGTCCTGCGGGACTGGCTCGACGCGGAGATGCGCGCCCCCGCCAAGGAGCTCCTCGCGCCCGGTGCACCCGACCTGTGTGTCGGCACCTCGAAGACCTTCCGCAGCCTCGCCCGCCTCACCGGCGCGGCCCCGTCGAGCGCGGGACCCCGAGTCCGGCGCGAGCTGACGACGAGCGGACTCCGTCAGCTCATCTCCTTCATCTCCCGCATGACCCGCTCCGACCGCGCCGAACTGGAGGGCGTGAGCGCCGATCGTGCCGGTCAGCTGGTCGCCGGCGCGCTCGTGGCGGAGGCGGCTATGCGGGCCCTCCGAGTCGATACACTGGAAATCTGTCCGTGGGCTCTGCGGGAGGGTGTGATCTTGCGTCGACTCGATGCGGAACCAGCCGACTCGTTCGAGCCCTCACAGACGACTGGCGCCCGGGGCGGCGTCGGCTGATCCGGTCTGCGATGCCCACGGGCACGCGGGATGGGGGAGACGGTCGACGGTGCGTCCACGAGCGCCGAGAAGTACCCAAGCGGATGCGCTCGACCGGCATCCGGTGACGTTCGAGGACGGAGAGCCACTTCATGTCGAAGGATTCGGAGCCCGAATCTCGACCCATTTCGGTATCGGAACTACTCGCACGCTCGCAGGCGGCCGGCGGTATGACGCCCACGCGGCGGGACGGTCGCGGCCGTCGACGCGCGGGACGCGACGGTTCGGTCTCGGTCTCCGAGCTGACCGGCGAGATCCCGAAGATCACCGACGCGTCCGCGGCCCAGGCCGGGGACACGCCTGCCCCCGTGGACGAGAAGCCCGCCGACGAGAAGGCAACCACTCCGGCCGAACCCGCCGCGGTGGAGACATCCGAGGTCGAGGCGCCCCGGGGCGAGGTCGCCGAGGTCGAGCAGCCGGAGACGGAAGCTCCCGAGGCGGCATCGGCACCGGAACCCTCGACGCCCGAATCGGCGACCGAATCGGTCGGCGAACCGTCGGCTCCGGAACCCACCGAAACCGCCGAACCCGAGGCCTCGGGCCCGGAGTCGGCCGCGCCCCGCGCCTGGGGTCCCGCGGGCTGGTCGGGGACCGGGAGTCCCAGTGGTCCGTTCCCACGGTCGGGGAACCCCGTCGCGCGCCGCGCCGCCGACGACCGCCCGGTCGCCGACCGTTCCCGCCCGGACCGTCCGTTCTCGACGACGGGTCGCAACGCCAGCGGCATGCCCGGTTTCGGCGAGGCACCGCCGGCCACTCGTGACTTCAGCTCGCGGCCGCGGACCGGGGGTTCACCCTCTGATGCTCGACGTCGCCATGTTCGTCGGACCCCTGACTCCGCCCCTGTCGACGAGGAGTCGGCGAACGCGGTGACCGGCATCATCCCGGTCGTGGAGGGCTCCGAAGAGGGACTCGTCGTCGTCGAATCCGACGACGTGGTGACCTACGACCTCACCGAGGTCGACTCCGGTTCCGATCCGCGCGAGCGGGCCGACGGCGGGTTCTCCGACGTCATGGACTTCGACGCCTATCGCAACTTCGCCGACGTGGAGGGCGACGCCGACACCGGCGCTCAGCCGGCAGTCGGTACGAGCGGACCCAAGAAGGGCGCCAAGGCGCTCGGTGGTCTCGCACGCAAGCTGTTCAGCCGGAAGTCTGCCGGCGCCGCGGCGGGAACCGCGGCCACGGCTGCCGCAGCGAAGTCGGGTAAGGATGCCGCCCCGGCCGGTGGTCGCGCGCGGGCCGCCGCGGCGCGGGCGCGCGATGACGACGAGAACCCGACCGAGATCATCGCGCCGATCGCGACCCCGGAGGAGGACGCCGCCCCCGCGGGGTCCGCAGCGGACACCCGCGGCGAGGAGACACGGCCCGCCGAGACCGGCGAGACCGAGGACTGGCAGGCGTCGGCCCAGTGGTACGACACCGAGGCGTGGTCGGCGCCGGTCGTCGACGAGGAGGACGACCAGTCGAGCGAGACGGTCGAGTCCACCACCGCATCCGAGCCCGTCGACCTGGTCAAGCCCGACACCGCCCGTCTCGCGGAGACCGCCGACCTCGACGAGACCCCCGGTGATGAGAAGGAGGGACCGTCGGAAGGCGCCGCCCGTACTTCGCCGTCCGCGGAGGACCAGGCCGCGAAGCCGGCGGCCACCGTCGACGAGCCCGACGAGATCCGGCCCGACCAGGCCGAGAGCGAGGAGCGGTCACCGGCCGCCGCGTGGCTGCTGATCTTCGGTCAGGCGGTCGCGGGTCTGGTCGTCGGCATCGGACTGTTCTGGGGCTTCACCGAGCTGTGGCGCTGGAACCCGTACTTCGCACTGGTCCTCGCAGTCCTGGTCATCTTCGGGATCGTCACGCTGTCGCACGTCGTGCGACGCACCAAGGACCTGACCACGACGCTGCTCGCGTTGGGCGTCGGCCTGCTGGTGACCATCGGTCCACTGGTGCTGCTGGCCACGTGACGACGCCGCCCGAGCCGCCTCCGCTCCCCAGACCGGAGATACCCATCGGCCTGTCGACCGCCTCGGTCTACCCGCAGAACACCGAGGCGGCCTTCGCCTACGCCGCAGACCTCGGCTACGACGGTGTCGAGCTGATGGTCTGGGGCGACCCCGTCAGCCAGGACGTCCGTCGCGTCAGTTATCTGTCGGACCACTATCAGGTCCCGGTGCTGTCGATCCACGCCCCGTGCCTGCTGATCACCCAGCGGGTGTGGGGTCGCGACCCGGTCGTGAAACTCGCCCGCTCGGTGCAGGCGGCCGAAGACCTCGGCGCCTCGACCGTCGTGGTGCACCCGCCGTTCCGCTGGCAGCGCGGTTACGTCGCGGCCTTCGACGACCTCGTCGGTGAACTCGAGGACGACAGCGGCGTGGCCGTCGCCGTGGAGAACATGTTCCCGATGCGGGCGGACCGCTTCTTCGGGTCACGCGAGCCCTCCGTTCGCCGACTCCAGAGGCGCGGCGGCGGGCCCGGACTGGCCGCCTCGGCGTTCGGCAAGTCGATCGACCCCACCGACGACGGCTACTCGAACTACACCCTCGACCTGTCGCACACCGCGACGGCCGGCGTCGACGCCCTCGACCTGCTCGATCGCATGGGTTCCAACCTCAACCACCTGCATCTCGCCGACGGCCACGGCGCGGCCACCGACGAGCACCTCATCCCCGGTGACGGCGGACAGCCGTGCGCCGAGGTGTGTCGCCGGATCGCGGAGAGCGACTTCGCCGGCGCGGTGGTGCTCGAGGTCACCACGGGCAGCGCACGCACCAAGCCCGAACGCAGTGCGCTGCTCGCCCGTTCGCTAGATTTTGCGCGGCAGCATCTCAAACGGGAGCTGCACCCCGAGAGCGCCGGCCGGCTCGACATCTGACGCCGGAGATCGTCGCGTCGCGGTCATTCGCCGACGCCGGGGTCGGTACGACGAAAGCGGGACGATGACCAGCAAGATCACCGAGGTACTGGCGTTGACCGAGGTGGACCGCGGTGGTCCCGACTCCATCACCTTGCGCGCTCACATCGACGACACCTTCACCATCGGACCCAAGGTGCACGGCGGAAGCCTGCAGATGGTCGTGGCGAAGGCGGCGCGCACCGCACTGAGCGCCCTCACACCGCCCGACGATCCGAAACTCGCCGACGCGGCCGCCGCGATGATCCCGGTTGCCGTCGCCAGTGACTACCTGACCGCACCCGACGCCGCCGACGTCGACCTCGCGATCTCCGTGCGCAAACGCGGCCGCACCGTCACGGTCCTCCAGGTCGACGCGGTGCAGCAGGGTCGTACGGTCGTGTCGTCATCGGTGACGATGGCCCGCCCCGACTCCGGCACCCCGCACCACTCCGGGCCCAACGTGCTCGACGGCACGCCCGCCGAACCGCCGTCGACCGGCATCTCACTGGACGGTTCGCCGATCGCCGAGATCAACCACCTCGGCGCGGCGGTCGACCTCGTCCTCGACGCCGAGACGTTCCCCATGGTCCGCGGCGAGACCGGTGAGCCGCTCGTGCGCGGGTGGATTCGCCCGAAGGGCCTCGATCCCGACGAGTACTTCGCGGTCCTGGTGTGCGACATCTCGCCGCCGGTGGTCTTCAACCTCGCGATGTTCGGCTGGGCGCCGACCGTGCAGCTGACCACCTACGTGCGCCGGCATCCCGCGCCGGGCTGGCTGCGGTTCGCCGCGACGAGTACCGAGGTCGGGCCCGGGATGTTCGAAGAGGATCATCTCGTGGTGGACTCGACCGGGACAGTTGTCGCCCAGTCCCGTCAATTGGCACTCATTCCCGCAGGAAGGTAGACATTCGTGACCGAACGCATCGCCATCATCGGTGGAGGCAAGATCGGGGAGGCGCTCCTGGCCGGCCTGATCGGCGCCGGAACCCCGACGAAGGATCTCGTCGTCGCGGAGAAGCTCGAATCCCGCGCGTCCGAGATCGCCGACGAGTACGGGGTCCTGGTGACCGACGTGAAGACGGCCGCCGAATCCGCGCAGTTCGTCTTCCTCGCCGTCAAGCCCGACGCCGTCGACTCGGTGCTACGGGAACTGGCCTCGGCCGAGGACAACGCGGAGAGCGAGCGCGTGACCGTCACCCTCGTCGCCGGCATCCCGCTGGCCCGCTACGAGAGTGCGTTGCAGGCCGGTTCGCCGGTCATCCGTGTCATGCCGAACACGCCGATGCTCGTCAACGAGGCGATGTCTGCGGTCTCGGCCGGACGCTACGTCGGCGATGAGCAGCTCAGCGCAGTCGTCAGCATCCTCAAGACCGTCGGCCGGGTGGCCGTGGTGCCCGAGAAGCAGATGGACGCGGTCACCGCCGTGTCCGGGTCCGGTCCCGCCTATGTGTTCCTGCTCGCCGAGGCGATGATCGACGCCGGCGTCGGCCTGGGTCTCACCCGCGCGCAGGCGTCGGAGATGGCGATCCAGACCATCCGTGGTGCCGGGGTCCTGCTCAGCGATTCGGGGATGTCCCCGGTCGATCTGCGGGCAGCCGTGACCTCCCCGGGCGGCACCACCGCGGAGGCGATCCGAGAATTCGAGGCGAACGGCCTCCGGCACGCCGTCTACCAGGCCACTCGCGCCTGTGCAGCCGCCAGCGCCCGCGGCGGACGTCGAGTGGAAGTCGAGGGTTTGACGACGGGACACGCGGTAACTGAGACCCCATGACTTGTGGTCGATAAGCGGCTAAACCCCAGCATGTTGGGGTCGAGTCACAGAAATCCCAGAAATCACGGTCCCTCACGTCGCTTTTTTCACATCTGCCACGCTAAGCTGCTTCAAGCACGTGCGTGTCTGATGTCCGCAGGAGGGGAAGCCTGCGGCCGCGACGCGTGCACCGGAGGTTGAGTGATCAATGGCAGCTGCAGACACTCCTGGTGACAGGACGGCTTCGGTGAGCAATGCGACCTCTGCGTCGCAGTTCCTCACCGTCGCCGAGGTTGCGTCGCTGATGCGCGTTTCGAAGATGACCGTCTACCGTCTCGTCCACAACGGCGAACTGCCCGCGGTTCGGGTCGGACGCTCGTTCCGTGTGCACGCGAAGGCGGTGCACGACTACCTGGAGACGTCGTACTTCGACGCCGGCTAGGTTCGGTCTCGGCCGACGCGCCGATCAGCAAGTTCTACCCAGCACTCCCGAGGGTGGCCGTGAGGCCGCTCCGGGAGTGTTGTGTTAGACGGAGGTGTCCACCCGGGCCGGTGGGCCGTCCTGGTGGTCGTTTCGGCCACCGCGATTTCCTGATCCGACACACCGCCCGGTAGGCTCAGTGGTCGCGTACCTGGATGTACCGGTGAGCTCCTCGAGCCGGGTAGTCGACGCCAGTCGACGACCACTGACGAAGCCGATCGAGTGCAGGCCAGGGTCGGTCAAGTACATCAGTGTCAATCGTGAGGAAGCGCCCCCATGGGTTCAGTGATCAAGAAGCGCCGCAAGCGCATGTCGAAGAAGAAGCACCGCAAGCTGCTGCGTCGAACCCGGGTGCAGCGCCGCAAACTCGGCAAATAAGCACTCTCATGGCACCAGGACCCGCCTCGGCGGGTCCTTTTGCTGTTACGGACCCGCCTTGGCGGGTCCTTTTGCTGTTTCAGGGGTGGCGTCGCCGCTCGGTGAGGACCTGCGCGCGCGTCGGGTTTGTCGGGAGGCACTGAGGTCCTTTGTCACACGAATGACCCGGTTCCGGGGTCGTTCGTCACCGATCTCTCCGATCCGGGCCCCTCGGCGGGCCGAAACGGGTCGATGACGTTAGCCTCGACGCCATGGCCGAATCCTCCGCAGTGTTGCCTCGGGTCGTCCTGGTGACGGGGGCGTCGACGTTTCTCGGCGGGTACCTGGTCGCACGGCTCGCGGCCAATCCGCAGATCGAACGTGTGCTGGCGGTGGACTCGCGGGTGCCGCGCAAGGACCTGCTGCGCCGGATGGGACGTGCGGAATTCCTGCGTCTGGACATCCGGCGTCCCACCATCGCGAAGGCGTTGGCGTCGTACGAGGTCGACACGGTGGTTCACGCCGCGACGTCGATCGCCGACACCGCCCCGCACTCGGCGGCCATCAAGGAGTTCAACGTCGTCGGCGCCATGCAGGTCTGCGCGGCCTGCCAGCGGACACCGTCGGTGAAGCGCCTCGTGCTGCGATCGACCGCGATGGTCTACGGGTCCAGCGCGCACGACCCGTCGCACTTCTCCGAGGAGACCCGCGCACGCCGTGAGCCCAAGCGGGGCTACGGCCGCGATCTCCTCGACGTCGAGGGTTACGTACGGGGTCTCGGGCGCCGCCGCCAGGACATCGACATCACGATCGTGCGTCCACAGGCGATGCTCGGACCGCGGATCACCACGCGCATGGGTTCGTACCTGTCGGCGCCGGTGGTCCCGACCGTCATCGGTTACCAGCCGCGCCTGCAGTTCCTGCACGAGGAGGACGCACTCGCGGCGATGGAGCACGTGACCCTCGCCGGCAAGCCCGGCACGTTCAACCTCTCCGGCGAGGGTGTGGTGACGCTGTCGCAGGCCATCAGGCGGGTCGGGCACGTCGAACTGCCGGTGCCGAGCGGTCTCCTCGCGCCGATCGCCGGCGTCTTCCAGGATCTGCGCTCGGCGAAGCTCCGCTCCTCGCAGACCGAGTTCCTCACCTACGGCCGGGTGCTGGACACCACCAGGATGCGCACCGAGCTGGGTTTCGTGCCGCGGTACACGACCATGGAAACCCTCGACGACTTCGTGGAACGCAGCGGCGTGACACCGGTCATCGGGACCGACGTCTGGCGGGCTCTGGAACAACGTGTCGTCTCTGCCGCACATCAACTCCAGTGAATTGTGAGATGAGATTGGTGCGAGGAGTCGCGGTCGGGGTGCGCAACGTCGGTGCAACCTCTAGACTTGGACGCCAGACCCACAACGCGCGCAGGGGAAGCCACTCCACCGCGGGCGACGGGTGAGGACATCGAGATCATGCTGACGATCACACGGGGAGATCACGGTGGCTCTCGGGTTCGGCGTTTCATGTCATCGACGGCGCAGCGCTGCGTCTGTAGGTCCGGGGGAATGACTTGTGACGGAACGATTGCCAGTAGTTCAGGCACTCCCGGTTCAAACGGGGAGCGGGGGGTTCACCGACACACGGACGATCCACGGGACAGGAACAAGGGGTGAGCGCCTTGCCAGGTAGCGGAGCTACGGATGCACGTACCGCCAAGGTCATACAGCTCTACGCGTCACCGTCCGGTCCGGACGCCTCCGGGAATCGCCGCGGCGTACGCGATTCGGGACGTCGTCGGCATCCGAGCCAGCAGGGCCCGGGGCCCCGACCGAATACCGCTGCGATGCACGGTGATTCGACGCTCGGGCATCCCAACACCGATGGGTTCGGCCGTCCGCCCGCGAGGATCACCCCGATCAGCGACGAGATCGCACTGTCGGACGAGGCGCTCGGCATCGAGCACCGGGGCCCGTCGAAGTCGAGCCCGCTGTTCAGTCTCGGGGGCATCCGGAATGCCGTCGCCGACACCCTGACCTCCACCGCGGGCTTCATCCGCGAACGGATGGCCGGCGAGTACGAGGTCGACGAGTTCGGATTCGATCCCCATTTCACCGAATCGGTGTGGTTTCCGGCGCTCCGGCAGGTCTACGAGAAGTGGTTCCGCGTCGAGGTCACGGGTATCGAGAACCTGCCGCTCGAGGGCGGTGCGCTGCTCGTCGCCAACCACGCCGGCACCATCCCGGTCGACGCGATCATCACCTCGCTGGCCGTCCGCGACAACCACCCCGACCACCGGTACCTGCGTGTCCTCGCCGCCGACATGGCCTTCGACTCGCCGGGCATCAGCGAGGTCGCGCGGCGTATCGGTGCGACGCTCGCCTGCAACAACGACGCCGACCGACTCCTGCGCAACGGCGAGCTCACCGCCGTGTGGCCGGAGGGTTTCAAGGGCATCGGCAAGCTCTACAAGGACCGCTACAAACTGCAGCGGTTCGGCCGGGGCGGCTTCGTGACGACCGCGCTGCGCAACGCGGCACCGATCATCCCGGTGTCGATCGTGGGCTCGGAAGAGATCTACCCGATGCTCGCCGACCTCAAGCCGCTCGCGAAGGTGCTCGGCCTGCCGTACTTCCCGATCACGCCGCTGTTCCCGTGGCTCGGGCCGCTGGGCATGGTGCCGTTGCCATCCAAGTGGCACATCCACTTCGGCCGCCCGATCGAGACCGGTTCCTACGACGAGTCGTCGGCCGACGACCCGATGGTGGTCTTCGACCTCACCGACCATGTCCGCGAAGAGATCCAGCAGACGCTGTTCCGGATGCTGAGCCGCCGTGGGAGTGTCTACTTCGGCTGACACCGACACTCGCCGACTGATACTGATGAGGCATGCGTGCAGTCGTGTGTCGAGCCGGTGAGCTGACCGTCCAGGACGTCCCCACCCCCGTGCCCGAGAAGGGCCAGGTGCTCCTTCGTGTGTTGCGGGCCGGGATCTGCGGGTCCGATCTCCACGCCCGCGTGCACTGCGACGCGACCGCCGAGGTGTCCGCAGAGGTCGGCTACGACGCGTTCATGCGCTCCGACCAGTCGGTCGTCATGGGACACGAGTTCGCCGGCGAAGTGGTGTCCTACGGCCCCGGATGCCGCAAACGGTGGGCGCCGGGAACGCCGGTGGTGGCGGTACCGATGGTCCGGCACGGCGAGGAGGCGCACCTGACCGGTCTGACCGCATCGGCGCCGGGAGCCTACGCACAGTTCGTACTGGTCTCCGAGGACATGACCTTCGAGATCCCCGACGGGCTGTCGATCGATCACGCCGCCCTCACCGAACCGCTCGCCGTCGCCCATCACGCGATCCGTCGCGGTGAGGTCGGCAGGCGCGACGTCGCGGTGGTCATCGGGTGCGGACCCATCGGGCTGGCCGTCATCGCGATGCTCAAGGCATCCGGCGTGCGCACCGTGATCGCGAGCGACCCGTCCGCAGGACGCCGGTCGCTGGCCGACCGTGTCGGTGCCGACATCGTCGTCGACCCGGCCGCCGAGTCGCCATTCGACCGGTGCGCGCAGGAGGGGAAGTACGTCACCGCCGCGCAGGACCTGCTCGGCACCGCCTTCGACGCGATGCATACTCTGCGGCGAATCCCGTTGGCCCCGTGGAGCTCCCTGTTCCGGGTGGCGGACCGGCTCGGCGCGACGCCGAAAGGTCCGGTGATCTTCGAATGCGTGGGCACCCCCGGCATGATCGAGCACGTCGTGTCGAACGCCCCGTTCCGCTCCCGCGTCGTCGTGGTGGGTGTGTGCATGGAGCCGGACACCTTCCGTCCGGCGATGGCGATCAACAAGGAGGTCGAGCTGCGGTTCGTGTTCTGCTACGACCCGGCCGAATTCCACGAGACCCTGCACATGATCGCCGACGGCAAGGTCGAGGTCGCTCCGATGATCACCGCGACGGTCGGACTCGAAGGAGTGGCCCCGGCGTTCGACGCGCTCGGGACCGCCGCCCACCACGCGAAGGTGCTGATCGATCCGATGAGCGAGATCGCCTCGCTCTGAGCTGTCTCAGAGTGCGAGGTCGAGGGCGGCGCGGACGATCGAATCGGTGTCGATGCCGTGCAGGCGGTACACGTCCTCGAGTGAACCGACCTGACCGAATCGGCTGACCCCGAGCGCCGCACCCGGCACGTTGTTGATGCCCGTGAGGAAGGCGAGCGTGTGCGGGTGCCCGTCGAGGACGGTGACCATCGGTGCCGCGCGACCGGGCGGGAACACCTGGTCGAGAATCCACGACGCGGCGTCGGCCAGCCCGCGTCGGGCCTGCAGCGCCTCGAAGATCAGTCCCGGGCTCGTCACGCAGACGACGTCGGCCTCGACGCCCTGCTCCGCCAGGCGGTCGGCGGCGGCCAGTGTCTCGGTGATGGCCGCACCCATCCCGACCAGGGTGACCTGCGGAGAGTTGGTGCGGCGCAACAGATATCCGCCGGCCACCACCTGGCGTCGACGACGTTCCCGGGCGGCCGGGTCGTCGGGGACCGCGGCGAGTCGCTGGTCGACCGGTCGCGTCGACAGCCGCAGATACGACGAGGTCCCGTCGGGGCGTCCGAGCCGGCCGATGCAGGCGAGCAGGGTCCACTCGACGTCGATCGCGAAGGCGGGTTCGTAGCTGACGCACCCGGGTTGCTCCAGGCCGATCGACGGCGTCGTGATCGACTGGTGCGCACCGCCTTCCGCAGCCAGTGTGACGCCGGACGGGGTGCCCACCAGGATCGACTGCCCGCCGGCATAGATACCGTAGGACCACGGCTCGAGGGTGCGCTCCACGAACGGGTCGTAGAGCACGCCGATCGGGAACAGCGGTTCGCCCCAACGACTCCAGGTGGCGCCGAGCTCGCCGATCAATCCCGCCAGGACCACACCCCCACCTTGTTCAGCCAGCCGGCCAGGTTGGTCGTCGAGCTGACGTCGGGGCTCACCGTGACGACGCGGGCGGATGCCTCGGGTGCCTCCCGGGACAGGGCGAGGAGCGTACGGCCCAGTGCCGCTTGCGCCCCTCGTCGGTGTTCTCGTCGAACCGTCCCCACGGATGGCTCGGGTCGAGTCCGAGCGACGCCGCGAGCTCCTCGTACTGCTCGACGGTGAGCAGCGAGGAGTGGTTCTGCGGATGGCCCTCGATCGGCAGCCCGTTGCCCTTGATGGTGTAGGCGAGGATGACCGTCGGCCGGGTGTCGTCGATCTGCTCGTAGGCGCCGAGGAGGGCGTCGAGGTCGTGGCCGCCGAGGTTGCGGATCGCCTTCAGGAGGGTCTCGTCGTCGACCTCGGCGATGAGCGCGGCGACCGCATCGGCGTCGGGGCCCGACCCGGGCAGGCGCTCGCGGACCTCGCCGGCGTCGCACCGCAGCAAGCGTTGATACTCCGGGTTGGGCATGTCGAGGATGCGCGAACGCAGCGCCGACCCGCCGGTCCGCCCGAACAGATCCTCCAGCAGCCGACCGAACTTCACCAAGATCACTTGCCACCCGGCGGCAGCGAACATGGCCTCCAGGCGCCCGGCGGCGATGTTGGGGACGACCCGGTCCAGGGACTGCCGGTTGAGGTCGACGATCCAGACGATCTCGCCGAGCTCGGCCACGGAGGGGTCGAGGATCGCCTCCCAGACCGCGCCCTCGTCCAGCTCGGCGTCACCGACGAGAGAGTACTGCCGGGCGAGCACCGTGGGTGAACGACGGTCGGCGGCAATCGCATCGGGGCCGCCGATCGTGGTGTCGAGATAGCGGCGTGCCACCGCCCCCCAGATCGGTGCGGTCGCACCGATACCCACCGATCCGGTCGAATAATCCACCGCGTCGGGGTCCTTGGTACGGCTCGGATACGACTGGAGTCCGCCGAACTGCCGCAGTGTCGTCAGATACGACTCGTCGAGCCCACCGAGCAGATAGTTGATGCCGTGCAGGACCGGTGACGCATGGGGTTTGACCGAGACCCGGTCACCCGGACGCAACTGCGAGAACCACAGCGACGTCATGATCGAGACCATCGAGGCGCACGACGCCTGGTGTCCGCCGACCTTGAGTCCCGACGGGTTCGGCCGAACCCGGTTGGCGTGGTGGATCATCGACGTCGAGAGCCACAGCACGCGTTGCTCGATCGCGCGCAACGCCGCGGGTGTCCCGGCCGTGTCTGTCCCGGGTCGGGGATCGGCGAGGGTCTCGTCCGTCATGGTGGTCCTCTCCGGGATGGGGTCTCTCCGGGTGGTCACCGACGTCGCGACGAGGCGTCGTTCAGCGGTGTCGTAGCAGCCGTGCGGCGGCCGCGGCACCACCACCGGCAGCGCCCAGCACGATGGCGGTACCGGCACCGTACTTCGCCGCCTTGCGTGCTGTCCGGAAGTCGTACATCTCCCATCCACGCACCTTGGCGACGTCGCGTAGGTCCGTGTCGGGATTGATGGCGACGGCCTTGCCCACCAGCGACAGCATCGGCACGTCGTTGTGCGAATCCGAGTACGCGGTACAGCGTTTGAGGTTGAGGCCCTCGCGGATGGCGAGTGCGCGCACCGCATGGGCCTTGCCCGGCCCGTGCAGGATGTCGCCCACGAGACGCCCGGTGAACACGCCGTCGACGCTCTCGGCGACCGTCCCCAGCGCACCCGTGAGTCCCAGCCGGTCGGCGATGGTCTGCGCGAGCTCCACCGGCGTCGCGGTCACCAGCCACACCTGTTGACCGGCGTCGAGGTGGCGCTGTGCCAGAGCGCGTGTGCCCGGCCAGATCTTGTCGGCGATGTAGTCGTCGAAGATCTCCTCGCCGAGTTCGACGAGCTCTGAGGTCTGGCGTCCGGCGATGAACGAGAGTGCCTTCTCCCGGCCCTCGGCGACGTCGCGGGCGTTCTCCTTGCCGGTGATCCGGAACTTCGCCTGGGTCCACGCGAAATCCATGATGTCGCCGTAGGTGAAGTACTTGCGGGCGGCGAGACCTCGAGCGAAGTGCACGATCGACGCACCCTGGACGAGGGTGTTGTCGACGTCGAAGAAAGCGGCCGCGGTCAGGTCGCGCGGGGGTTCGCCGGGCTCGATGTCGGACGGTTCGCGCAACCGGAGCGAGTCGACGGCGGCCTTCGCGCTCGCCTCGCCGGCGAGGGTCTGGCGGAGTTCGTGGGCGGTCTGGCGGAAGCGGCCGGTCGCGGCGCTGGCCCGCTGGGAGATCCACGTGGTGACCCGGTGGGTCTCGTCGTCCCCGGCGATGTCGTGGAGTTCGCCGTCCTCGTCGAAGTCGTCGTCGAACTCGATGCGCGCTGCCTGTGACTCCCAGTCCTCGCCGGTGTCCAGCGGGGTGGCACCGGAGTCGGCCGGTACGGATCTCGGCACAGGGGTTTCGGGGTCGGCTGCGCCGGGCACAGGGGTTTCGGACCCGGCTGCGCCGGGCACAGGGGCGTCGGAGGGGTTGTCGGGTCGTTCGTCTCCCGGGCCCGGGGTGTTGCCCACTGCCCACCTCCCACGTCGCGTCTGGCGCCAGCACTGCCTGCGCGGTCCAGCCTAGCGGCCACACACGACGATCAGCGTCGCCGCCGGGCGGTTCCGGCGCGCCCGGGCCGTGGTCCTCGTCACCGGTCCGGGGCCGCGTCATCGTGGGAGGGGAGCGCTGCGAGTATGGACCCCATGACCGTGGAACTGCTGACCCGTGAGGGATGCCAGATGTGCGCGACCGCCCGTCGCGACCTGACGCGGATCTGTGGCGAGCTCGGGGTGGAGTTCACCGAGGTCGACGTCGACCGGGCCGCGGCCGACGGCCGTCCCGAGATCCGCGCGGAATTCGGTGACCGGCTGCCGGTGGTGCTGCTCGACGGTGACGAGCACAGCTACTGGGAGGTCGACGAGCCCCGGCTGCGCACCGACCTCGCGCGCCGCGGCTGACCACTTCCGATCGCGGGACATCAACCGATCCGCCATCGCGGAGAAGCTGTTGCGTTTAACACAGACCGTGGATCCGTGAGGGCCCATGTGAAGAGTTTCACAGCGGGTTATATCCTCGATGGAACGTGCTGTGCGAAGGGAAGCGGAGGTGAGCGTGGGCGCCGATCGTCAGAAGCCCGGCGACGCCGACCCTCCCGCGTCCGCGCTGCCGCCGCCCGCCGCCGCGGTCGCCACCGACATCCCGGCCCCCACGGTGGCCCGTCTGGCCACATATCTGCCCGTCCTGCGCTCGTTCAGTCAGCGCGGCGTCCTGGTGGCATCGAGCGGGGAACTGGCCACCGCGGCCGGCGTGAACCCCGCCATCCTCCGCAAGGACCTCTCCTATGTCGCCGCGAACGGTGTCCGCGGCGTCGGATATGACGTCGGTCGTCTCACCGCCCGCATCTCGATGACCTTGCACACCGACAGCATCCACACGGTCGCCCTCGCCGGCGCGGGACAGCTCGGACGCGCCCTGCTCGCCCACACCGGCTTCGGCCGCGGCTTCCGGGTGGCCGCGATGTTCGACGCCGATCCGGCCCTCGTGGGCACATCACTCGAGGTCGGAGGCCCGCGGATCGCCCCCCTCGCCGAGATCGCGGCGGTCTGCGCCGAGGTCGAGCCCGCGGTGGAGATCGGGGTCGTCGCGACCGCCGACGAGGACGCCCGGGACGCCTTCGACGCGTTCGTCGAGGCTGGCGTACGGCAAGTGCTGAACGTCACCCCGGTGGCGCTGACGACGGAGGCGGATGTCGTCGTGAGACAAGTTGATCTAGCCTTGGAACTACAGGTTTTGACGTTCCAGGCCTCTCGTGGCAGTTCGCAGGCCCCGCGGAACGACCTCAAGATCTCCTCACGCAGCGCCGTCGGTGTGCATCGCGAGGTGAAGGCGGCCGACCGACGCCGCGGAAAAGCAATGGGTGAAGAAACGGTGACAGCGTGAGTGTTCTGTTGTTCGGGGTGTCGCACCGCAGTGCGCCCGTCGAGGTGCTCGAGCGGTTGACGGTCTCCGACCACGACCGTCCGAAGCTGGTCGACGAATTGCTGTCGTCACGGGCGATCTCCGAGGCCATGGTCGTCTCGACGTGCAACCGCGTCGAGATCTACGCCGTCGTCGATGCCTTCCACCCGGCTCTCGAGGCGGTCGGCGAGGTACTCGGCGACCACTCGGGCATGACCGTCAACGAGATGACCCGGCACGCCTACGTGCGCTACTCCGAGGCCGCCGTCGAACACCTCTTCACCGTTGCCGCCGGTCTCGACTCGCTCGTCGTTGGCGAGCAGCAGATCCTCGGCCAGATCCGCAACGCCTACCTGAGCGCGGACGCCAACGACTCGGCCGGCCGCGTCCTGCACGAGCTCGCCCAGCAGGCTCTGCGCGTGGGCAAGCGGGTGCACACCGAGACCGGCATCGACCGGGCCGGCGCGTCGGTCGTGTCCGTGGCGCTGCATCGCGCGAAGTCGCTGCTCACCGACCCGGCGACCGGGGCGCACCGCCTGCGAACCGCGGTGGTGGTCGGCGCCGGTGCCATGGGTGGCCTCGCGACCGCCCAGCTGGCGCGTGAGGGCGTCACCGAGCTGTCGGTGGTCAACCGCACGGTCGAGAACGCCCGCCACCTCGCCGACAACATCGCCGCCAACCACGGCATCACCGTGCACGGCGTGGGCCTCGACGAGCTGCCGGCCGCGATGGCCGCCGCCGACGTCGTCGTCAGCTGTACCGGTGCGGTCGGCTCGGTGGTCAGCGTCGGTGCGGTGCATTCGGCTCTCGCCGAGCGGAACCGCAACGGCGACACCACCCCGATGGTGATCTGCGACCTCGGACTCCCACGCAACGTCGACCCGGCCGCGGCCCGCCTGCCCGGCGTGCACGTCGTCGACATCGAAGGTCTGCGCGGCGACTCCGAGACCCAGGCGGCCGAGAACGACACCCTCGCCGCCCGGTCGATCGTCGCCGCCGAGCTCGCCGACTACCTCACCCATCAGCGCCAGGCCGAGGTCACCCCGACCGTCGCCGCACTGCGTCAGCGCGCCGCCGACGTCGTGGAAGCGGAGATCCTGCGCCTCGAGACCCGGCTCCCGGACCTCGAGAACAACCAGCGCGACGAGGTCGCCAAGACCGTCCGACGCGTCGTCGACAAGCTGCTGCACGCGCCGACCGTGCGCGTGAAGCAGCTCGCGTCGACGCCGAACGGCGACCACTATGCGGAGGCCCTGCGCGAATTGTTCGAACTCAAACCAGGTGCGGCAGAGTCGGTTTCGGCGCCCGATCGAATCGGGACCACCGAGGCGGCCGGCGAGCAGGGTGACCGATGAGCGAAACCCGAACCGCGCCGATCCGGATCGGTACGCGGGGTTCCCTGCTGGCCAGGACGCAGTCGCAGACCATCGCCGACGCCCTCACCGCCGCCGGACACCCCGCCGAACTGGTCATCATCAAGACCGCCGGTGACGCCTCGGCCGCCCCGGTCGCCGAGATCGGCGTCGGTGTCTTCACCACCGCCATCCGCGTCGCGCTCCGCAACGACGAGGTCGACGTCGCCGTGCACTCCTACAAGGACCTCCCGACGGCCCCCGAGGACGACCTCACGATCGCGGCCGTCCCGACCCGTGTGGACCCGCGAGATGCGCTGGTCAGCCGGGACGGGCTGGTGCTCGGGGAACTGCCCCCGGGATCGACCATCGGAACCTCGGCGCCCCGCCGGGCGGCACAGCTTAAGGCATTGGGTCTCGGTTTGGAAATCCGCCCCCTAAGAGGCAACCTAGATTCTCGGTTGGGCAAAGTCGCCAGCGGCGAACTCGACGCAGTCGTGGTCGCCCGCGCCGGCCTCGTGCGGATCGGACGGACCGAAGTGGTCTCCGAAGCGCTCGATCCGGTCGTCATGCTGCCGGCTCCGGCGCAGGGTGCTCTCGCTGTGGAGTGCCGCTCAGACGATGCCGAACTGGTGAGAATACTCGCCGAGTTGGACGACAAGTCCACCCGGGCGGCCATCGAGGCCGAACGGTCGGTGCTCGCGGCCCTGGAGGCCGGGTGCACCGCGCCGGTCGGAGCGATCGCCGAGGTGGTGGAGTCGATCGACGAGGACGGGCGCATCTTCGCCGAACTGTCGCTCCGCGCGGCAGTGGCGGCCGAGGACGGATCCGATGTGATCCGCGCTTCGGTGGTGGGTCCGGTCGATCGGGCCGTCCGGCTGGGCAATGATCTCGCCGCCGAACTGCTGGAGCTGGGAGCGGGCGAACTCGTCAACTCTCCCTAGCAGAGAACGAACTGCAGCCCTCCACGCGGGGGCAGGAGAGTGCGAACCCATGAGCCGTACGAAGAAGGCAAATCCCGGACGGATCCTGTTCGTGGGGTCGGGTCCAGGTGATCCCGACCTGCTCACCGTGCGGGCGCGCACCGTGATCATCAATGCGACCACGGCCTACATCGATCCCGATGTCCCGGCCGCCGTGGTGTCGCTGATCGGCAGCGCACATCGCGAAGAACCCGCACCGAACACCCGCCGGTCGACCAAGAAGGCCGACAAGGCGGACGAGAAGGCCGGTGCCGATGCAGCAGGCGCCGACGCCGCCGATGCAACCACCGCACCCGCCCCGGACGCCGACAAGGCCGACGAGGAGTCGGTGGTGCGCCCGGCACTCGGCGACCCGACCGAGGTCGCCAAGACCCTCGTGGCCGCCGCCCGCAACGGTGACGACGTGGTCCGCGTCGTCGCCGGCGATCCGCTGACCACCGATTCGGTGCTCGCCGAGGTCAATGCCGTGGCCCGCCACTCGGTGACCTTCGAGGTGCTGCCGGGCCTGCCCGCCGCCTCGGTCGTCCCGAGCTACGCCGGCATGCCGCTGGGGTCGACCCACACCGAGGCCGACGTGCGCGGCGAGGTCGACTGGGCCGCGCTGGCCGCCGCCCCGGGCCCGCTGGTCCTGCACGCCACCTCCGGCCACCTGGCCGAGACCGCGAGCGCGCTGACCGAGCACGGGATGGCACCGCAGACCCCGGCGGCCATCACCATCAACGGCACCACCTGCGCCCAGCGCACCATCGAGGCCACCCTCGCCACGCTCAACGAGCAGGGCAATGCGCTGACCGGTCCGCTGGTCGTCACCGTCGGCAAGGTCGTCGGCTCGCGCGGCAAGCTCTCCTGGTGGGAGTCGCGCTCGCTCTACGGCTGGACCGTGCTGGTGCCGCGCACCAAGGACCAGGCCGGTGACATGAGCGACCGCCTCGTGAGCCATGGCGCGATCCCTAAGGAAGTGCCCACGATCGCCGTCGAGCCGCCGCGGAGTCCCGCGCAGATGGAGCGCGCGGTCAAGGGACTCGTCGACGGCCGCTACCAGTGGGTCGTGTTCACCTCCACCAACGCGGTCCGCGCGGTGTGGGAGAAGTTCGCCGAGTTCGGTCTCGACGCCCGCGCCTTCTCCGGTGTGAAGATCGCCTGCGTCGGCGAGGCCACCGCGGAGAAGGTCCGCTCCTTCGGCATCAACCCCGAGCTCGTGCCGTCGGGTGAGCAGAGCTCGCTGGGGCTCCTCGAGGACTTCCCGCCCTACGACGACGTTTTCGACCCGGTGAACCGAGTCCTGTTGCCGCGCGCCGACATCGCCACCGAGACCCTGTCCGAGGGTCTGCGCGACCGCGGTTGGGAGATCGACGACGTGACCGCGTACCGCACCGTGCGCGCCGCACCGCCGCCCGCCGAGACCCGCGAGATGATCAAGACCGGCGGCTTCGACGCGGTCTGCTTCACCTCGAGCTCGACGGTCCGTAACCTCGTCGGCATCGCCGGAAAGCCGCACGCGCGCACCATCGTCGCGTGCATCGGTCCCAAGACCGCCGAGACCGCAACGGAATTCGGTCTGCGCGTCGACGTGCAGCCGGAGAACGCGTCGGTCCTCGAACTGGTCGACGCTCTCGCCGAGCACGCCGCCCGGCTCCGCGCCGAGGGCGCACTGCCCCCGCCGCGCAAGAAGTCCCGTCGATCGCGTTCGTGAGCCCCTCTGCTCCCTGAGGTGTGAGGAGCGACAGCGACGAGCCTCGAAGGGCCGTGAGACGAAGGAGACGACATGGCACCGCTGATCCGGCCACGCCGGCTGCGCACCACTCCGGCGATGCGTCGGCTGGTCGCCGAGACCACCCTCGCGCCACGGCAACTCGTGTTGCCGATGTTCGTCGCCGACGGCATCGAGGAGCCGAAGCCGATCTCGTCGATGCCCGGCGTCGTCCAGCACACGATGGACTCGTTGCGCACCGCTGCGGCCGAGGCCGTCGAAGCGGGCGTCGGCGGGCTGATGCTGTTCGGCGTGCCGCGTGCCGAGGACAAGGACGCGACCGGCTCGGGTGCCGACGCCGATGACGGGATCCTCAACCGTGCCCTGCGTGCGCTGACCGACGATCTCGGTGACTCGACGGTCCTCATGGCCGACACGTGTCTCGATGAGTTCACCGATCACGGGCACTGCGGTGTGCTCGACGGTCGGGGGCACGTCGACAACGACGTGACCCTCGACCGCTACGTGTCGATGTCGCTGGCGCAGGCACGCGCCGGCGCCCAGCTGCTGGGGCCGAGCGGGATGATGGACGGCCAGGTCGCCGCCATCCGCGAGGCACTGGACGCCGAGGGCTTCACCGACACCGGAATCCTGGCCTACTCGGCCAAGTACGCGTCGGCCTTCTACGGTCCGTTCCGCGAGGCGGTCGGTTCGTCGTTGCAGGGGGACCGGCGGACCTATCAGCAGGACGCGGCCAACCGGATCGAGTCGCTGCGGGAGGTGCGCCTCGATCTCGAGGAGGGCGCCGACATGGTGATGGTCAAGCCCGCCATGAGCTACCTCGACATCGTGCGCGACGTCGCCGAGATGAGCGACGTCCCTGTGGCCGCGTATCAGATCAGCGGTGAGTACGCGATGATCACCGCCGCCGCCGAGCGGGGCTGGATCGACCGCGACGCCGCGATCCTGGAATCGCTGACCTCGATCCGCCGTGCCGGCGCGTCGGTCATCCTGACCTACTGGGCCACCGAGGTCGCGAACCGGCTCTCCTGAGCTGACCGCAGCGGCTCCGGGACGTGTGCACGGGGCCGGGGTCGCGTCCGATTAGGCTGGTGCCATGTCCGCACCGTTCGACCCGATGCGCGCCTCGTCCGACCCCGACGCGCAGCAGCGCCCGGCGATCCCGGATTCGATCTCCATCGCCGTCGAATTGTGGGTGGTGGTCGTCGTCGGCCAGATCGTCGCGCTGTTCGCCCAGACCGGCACCTTCGTCGACATGGTCCGCGATCAGATCCGCGACAACCCGCAGCAGGGTGTCTCCGAGGATCAGCTGCAGTTCATGACCTCGTCCGGTTTCGTCGTCGGCGTACTCGTCGCGATGTCGGTGTTCCTGACCGCGATCACCGCCCTGGTCGTCTGGTTCACCCGCAAGGGTTACAACTGGGCCCGCATCGTGCTGGGGGCGATGGGCGTCTACATCGTCGTCAACCTGGTCTTCTCGCTGTTCGGCGACACCGAGCCGGCGTGGGCGATGGTGCCGCTGGTCATCAGCGGCGTCGCCGCACTGGGCGCGACGGTGCTGTTGATGCGGGGTGACTCCGAGAAGTACTGCCGGCGCATGGCGGCGGAACGCAAGCCGCGGCCCGTCCCGCCCGCCGCAGCCCCGTACCCGTACGGCCAGAATCCGTATGGTCAGAATCCTCATGGCCAGAACCCCTACGGCCAGGGTCCCTACGGTCAGAATCCATACGGCCACAACCAGTCTCCGGCGTCGCCCGAGACGACCCCGAATCCGTACGGATCTCCGTCACAGCCGGGGGTGCAGTCCGGTGACACGCCGTATGGTGACAGTTCATCCGGTGCCGACCGCGGTGGGACACCCGACCTCCGCAAGCACGAGAACCCCGACCCCGACAGCGAAGGACCGAAGAAGCAGTGACAAGTCCCGACCCGGCACAGCGTCCGAAACTCGTCGTCTGGGCCTACCGGTGCTGGGTGGTGTCGGGAGCACTCCTGGCCGTGCTCGGTCTCCTCGTGGTGATCCTGTCCGCGGTCGACGACTCCGGGTCGATGTCCTCGGCGACGCTCGGCATCCTCGTCCTGATCGTCGGTGTCGCCTACATCCTGCTGGGCAGCAAGGCGTTCACGGGTGACGCACGTTGGCGGTCGTCGTTGTCGGCACTGACCCTCGTCGTCGTCGCGATGCTGCTGTTCCTCAGTGTCGGTCTCGGTTCGCCGGTGTTCGCGCTGGCGTTGCTGGCAGGCATCATCGGGCTGTTCGGCTCGCTGCTGGCCTACCGACCGGACTCGGAGACCTGGTACACCGGCAAGGCGCCCGAACCCAAGAAGCAGCGCACGCCGCGCAAGAAGAAGCCGTGACCGACGGGACCCCGGACCCAGGCGACCCGGGCCACGAGGTCGACCCGGTCGAACCCGAGGCGGCCGAACCGGATGAGGTCGAGCCCGAAGCGGCCGAAGCGGAAGTGGACCCGGGCGAGGTTCTCTTCTACGAACCCGGCGGCAGCAGGTGGGTGGTCCTCATCGGACCCGTGCTCGTCCTCGCCGTCCTGATCATGGAGATCGCCGGCCCGGGACAGGTGCACTGGCCGGTCCTCATCATCTTCCTGGTGATCCTGTTCGGCTTCTCTCTCGTCCAGGTGTCCGCAGCCCGACGCCACGTCTCCGTCGAACTCACCGAGACGACGCTGCGGCAAGGGGCGGTGACGACGCCGCTCGCCGACATCGAGAAGATCTATCCGCCCAACAACTCCGCGACACCCGAGGACTGGGAGAGCGCTCGCGCGCTCGGTGAACTCCACGGGGTGCCTCGGCGCCGTAAAGGCGTGGGGGTGCGGCTCACCTCCGGCGACCTCGCCCAGGCCTGGGCGCGCGACGTCGAGGTGTTCCGCAGCGAACTAACGCAGGCACACGCCGCCGTTCGGATGGGTCTACCGCCGTCGGCGAAGAAGCCCTCCATCCGCAAGGACGAATCCCCCAGGGCCGAATCCCGCAAGGCCGATCCGGAAGATCCCACGGAGGGTCAGGACACCACCGAGTGACGTCCCTTGCGGCTGTCGCGGTAAGCGCGGCGGCGCAGGTCGCCCAGCCAGGACGGCGCGAACTCGACCCCGTCGGGACGGTGCAGGATCGGATCGAAGTCGATGTCGAGCCCGGTCAGGACGTGATCGAGTTCGATCCGGGCCAGTGGCACGAACCGTCCGAACCCGGCTTCGAGGATGATGACGACCGGCCGTTTGGTGCGCAGGCAGGCGGCGAGATCCTCGACATTCAGCCCCGACGGACCGGTCGGCTCGATGATGCGGGCACGAATCCAGTAGAGCTCGCCGTCATAGCGGTAAGGCGTCAGGCTCGACACGGCGGTCGGGGCCCAGTGGGTGGCCGGCAGCGGCACCGGGAGGCGACCCGACAGTGGTGCGGGCCCGGCCATCAGGAGGTCCCAGGCGCCGGAGGCGGCGTCGCCGGTGACGTCCGGGGTGGGAGCGTCGGCGGGGGCGTTCGTCGGGGCCACGGCGGGGAACCGCACGGCCACACCGACGATGTCGGGCAGGCCGCCCGGGGTGCCGATGCCCTTCGACAGGCGGACCGTGACCGGTCCGGATCGGAAGGGCAGCGGATGGTCGCCGGAGACCGACGCCGTGCCGCCGCAGAGCAGGCCGTCCGGATGGAACACGCGGGCGTGCCGTAGGGCACCGAGCCAGCGGAACGGCGTGGTGATGAGATCTGGCAGGTCAGGCATGGCACCTCCGTAGATGAAGCGGCACCGCCGACGACACGGCAGGGCCGCGAACCCCTCGGGAGTCCGCGGCCTGCCGTACCGACGACGGGTTTCTAGCCGGTCGGATCGGGATCGACGACGTCCTTGATCTTGCCCATGACACCCTTCTCAGTGCCGAACTGCGGCTTCTGCGGGTCTCCCATGGCGCCATCGTAGGTCGCGTAGAGCTTCGGGTCCGGCGGCGGACCGGATTGGCGGTCGCCGAGCGGCTGCGGGTCGGCGAGGAACTTGAACTCGTGCTGCCCGTCCGGGGTGGGACCGCTGGCCCAGCCGCCCTTGTCCGAGTCGGCGCCGTCGGACAAATGCCACAGCGTGCTGGCGTGCTCGCTGTACTCCTCGTCGAACAGGTCGTCCGGGGCGATGGTGCCCTCCAGACCGTCCTCCTTGAGCTCTTCGATGGCCTTGAGCCAGAGGTTCTGGTGGAACGTGTCGCGGGCGAGGTTGAACCGGAGCATGTCCTTCACGCCGGGATCATCGGTCATGTGCCACAGGCGGGCGGTCTGTACCCGCCCCTGTGCCTCGGCGGTCACGTTCGCGTGGAAGTCCGCCAGCAGGTTGCCGCTGTGGGTGATGTACCCGCTGTTCCAGGGCACACCGTTGCTGTCGGCGAGGCGCGGGCCGCCACCGGAGAAGATGGCCTGGGTGGGGTCGGAACCCCCGAGGACCGCTGCGACCACGGGATCACCGAGTGCGTTCGCGGTCGCGTTGGTGACCGGCGCACCCTCGAGCAGGCGGGCTATCATCGTGGCGATCATCTCCACGTGACCGATCTCCTCGGTCGCGATGTCCATGATGAGGTCTTTGTACTTTCCCTTCATGCGGCAGTTCCAGCCCTGCATGAGGTACTGCATGGTCACGGTCATCTCGCCGTAGGCGCCGCCGAGCAGTTCCTGCAGCTTGCGCGCGTAGACGGGGTCGGGCTTTTCGGGCTTGACGTCGAACTGCATGTAATCGGTATGGCGGAACATGATTTCCCTGACGGTCGTCGTGGTGTAGCCGCCGGCGGATGAGGCCCGGCAGGACTCGGTGTCTGCGATCGACGTTGATCGCGGCGGTCCCGTGGCGGTCGCGGACCCAGGCGTCGACGAGCGTGCTTGGTTCCCAAGACGATTCGCGGCAAGCGTCGACCGTGAGGGTCGAACGGCTGCGCAATCGTTCGGTAGCGCCGCGCCGGTGTCTTCACCGCGGCGTCGGGGCAGTGGTGCCCGAGTTGCCGACTTTCCAAACACGGGTGCACAAAACACTGCGCCCGGCCTGAGTGATTCAGGCCGGGCGCAGTGTCAGATCGAGTTCGTCTCGGGGGTCAGCCGTTCACGAGCATCGGTGCGCGGAGCAGTTCCTCGGGGACGCCGAAAGCGTCGACGAGGGACCGTGCGTGCGGACGCAGTTCCTGGCACAACTCGTTGACGCCGCGCCGGACCGCCTTGGCCCGCTCCACCGAGATGTGGCGGTGCATCATGAACCACGACAGGTCGGCTTCGAGGGCGGAGTAGACGAACAGGTCGCACACCTTGCCCAGCAGCTCTGCGGCAGAACGGGAATCGCAGTTCTCGATTCCCTCGACGAAGGCCTCGAGCACCACGCGCTCGATGTGCGCGTGCCCGACCTTCAGCAGGTGGTCCTGTGCGTTGTTGAAGACGTCGAAGGCGTCGTTGTCGTCGTCGAGGGCTCGTCGCAGACGCTGCGCACAGGTGCGGACGAGGTGGTCCTCACGATTGCGGAAGAGTCGGATCTGCGTACTGCGGTCGGTGAGTGCGGACTTCTCGGTGTCCTCGTCGGAGCTGTCGAGCAGTGTCTGCACCACCTGCCGGACGGCGGTCTTCTCGGCGACCACGTCGCGGGCCATCCCCGCGATGAAGCGGACCCAACCACCCGCCGAAAGGCCCTGCACGTCATCGGAGTAGGACGAGAGCAGTTCCTTGGCGATGAGCTGCATCATGATCGTGTTGTCGCCTTCGAAGGTGGTGAACACGTCGATGTCGCCGCGAATGATCGACAGTTGGTTCTCGTCGAGGTACCCGGCACCGCCGCAGGCCTCGCGACTGACATTGATCGAATGCGAGGCGTGCCAGGTCGCATAGGCCTTGAGGCCGGCTGCCTGCCCCTCTAGCTGGCGCTGGCGCCCCGCATCGGAGTCGTCGGGCGCCGACGACTGGACCTCGTGCAGCTCGGCCACGATCTCGTTCTGTGCGAACGCGATGGCGTACGACTTGGCGATGAGCGGGAGCAGTTTCCGCTGGTGTCCGAGGTAGTCCATCACCGTGATCTCGTCGGTGGCCTCCGGCGCCTCGAACTGCTTGCGGATCAGGCCGTACCGGGCGGCGAGTGTCAGTGCCTTGCGACCCGCGGCACCCGCCGTCGCGGCCACGCTCACCCGGCCTCGGATCAGCGTGCCGAGCATGGTGAAGAAACGACGGTTGATGTTCTCGATCGGCGAGCTGTAGCTGCCGTCCTCGGCGACGTCGGCGTACCGGTTGAGGAGGTTCTCCGCGGGAACGCGCACGTTGTCGAACATGATGCGACCGTTGTCGACGCCGGCGAGACCACCCTTGTAACCGCAGTCGCTGGTGGTGACGCCGGGCAGGTCGTTGCCGTCCTCGTCGCGGATCGGCACGACGAAGCAGTGCACCCCGCGCCCCTCCGGCTCCTCGTCGGGTCCGCCGGTGATGAGCTGGGCGAAGACCGCCGCGAATCGGGCGTGCTCGGCCGCACCGCCGATGTAGTCCTTGCGCGACGACGGGGTGGGGGAGTGGATCACGAACTCGCGGGCGTCACGGTCGTAGGTGGCGGTGGTCTCGATGGCCTGCACGTTGGAGCCGTGGCCGGTCTCGGTCATCGCGAAACAGCCCAGGATGTCCAGGTTGATGATGCCGGGCACGTACTTGTCGTGGTGACGCTTGGTGCCGAGGTTCTCGACCGCGCCGCCGAACAGACCCCACTGCACGCCGGCCTTCACCATCAGTGACAGATCGGCGTAACCGAGCATCTCGATCGCGGTGATCGAGGAGCCGATGTCGCCGGTGCCACCGTGATCGGCGGCGAAGCCGGCGGATGCGAAGCCCTGCGACGCCAGCTCCCGCATCACCTCGAGGGTGTGGGTGCGTGCCTCCTCCAGCGTGCGGGAGGGATCGGGGAGCAGGTCGGCTCGGTTGGAGTTCTCGCGGACGAATTCCCGGGTGGCGCGCCACCGGCCGTCGAGGGCGAACCGGAGGTTGTCGACGAGCAGCGCGCGCTCGTCGGCCGACAGATCGTCATCGGCGGAGACGCCGGCAGGAGTGACCGGATCGTCGGGGGTCGGCTCCTTGGCGATCGGGGTGTGCTGCGACGGGGTGGGACTCTCTGTGGGAGTTGCCATGGATCCACCGTACGTAGTGCGCACGCCTTCGTCCCACCTTTTGTGGCGCCTACTACGGGCTCGGGGAGTGCACCAATCCGGTCACGGTGTCGGCATCGAACCCCCACTTCGGAGGGTGCAGGCATTTCGATGTGATCAGTACCTTGGATCGCCGTCGCACGTATGGACCGTCACAATCTCCCGGTCCTGCCACACGGTCGCGAGAAAACGGAGGAACGATGTCGGTCTCCACCCAGGATGTGTCCGCGACGGGCACGGGCCCCTCGACCACGGAATGGGGCGGGGCCAACCGCTCCGAGATGAGCCCGCTGCGCTTCCTGGAACGTTCGGCGGCGGTGTTCCCCGACCGCGCCGCCATCCTCTACGGGCAGCGCCGGCACACCTACGCGGAGTTCGCCGACCACGTCCAGCGGCTCGCCCGGGTGCTCGCGTCGAAGATCAAGCCCGGTGACCGCGTGGCCTACCTGGCCCCGAACATCCCCGAGATGCTGATCGCGCACTACGCGGTGCCGCTGGCCGGCGGTGTCCTCGTCGCCCTCAACTCGCGTCTCGCCGGACCTGAGCTGGTATACATCCTCGACCACTCGGGGGCCAAGGCCCTCTACTTCGACGCCGAGTTCCGGGAGACCGTGTCCGCGATCATCGGCCAGGTGCCGGAGGTCGAGACGGTCGTCGAGATCGCCGATCCCGAATCCGGCGTGACCCCCGCGCCGGTCGCCGACGCCGGCATCGACGGGCTCATCTCCTACGACGATCACCTCGCCGCGGCCGACAAACTCGATCCGACGCCGATCCCGTGGACGGTCGACGACGAGAACACGATCATCTCGATCAACTACACGTCGGGAACCACCGGTAAGCCCAAGGGCGTCATGTACACCCACCGGGGCGCGTACCTGAACTCCTTCGGCGAGACCTTCCACAACCAGTTCACCGGGTCGTCGCGCTACCTGTGGACGCTGCCGATGTTCCACTGCAACGGCTGGTGCACGCCGTGGGCGGTGACCCA
Source organism: Gordonia sp. C13 (assembly GCF_023218005.1). Taxonomy (NCBI): domain Bacteria; kingdom Bacillati; phylum Actinomycetota; class Actinomycetes; order Mycobacteriales; family Gordoniaceae; genus Gordonia; species Gordonia sp. C13. Next base: position 76,642 of record NZ_JALPSY010000004.1, read on the forward strand.
CGCCGGCGCCACGCACGTCTGCCTACGTGCCGTACGCGAGGACGCGATCTGGGACGCGATCGACGATCTCGGCGTCACCCACATGTGCGGTGCCCCGACCGTCTGCACCACCATCGTCGGCTCGCCGCGTGCGCACCGACTGGACCGCCCGCTGCACATCACCACCGCCGGAGCGCCGCCGTCGCCGACCGTGATCGGCTCTCTCGAGGCGATCGGCGTGACCGTCGTCCACGTCTACGGCCTCACCGAGGTGTACGGCCCGTACACCATCTGCGAGTACCAAGATGCTTGGGGCGCACTGGAACCCAACGATCGTGCGGCAAAGCTCTCCCGTCAGGGAGTGGGCATGGTCCAGGCCGAGACCGCGCGCGTCGTGGTCGCCGACCAGGTGCCGCTGGTCGACGTCCCCGCCGACGGCGAGACCATGGGCGAGATCGTGCTGCGCGGCAACAACGTGATGGCCGGGTACTTCCGTGACGAGGAGGAAACCCGAAAGGCGTTCGCGGGCGGCTGGTTCCACACCGGCGACCTCGGGGTCATGCACCCCGACGGTTACATCCAGCTCCGCGACCGCGCCAAGGACATCATCATCTCCGGCGGCGAGAACATCTCGACCATCGAGGTCGAGCAGGCACTGGTGAGTCACGACGCCGTCCTCGACGTCGCGGTCATCGGTGTCGCGGACGAGAAGTGGGGCGAGCGGCCCCGCGCCTACGTCCTGTTGCAGCCGGGTGCCACGCTGACCGCCGAGGAGCTCGTCGAGCACGGTCGTCGCCTGCTCGCCGGCTACAAGGTGCCGCGCGACATCGTCTTCGCGCACGAACTGCCGCGCACCCCGACCGGCAAGGTCCTGAAAGGCGAGCTGCGTGCACAAGCCCGCGCCGAGTGACCGACGCCCAGCGACGCAGGGCAGGAACCGAATCCGTATCCCAAGCGCCGCAGTGCCGGTGGCCTCGCGGCCAAGCGGTCGCGGCTCGGGCCGCGTCGTGGGATGTTGGTCGACGGACAGGTCGAGGTGACACCGCGGACCACGGGCGCGTTCGGTCGTTAGGACCTCGGCACCGTCGACAACTGATCCGGGTCGTGCGCCCGCCAGGGCGCCCATGTGGTGATACTTGACCCATGTCAGTTGCCGATGTCGACAGCGCGAGCTTTCGCATGCTCGTCGTCGCCGAGTCGATCCGGCTGTTCAGCGAGCACGGCTACGAGTCGACGACGGTCGAGCAGATCGCGTCGGCCGCCGGGATGTCGCGCCGCACGTTCTTCCGCCAGTTCGGGTCCAAGGAAGACGTGATCTTCGCCGATCACGAGTCCTTGCTGGCGCAGGTCGACGAGACCCTGGCGAGCTACGACGGCGACCCGTGGTCGGCGGTGTGCGCGGCCGCCGAGGTCGTCTTCAGTCACTTCCGGCGCGACCGCGACCTGGCCGTCCGACGTGCCCAGGTGGTGCAGGAGGTGCCGGCGCTGCGCGACCGCGAGCTCGTCACCACCTACCGCTATCAGGGCGCCTTCGAAGAGTTCCTGCGCCGGAGGCTGCCCGACGAGCCGCCGGTCCGCATCGTCGCCTACGTCGCGGCGATCACCGGCACGCACAACTACCTGCTCCGCCAGATGATCCGCGGCGATACCGACGCCACGCTCGATCGTCTGCGGCGTGAGCTCGCCCGAGTCGCGGTGGCACTCGGTGCCGACGTCGACCGTCCCGAGGCCGCGGCCGGCGACGATGGGTCTCAACAGGTCACCGTGGTGACCTATCCGGCGGGTACCCCGCCGGACGAAGTCGCCCGTCGCGTGGCCGCTCAGCTGCGGAAATCCTGACCGAGTCCGGCAGGTTCCGGACAACACCGGACCCGGCGAGGACAATTGGTGGCGTGGGTCGCATTCCTCCGGTGCTGTGGTGCGTTGACATGGCACTGAGTGCCGTGATGCACTGATAGATAACCACCAATTTGGCACCCCGTGCCGTGAGGAGTTGTCATGGGTTTCGGAAATCCCGACTTCGACGTCTTCCAGCTTCCGGAGGAGCACGTCGCCCTGCGCGAGGCCATCCGCGCGCTCTCCGAGAAGGAGATCGAGCCGCACGCGGCTGACGTCGACGAGAACTCGCGCTTCCCGGAGGAGGCGCTGAACGCCCTCAACGCGTCGGGCTTCAACGCCATCCACGTTCCCGAGCAGTTCGGCGGTCAGGGCGGCGACTCGATCGCAGCCTGCATCGTCATCGAGGAAGTGGCCCGCGTGGACGCTTCGGCGTCGCTGATCCCGGCCGTCAACAAGCTCGGCACCATGGGCCTGATCCTCAACGGCTCGGACGAGCTCAAGCAGCAGGTGCTCCCGGGCATCGCCTCCGGTGAGGCCATGGCCTCCTACGCGCTGTCCGAGCGTGAGGCCGGTTCCGACGCCGCCGGCATGAAGACCCGCGCCCGCAAGGACGGCAACAACTGGGTCCTCAACGGCTCCAAGTGCTGGATCACCAACGGCGGCAAGTCGACCTGGTACACCGTCATGGCCGTGACGGACCCGGAGAAGAAGGCCAACGGCATCTCCGCTTTCATGGTCCACAAGGACGACCCCGGCTTCACCGTCGGCCCGCTGGAGAAGAAGCTCGGCATCAAGGGTTCGCCCACCGCGGAGCTGTACTTCGAGGACTGCACCATCCCGCTCGACCGCATCATCGGCGACGAGGGCACCGGCTTCAAGACCGCCCTGCAGACCCTCGACCACACCCGCCCGACCATCGGCGCTCAGGCCGTCGGCATCGCGCAGGGTGCGCTCGACAAGGCCATCGAATACGTCAAGGACCGCAAGCAGTTCGGCAAGCCGATCAGCTCGTTCCAGGGCGTCGAGTTCATGATCGCCGACATGGCGATGAAGGTCGAGGCCGCTCGCCTCATGGTCTACACCTCGGCCGCCCGCGCCGAGCGTGGCGAGAAGAACCTCGGCTTCATCAGCTCGGCGTCGAAGTGCTTCGCCTCCGACGTCGCCATGGAGGTCACCACCGACGCCGTCCAGCTCTTCGGCGGCGCCGGCTACACCCGCGACTTCCCGGTCGAGCGCATGATGCGCGACGCCAAGATCACCCAGATCTACGAGGGCACCAACCAGATTCAGCGCGTCGTCATGAGCCGCGCGCTGCTGCGCTGATCGCCCTCTGGCTCAACTGGATTCGCCCCGCCGGCCTGCGCCGGCGGGGCGTTTTCGTTCCCGCGCAACCGTTTCCTTCCCGCTCGGCAGATCTGCCAAGCGGGAAGGAAGCCGACACCGCGGGAGGGAAGCGGTCCCGCGGGAAAGGCGGCGTGCCGGCTCACGCCGGGACGAGGCCGACTGCGGGGGTGTACTTCTCCCGCCTGATCCGACGCGGCGACATGCGGCGGCGTTTGAGGGCCTTCACCCCTGCCTCGACCATCGCCGGCGGTCCGCAGAGGTAGGCCGCGTGGTTCCGGCACGAGGCGACGTCCTCCATCATCGCGTCACCGACGTATCCGGTTCGCCCCGACCATTGTTCGCGGCTGAGACACGGGATGTACCGGACCCCGGGGTGGGCGGCCGCGAGTCCTTCCCAGAAGTCCACGTCGTAGAGCTCGGCCCGGGTGCGGACACCGTGGTAGACGTGGATCTCGCGGTCGGGGTCAACTGCGAGAGCCGCGCGGGCGATCGCTTTCAGTGGCGCCAGACCCGTTCCGCCGGCCAGCAGGATCAGGCCCTCGGACTCGTCCGGTTCGTAGCAGAAGTCTCCCCACGGTCCGGACATCGTGACGGGGTCGCCGACGTCGAGAGACGCGAAGATCCATCCTTCCGTCGCCAACCCGCCGGGTTGGCGCCGAATGTGGAACTCGAGCTTGTCGGGTTCGCTCGGCGGGTTCGCCATCGAATACGGCCGTGTCTCACCGGTTCCCGGGACCATCAGTTCGACGTACTGGCCGGCCGTGAACTCCAGCGGCTGGTCGAGGAGCACCGTCACGGACACGGTGTCGGCGGCGATCTCCGTGACGGCTCCAACGGTTCCGGCGATGTCGCGAAGCACGTGGCGCGGTGAGCCGGGGTCCTCGGCGGGCGGTTCGATGTCCACGTCGGAGGCGGGGATGGTCTGACAGGACAACACGAAACCCTGTTCCTGCTCGGCGACCGAGAGCACGGAATCCGGGGCCGGCGGATGGTCGACGGTTCCGCGTACGACGCGGACCTTGCAGGTGCCGCACGTTCCCTGGTTGCACGAGTTCGGGACCCACACTCCGTTGCGCAGGAACGCGTCGAGCATCTTCTGATCCGGTCCGCACGACACCGAGGACTTCCCGGTGCTGATCGTGAACGTCTCCGCACTCGCCATGGTCACACCTCCCAGGTGGTGTGCAGCGACGTCGGTCCGCGGAAGCCCCAACCCCAGAACTCGACGTCGGAGCCGGTGTCGCGCTCGAGGTTCGGGATGGCCTCCAGCAGTTCCTCGAGTCCGATTCGGCAGACCTGATTGGCGAAGTAGATACCGGCACACGCGTGGTTGCCGGCGCCGAATGCCAGGTGCGGCAGCGGGGGTCGGGTGAGGTCGAACTCCGACGGCGCGTCGTACACGGAGTGATCGTGGTTGGCAGAGCCGTAGGACATCAGGACCACCGAGCCCTCGGAGAGTTCGACGCCGGCCACCTGCACGTCCTTCGTGGCGATGCGGGCGGTCGCCGACCAGATCGGCGAGGTCCACCGCATGCCCTCCGAGATTGCGCGGGGGATCAGGGCGGGCTCGTCGATGACCTGCTCGAGCTGGTCCGGTCGCGTGAACAGTCCGACGAGCGTCGAGCCCATCGCGTGCCCGGGCTCCTGCATCGCGCCGAGGAGATAGACGTAGAGGGTCGGGTAGATGTACTCGCGGTCGCGGGTCTGCCCCTCGGGCATACCGTCGTGCAGCCAGTGGGAGATGGCGCTGTCGTCGGGATTGACGATCCAGTTGTCGATCAGGGGGTCGACGATGGAGCGGATCTCCTCCTTGGCGGCGTCGGCCTCGACGAAGCCCTCGGGGTTGGTGAACTCGCCGTTCTCGTCGACGCCCGCGTTGGTGAACGAGACCGACAGCTTGTGGAACCACTCGCGCAACTTGTCCGAGCTGACCGACTGGAGGCCGAGAAGGTCGCCGAGAGCGCGGACGCTGACCGGCTCGCAGTACCGGGCGATGAGTTCGGCCCGCCCGGTGTCCTCGAATTCGCTCAGGTAGCGGCGCGCGATCGGGCGGACCAGATCGTCGATCCAGCGGTCGACCTCTTGTGGCTGCAGGGCGGGATCGACCATCGACCGGAGGTCGTCGTGAACCGGCCCGTTGACACCGATCACGGCGGGGTGACCGAAGGTGCGTCCGCCGGCCTTGGTGATGACGGCTTCGAAGTCGGGGCTGGTCGCGATGGCGCGGCAGATCTCGGCCGTGGTGGCGACGTAGGAGCCGAGCACCGGCACGTACGCCAGCGGAGCCTCTGCGCGCAACCGCTCGTAGACCGGGTACGGATTGCGCTCGAGCTCGGTCATCGTGATGTCGTCGATCCAGGAGATGGTGCTGGTCATCGGTCGTCCTCACCTCGGTTGATGGTTGATCGGCGAGCTGTCGCCGGGGAGTTGCGAGAGCAGACGTTAGGGACGGATCGACCCCGGGGCGATACGCGATGCGCGGGATCGATACCGATTGCGCGACGGCTGTGATGCACGTCTCCATGGCCCCTGGCGAGTGGGTTGCTGCACAGGGTTGAATCACAGGTGCCGCACCGGGGGTGCGGCGGGATCGGCGCTCGAGCGGGATTGGAGGTCGAGAGGACATGTCGACGCAGCGCACCACCAAGATCAGCGATTGGGAGGCGGCACACCGGGCCGTCGAACAGGTGTACTTCCCGCATGAGCTGACTGCGCTGTCGTCGCCCGACCAACTCGAACTCAACCTGCAGACCGTCGACCTCGGGCCGGTCACCATCGGCCGGCTGAACTGGGGGACCGATGTCTCCATAGCCTGCGACTATCCCGACGCCTACGAGATCAACATCCCCGTCAGCGGTGTCCTCGAGTCTCGTGCCGGGTCGGTTCGCACGACGTCGGAGGCCGGTCAGGCCACGGTGTTCACCGCCGACCGGCCGTCGCTCATCACCCGATGGTCCGCCGACTGCCAGGTCGTCGGGGTGAAGTTCGACGCGGAATATCTCGAACGTGAGGCCGATCGCGTCCGCGCGGCTCCGCTGAGGTCGCAACTGCTGCTCCCACACCAGCTCGACCTCACCGGGCCCGACGAACAGTCGTGGTTCGCGCTCGTCCGTGCGCTCTCGGCGCAACTGCGGGAGCCGGCCGACCTACTCGCCAATCCGCTCGTCGGACCGCAATTGGCGAGCGCGGTCAGCAGTGCCTTCATCCTCGCAGTCTCGCCCGAAGAGGCTGGGACAGGCCTGCGGCCGCGCATGGTGAAGCGGGTGCTCGATGCCCTGCACGACGATCCTGCTCGCGACTGGCGTCTGGCCGACATGGCCGAGATCGGTGGGTCGAGTCTCCGGAGACTGCAGGAGGGCTTCGCCGAGCATGTCGGTGCCACGCCCACCCAGGTGCTGCGCGACATCCGTCTGAGTCGGGCGCGCGCCGACCTGCTCTCTCCGGATGACACCGGAACCGTCGCCGAAGTCGCTGCCCGATGGGGCTTTTCCAGTCCGAGCCGGTTCGCGGCCGCCTACCGGAAGAGGTACGGGATCGCTCCCTCGGAGCATCGGCGGTAGTGGGGGGTTGCGCCTCCCATCGAGAATCACGTTCCCGCGGAGGCAATAGCCCCGTCGGCGTCGCGAATCCGGCCGTCAACCGCCCACTCACTTGTTCTGTGTCAGAACGGTGGTGGGTTGTTGGTGTCCCATTCGGCTTGTTGCCGACGATGGGTGTCGGTGCGGTGTGCGCGCTCGTCGGTGAGTCGTTGCCGAGCCGGATGATCGGGTGGCTGGGTTTTCAACGATGCGAACAGGTCTCGCCCGCTGTACGGGTTGCCCAGGTAGGTGTGACCGGTGGGGGCTTCGAACCACACGGCGAGGTACTCGTCCTGGGAGTCGCGCCACCTGCTGAAGGTTTTGATGCGGTGGTGGAACCGGCACAACGGTTTGAGGTTGTGTTGGAGGGTCTTTCCGCCGCGGTCGGGATGGTGGTGGTCGTATGGGTGGGTGTGGTCGAGGTCGACGGTCCACACCGGTTGATTGCAGCCGGGGAAGGTGCAACACAATTCGCCGGCGCGGACCAGTGCCTGCAGTTTCTTGCTCGGCACGTAGGTGTGGGCGGCTGCCGCGGCCCGGGCGTCGGCGTCGGCCGGGTCTGTGCGCACCCCGGTGGTGATGAAGGTGTGAACCGCGTCGGCGAAGAGTCGGCGCATGGTGTGGGCGTCGATCAGCCCGTGGCCGTCGAGCATGCCGGGATCGTTGTCGAGCCCGACCAGCGTCGTCAGGTTGCCCACGATGTGATAGGTCGGTCGGGGTGCGCGGCAACTGGTGCAGGTGCATGTGCAGTCGCCGGTCGGCTCCGGGACCGGCGCGTTGTCGTCGGGTTCAGTTGCGGCGGTGTCGGTCACGTCCGGTACAGCAACGGGGGTGGGCTCGGGTTCGCGTGTTGCCGCGTCGGCGGGTTCGGGGGTGTCGAGGTTCTGCTCGGCTGGTGGGGGTGTGCAGTCGGGGCACCGGCAATCCAGGGTTTGTTTGCCGTGGGCGAGGGCGAGTAGGGCGTCGGCGCGGCGCTGGGGCATGGTGCGCGGGTCGCCGGTGTGCACGCCGGTGGCCATGGCCGTCAGCTGGGCGTTGAGGGCGGCGGCATCAGTATGTGGCAGGTGCCCGCCGATCCGCGACTGGCCGGGCTGATGCCGATCCGGGCGGATCGTGATCCCACGATCACCAGCGGCATGTTCGTTGCGGCGTTTCACCGCATCAGGAGCATGTGTGTGGACAGTTTTGTCGACCATGGTGGTGAACCGCGCCGTCGACATCGGATCGCGCGCCAGGATTGTCTCGGCCAACGCGGCGTCCACCATAGGCATGGTGGCGTTGTCGACGAAGTCGGTGCGATTGAGTGCGATCATGAACCGGCGCAGGTCGATCCGTCCGCATGCCAGTGTGGTGCCGGTCAGGGGGAGTCGGTACCGCATGGCGTCGCCGGTGCGGATGAGGTCGCGGGCTTCCGCCGCGGTTATGGTCAGTGCGGCACCGAGTTCGGCGGTGGCTTGTTCGAACCCGTTGGGCCCGAACTGTTCATACGGGTCCGTACCGGCAACCACCTGGGCTGTCTTGTCGAGGAGGTCGTCGACGGATCGTGCTTGTCCGGAGTGGATCTCACTGCGGCGCAGTAGGTATTCTTCTTCGCGCTGTTCGTGCAGCAGGCTGGCGGCGATCAGCGTGCGGCAGGTGTTGGCGGCGTTCATCGACGCTGAGTACGCAGCCGTGCTGACCAGAGCTTCGGCCGAGAGTCCGTCCAGGGGTTTGAACACGTCGAAGCCCGCGTCGGGGAGATCCCCGCCGGGGTCGATGGTGCCGAACTCGAAAGCCATGAAAACACCATACGAAAGGGGTCTGACAAAACCTGTCGGCACGACTCCCGCGGATCGTCAGGCGCGAGAACTACTTTCGGTAGTAGACGCTGGGTCAGCGATGGTGGATTGCGCGTCGCGCGATCTCGATGGCCGTCGGGCTCATTGTCAACCCTCGGAATCCCCGTTCCGGGGGCGAGACGGCTTCGAAGAACTCGTAGATTCCGTTGTCGAGGTCATAGAGGTCGTACTTCTGGATCGGGCGCCCGTCCGTGCCCTGCCAGCGATACGCGGTGAGCAGCGCGCCGATCGTCTCGAGTGGCATCTCGTCGCCGGGTTCGGAGGCCGCGGCGAAGAAGAGCATCAGCAGGCTCGCGTCCTCGGTGAACCGATCCATCTTCTGGTTCAGCAGCCGATCGGCGAGATGATCGGCCAGTGCCTGCGGATCGTCGGCGAGCCTCTTGCCGACTCGCGTCGGCAAGAGGTGGCCTTTGTGCTTGCGTAACAACCCCATCCGAAGCAGGGACTCACGAAAAAGCATCACCGGCGCGCTCTGGACTTCTCGATTCTTGGCACCGAAGAAGTACTTCATGGTCGGCAACACCTTCGACGCCGCGACCACGTCGGCCGGCTTCAGGTAGCCGGCGGAGGTGAGCGTGAAGCCTTCATCACGTGCTCGGCGCAGGAACCACAGGTAGGGGAGCAGGTCGGCTTCGAGCTGGTCGCCCGTCGCAATAGTCGATGAGGCCAACCGCGTTGCGCTCGCCGTCAGGGCTCCGGACCCGTCGAGCGGTTGAACCCGGTACAGCAGGTCGCCGAGCCGTGCATCGACTCCGGTATCGACAAGCGAGAGAACGGGATCGCTGAGTGCGGCGTTCACCTCGTCGATGTCGAAATGTGCGGGGTCGTCGACAACCCCGGCGAGTGACTCCGCGTCGGTGATCCCGCCGCAGTCCTCCGGCGGTGCAGCTCGCCGACCGTCGACGCAGCGGGCCCACGGTGTGTCCTCCGACATCTCGTGGACGCTTTCGACCTGCAGGGTCAATTCCCAGCTGTCGCCGTAGTCGTAGACGTAGCGCAGGACGTCGCCTTGATCGTGGAGCGTCTCGTCGAGCCGGACCTCGGCGACCGGTGTGCCCACCTCCTCGCCTTCCTGCGCGTCGAACGGGCAGAGGAACAGTTCACTCCTGCGGTCGAATGGGCTGCCGCCCAGGGCAAACCGATAGAGGTGGTAGTCCAGCCAACCGAACGCCGCTTGAATGATCCGGTGCAGGTCCTCCAGGGAGACATCCGAGCGGACGTCGAGGCGGCGCCAGATGGGAGGTCGCGCGTCGTCGAGATCCACGCGGATGCGGAACACGACGGTCTCGGCGAGCGGTTCCTTGCGGTGACGAATCGACGGTGGCCGCTCGAACCTGTCCGCGGCAGTTCTGCTGAGCTGGTTCAGCAGCGCGGGCAGTTCGTTCGGTTGCAGGCCCGAGAGCATCGACTCGAACTGGCGACGCAGTTCGTCGGCATCGGGCGATTCGTGGCCAGGATCGTGCATGCTGCCCAGCGTAGGGCAGGCCCCAGTTCCCGCGGTGTCCATTTCCCTCCCGCTTACCAGATCCGGTAAGCGGGAGGGAAACGGGTGGGCGGGAGGGGGACCGCCTCTGAGGGGAAGTGTTATGCGTACGCCGCCCGGAACGTGAGCCGGGCATTCTGGGCCTTGGCGGCGTCGCGGAAGTTCTTCATGGCGCGTTCCATGTGGAAGCCGTTGGTGACGATGAGCGCGCCGGTTCCGCCCATGCGCTTCAGCATCGCCACCGTGTTCTGGGCGTTCTGCACCGTCGAGGTCGACGCGACCTCGTTGACCATCTGCCACGGCGGAATTCCGCGTCGGATCAGGCCGATGTTCATGAACTGTGCTTCGGCGATGGGCAACCAGTGGGTGTCGCCGCCGGAGGCGATGATGCGGTTGAACGGATGCTGTTTGGCGAGTTTGGCCGCGACGTTGAGTCGCTGGGTCATGATCTGCGGTGTCTGGCCGAGCTGGCCGAATTTGGCGCCCAGGACCACGATGTAACGGGTCGGCGGGCTCTCCCAGAGGAAGGTGCTGTTCGGCGTTCCGAGTTCGGAGCTGCCGAAGTCGACGCTACCGAAATCAAGACTACCGGGGTCGGCACTGCCGAAATCCAAACTGGTGGCGGCTGATTCGATCTTCGCAGTGCTGTTGTCCCCGGTGGTGGTGACGGCGACACCGGTCATCGTCACCGCCGCGGCGACGGCGATCGCGGGCATCATTCTTCTCAGACGCATGCCCTCGGAGTGTACGGATGAGCACGGCCGTGCAGGTTTCAACCCGATAACATCTGCATCACCAGTCACATACGTAACAGAGCAAATCGGCGTCGAACGACCGCTCGACCGCCAGGTCGCGCGGGGTCAGGTGAGCGCGATGTACTTCACCGAGAGGTATTCGTCGATTCCCTCGATGCCGCCTTCGCGGCCGATGCCGGACTGCTTGATCCCGCCGAATGGTGCTGCTGCGTCGGAGATCACGCCGCGGTTCACCCCGACCATGCCCGAGTCGAGGCGGCTCGCGACGCGCATGCAGCGCTCTAGGTCGCGGCTGTAGAAGTACGACGCCAGGCCGTACTCGGTGGAGTTGGCGGCGGCGATCGCGTCGTCCTCGGCGTCGAAGGTGCTGATCACCGCGACCGGACCGAAGATCTCCTCGCGCGTGACCGGGGCATATGGGTCGACGTTGTCGAGAACCGTTGCCGGGTAGAAGAATCCGCGACCGTCCGGTCGCTCCCCGCCGAGCCGGACTCGTGCTCCGTCGCTCACGGCCCGCTCGACCGCAGCCGCGACCTTGTCCCGCTGATCGGCGTTGACCAGCGGCCCGAGGGTCACGCCGTCCTCATATCCCGGTCCCATCGTCACGTCCGCCATCTTCGCCACGAGCTTGGTGGTGAACTCCTCGGCGACGCCGGATTGCACGAGGAAACGGTTGGCCGCGGTGCAGGCCTCGCCGCCGTTGCGCATCTTGGCCGCGAACGCGCCCTCGACCGCGGCGTCGACGTCGGCGTCGTCGAAGACCAGGAACGGTGCGTTGCCACCGAGTTCCATCGACGTGCGCTGCACACGTTCGGCGGCCTGACCCAGCAGGTTGCGACCGACCGGGGTCGAGCCGGTGAAGCTGATCTTGCGAATCCGGTCGTCGGTGATCAGCGCAGTCGACACCTCGCCGCTCGAACTCGTCGGCAGCACCGACAGCACGCCGGGCGGCAGCCCCGCCTCGGCGAAGGCCTCGGCCAGCGCCAGCATCGTCAGTGGCGTCTCCCGCGGCGGCTTCACGATCATGACGTTGCCGGCGGCCAGCGCCGGCGCGATCTTGCGCGTTCCCATCGCCAGCGGGAAGTTCCACGGCGTGATCGCAAGGCACGGGCCAACGGGTTGATGGGCGACGAGAATCCGTCCGTTGCCCGCGGGGGCCTGGGTGAAGCGCCCGCCGATGCGGACCGCCTCCTCGGCGAACCAGCGCAGGAACTCGTTGCCGTACTTGGTCTCCGCGCGGCTGTCGGGGAGTGCGCGGCCGAGTTCGAGCGTCATCAGCAGGGCGATGTCGTCGGCGCGGTCGGTGAGCAATTCAAAGGTGCGACGCAGGATCTCGCCGCGTTCGCGGGCGGGCGTCGCGGCCCATTCGTCGGATACGGCGACCGCATGGTCGAGCGCGGAGCGGGCGTCGGCGACCCCGGCGTCGGCGACCGATGTCAGCGACTCCTCGGTGGCCGGGTCGTACACCTCGAAGGTGGCGCCGTCGGCGGCCGACGTCGAACGCCCGTTGATCCAGAGGCCGGTCGGCACCCCGTCGAGAACCGCCTGGGGGTCGAGCACATCCCTGTCACTGACATCGCTGGAGCTCATGCCGTCTCACATCCTCGTCCGGTCGGGTGGCAGCCTGGGCGTTTCGCACGCCGTTTTCAACGCTACCGGCTGGAGAGGTGGTTGCCGACCGCCTTCGCGCGGACGCACGATGGCTTGGTGGACGTACACAACAGCAGCCGGTGGCCCGACGCAGTCCTACGCGGTCTCGGGCTGCTCGCGGTGGCCGCGACCCTCGCCACCGCATGCTCGAATGACGACGCCGCGGGCAGCACCACCACCGCGTCGACCCCAGCGGCCACGCAGGCCGAGGACCGCACCGAGTACGTCAATCTCGGCGACAGCTTCAGCGCGGGAACCGGCGTGCAACCGCTGGTGGAGGACTCGCCGATCCTGTGCCTGCGCTCGTCGAGGAACTTCGCGCACATCGTCGCCGCGGAGGAGGACTTCGCGTTGACCGACGTCAGCTGCGGTGGCGCCGAGACCGCCGACTTCCGGAAGGCGCAGCACGAGGGGGTGCCGCCGCAGCTCGACGCCGTGACCGCGGATGCCGACATCGTGACCGTGATGATCGGCGGCAACGACAAGGAGACTTACGGGCGGACCATCGAGCTGTGCAGTCGCGCCGCGGACACCGATCCGCTCGGCTCGCCGTGCACCGACCGGTACGGACGCTCTCTGATCGAACCGGTCGCCACCGACATCTACCCGGCAATCCGCGAGGCGTTGCGCGACGTGAAGGCCAAGGCGCCGGACGCCAAGGTGCTGCTCGTCGGCTATCCGTGGCTGATGCCGCCGACCGTGGGGTGCTACCCGGAGATGAAGCTCGCCGTCGGCGACGTCCCGATGATCCGTGACCTCCAGACGTCGCTCAACGACTTCGGCCGACGCGCCGCCGCCGACGAAGGGGTCCGGTTCGTCGACATGCTGCCGGCCTCGGTCGGGCATGACGCCTGCGCCGGACCACAGCGGTGGATCGAACCGATGACCGCGCAGGGGCCCGCCCGCGTCCACCCGAACGAACGGGGCCAGGAGGCCATTGCCGAACAGGTCCGCAAGGCGCTCGCGAACTGATCGCTTTCGCGCGAGGTCTGGCCCCCTCGGGTGACCCGGAGCACCCTCTCACCAGCGGCGATTTGGGTCACTCGGTGCCATTTGGAACACTGTAGGCCGTGACCCCTTCCGTTGACGGCCCCATCGTCGAGCATTCCGACAACTCCGCCGCGCTGTTCGCCCGCGCCGCTCAGGCCATCCCGGGTGGCGTCAACTCTCCGGTCCGCGCGTTCTCCGCGGTCGGCGGGACCCCGCGCTTCATCACCAGCGCCCAGGGCTGCCGCCTGACCGACGCCGACGGCAACACCTACGTCGACCTCGTCAGCTCGTGGGGCCCGATGATCCTCGGCCACGCGCATCCGGCCGTCGTCGACGCCGTGCAGCGTGCAGCCTCCGGCGGCCTGTCGTTCGGTGCGCCGACCGAGCCGGAGATCGAACTGGCCGAGGAGATCATCGGCCGCGTCGACCCGGTTCAGCGTGTGCGCCTGGTGAACTCGGGTACCGAGGCCACCATGTCGGCGATCCGCCTCGCCCGCGGCTTCACCCGCCGCTCCAAGATCATCAAGTTCGCCGGCTGCTACCACGGTCACGTCGACGCCCTGCTCGCCGCCGCCGGTTCGGGTCTGGCGACGCTCGGTCTGCCGACGAGCCCCGGTGTCACCGGTGCGTCGGCCCACGACACCCTGGTTCTCCCGTACAACGACCTCGAGGCAGTCGGGAAGGCGTTCGCCGAGCACGGCGACGACATAGCCGCGGTCATCACCGAGGCCGCCGCAGGCAACATGGGCGCCATCGCCCCGGTCGAGGGCTTCAACGCCGGTCTCCGTGAGATCACCCGCCGTCACGGCGCGCTGCTGATCATGGACGAGGTCATGACGGGCTTCCGCGTGAGCCCGAGCGGCTGGTACGGCCTCGAAGGTGCCGCGGGCGACCTCTACACCTTCGGCAAGGTCATGAGCGGCGGTCTACCCGCCGCGGCCTTCGGCGGTCGCGCCGACGTCATGGAGCGCCTCGCGCCGACCGGCCCGGTCTACCAGGCGGGCACCCTGTCGGGGAACCCCGTCGCGGTGGCCGCCGGCCTCGCGACCCTGCGCAACGCCGACCACGAGGTCTACAACAAGCTCGACGCCAACGCCGACCGTCTCGCCGGCCTGCTCACCGAGGCGCTCACCGCCGCCGGTGTCGGCCATCGCGTGCAGAAGGCGGGCAACCTGCTGAGTGTGTTCTTCACTACCGCCCCGGAGATCCCGGTCTTCGACTACGCGGGTGTGACCGCCACCGAGACCTGGCGATTCGCCCCGTTCTTCCACGCCCTGCTCGAGCGCGGCGTGTACGCACCGCCGAGTGCCTTCGAGGCGTGGTTTGTGTCCGCCGCACTCGACGAGGATGCTTTCTCGCAGATCGCCGACGCGCTGCCCGCGGCAGCGCAGGCAGCCGCTACCGCAGCCACCCCGGGGGACAACGCCTGATGCACACGATCGTCCACATGATGCGCCACGGAGAGGTCGACAACCCGGAGGGCATCCTCTACGGTCGCCTCCCCGGTTTCCGGCTCTCCGGCACCGGCCGGTCGCAGGCACAGACGGTCGCCGACGCCCTCGCCGACCACGACGTCAAGGCCGTCTTCGCCTCGCCGCTGCAGCGCGCGCAGGAGACCGCGACCCCGATCGCGGCGGCCCACGGCCTGTCCATCCAGACCAACGACGACCTCATCGAGGCCGACAACGTCTTCGAGGGCCTGAAGGTCTCCGTCGGCGACGGCGCGCTGAGCAAGCCGCGGCACTGGCCCAAGCTGCGTGACCCGTTCACCCCGTCGTGGGGCGAGCCGTACATCCAGCTGGCGCACCGCATGCTGGCCGCTGCCAACAAGGCGCGCGACGCCGCCCGCGGCCACGAGGCCGTGTGCGTCAGCCACCAGCTGCCCGTCTACACGCTGCGTCGTTTCCTCGAAGGTCAGCGCCTCTGGCACGACCCGCGTCGGCGGCAGTGTTCGCTTGCCTCGCTGACCAGTCTCATCTACGACGACGACGCCCTCGTCGACATCATCTACTCCGAGCCGGCCGGTGCCTCCGACCCGCTGGCCACCGGTGCGTGAAGCCAGAGGTCGAGACGTCGTGCGCAAGTTCCTCCTGCCGGCAGTGCTGTCGGCCCTGATCCTGCTGATCAGCGGCTGCAGCACGGGTGACGACGCGGTTGCGCAGGGGAACACCTTCCAGTTCGTCTCACCCGGCGGGCAGACGGTCATCACCTACCAGCCGGCCGACCGCAAGCCGATCGCCGGCCTCGAGGGCGAGGACCTCGTCAGCGGTCAGCCGCTGTCGTTGTCAGACCCCCGGTTCGCGGACAAGGTCGTGGTCATCAACGTCTGGGGTTCGTGGTGCGGACCCTGCCGCGGTGAGGCCGACGACCTCGAGCGCGTCTACGAGGCCAACCGCGACGACGGCGTCGAGTTCCTGGGCATCAACCTGCGCGACGACCGGAATTCCGCGAAGGACTTCGTGATCGACCGCAACGTCGGGTTCCCGTCGATCTACGACTTCCCGGGCCTGTCCCTGGCGGCGCTGACCACCCCGACGTCGGTGGTCCCGACGACGATCGTCCTCGACCGGCAGCACCGGCCGGCCGCGGTCTTCCTGAAGGCCGTCTCCGACAAGGAACTCGACGAGGTCGTCAAGCGGGTCGCCGCGGAACCCACGGGCGCCGCCTGATGTCCGAACCCACCACGGCCGACCTGACGACGACGGTCCTCGCCTCGTCGATCGGCGACACCTTCGCCGAGACGGTGACCTCCGGACCGCTTCTGCTCGCCCTGGCGGCATGTCTGCTGGCCGGTCTGGTCTCGTTCGCGTCGCCGTGCGTGGTCCCGCTCGTCCCCGGCTATCTCTCGTATCTCGCGGGCCTCGTCGGCGCCGAGGCGCCCGCGGTAAAGGTGGGGGAGGGCGCCAAGAGCGGCCGCTCGCGCGTCGCGCTCGCCGCCGGTCTCTTCGTGCTCGGTTTCACCGTCGTTTTCGTCGCGGCCACCGCGACGGTCCTCGGCGTCACCAGTACCTTCGTCCTGAATCGTGAACTGCTGCAACGCATCGGCGGCGTGGTCACCATCGCGATGGGTCTGGTGTTCATCGGCCTGATCCCGGCCCTGCAGCGTGAGGTCCGGTTCGAGCCGGTGCGCGTCTCCAACATCGTCGGCGCCCCGCTCCTCGGCGCGGTCTTCGCACTCGGTTGGACGCCGTGCCTCGGGCCGACCCTGGCCTCGGTCATCGCGACCGTCAGCGGCACCGAGGGTGCGACCGCGGCCAAGGGTGTGACCCTGATCGTCGCCTACTGCCTGGGCCTCGGCCTGCCGTTCGTCGTGCTGGCGTTCTCCTCGGCATGGGCGCTGCGCAGCCTCGGCTGGTTGCGCCGGAACGCCCGCACCATCCAGGTCATCGGCGGCATCCTCCTCATCGGGGTGGGCGTCGCACTGCTGACCGGCTGGTGGGACCAGTTCATCGTGTGGGTCCAGGTCCACTTCGTCACCGACACCGAACTACCGATCTGAGCGTGTTGCCCTCATGACCGATGTGACCGACCGTCCCCAGGTGGACACCCCCGAACCCGGGACGCCCAAGGCGCACTGGGCCCGACGGCGGGTCCTCTGGCCGCTGCGCAACCTGTGGCGGTCCCTGACCTCGATGCGTACCGCGCTGCTGCTGCTCTTCCTGCTGGCGCTCGCCGCGATCCCCGGCGCGCTCCTGCCGCAGCGCGACCTCAACGAGACCAAGACGCTCGAGTACATCGCCGAACGCGGCACGCTCGGCACCTGGATGGACCGGCTGCAGCTGTTCGACGTCTTCTCCAGCGTCTGGTTCACCGCCATCTACGTGCTGCTGTTCGTCTCGCTCGTCGGCTGCCTGACGCCGCGCATGATCGAGCACTTCCACAGCCTGCGCGCCAAACCCGTTGCCACGCCGCGCAATCTGTCGCGCCTGCCCCGGCACGTCACGCACACCGTCGACGGCACCCCCGACGAGATCGCCGACCGAATCAACGGCCGGCTCCGCGGCTGGCGGCGCGAGGTCGTCGTCCGCGAACTGTCCAAGACCTACCCCGACGGCTGCGTCGAGGTGTCCGCGGAGAAGGGCTACCTGCGCGAGTTCGGCAACCTGGTCTTCCACTTCGCGCTGCTCGCGCTGCTGGTGTCGATCGCGGCGGGCAAGATGTT
Organism: Gordonia sp. C13; assembly: GCF_023218005.1. NCBI lineage: Bacteria > Bacillati > Actinomycetota > Actinomycetes > Mycobacteriales > Gordoniaceae > Gordonia > Gordonia sp. C13. The sequence goes on from NZ_JALPSY010000004.1 coordinate 94,260, forward strand.
CGGCTACGAGGGCACGCGAATCCTCGTCGCCGACGGTGAGCAGGGGATGTGCAACACCTCGACCGCCGTCTACGACTCCTTCCGCGCCGGCAACCTCGTGGACGGCACCGACCTGTCGCCGTTCTGCTTCCGCGTCGACGACTTCTCGGCGACCTTCCTGCCCAGCGGCCAGCCCGACATGTACGACGCGACGATCCGCTACGCCGAGGGAACCAAGGTCGGCTCCCCGGACACCTGGAAGAGCACCTCGGTCCGGGTGAACGAACCGCTGCGCGTCGCCGGTGACCGCGTCTACGTGCTGGGCAACGGCTTCGCCCCCACGTTCACCGTCACCTTCCCGAACGGGGAGAAGCGCACCCAGACCACCCCGTTCGTCCCCGACGAACTGCAGACGATGCTGTCCTCGGGTGCGGTGCGCTACGACACCCCGGCCGGGCTGTACCCCGACGCCGACGAGCGCCGGAAGAACCAGATCGCCCTCGAGGGCCTGTTCGCGCCGACTGCGCTGTACCACGGGACCCTGTTGACGTCGCTGTCGCCGGAACCCGACGACCCGGCCGTCGCGATCCGGGTCTACAAGGGCGACACCGGTCTCGACACCGGCAAACCACAGAACGTCTACTCCCTCGACCAGGACCTCGTCGAGCAGGGCCGACTCCAGCGGCAGGCGCAGGTGAACCTGAGCGTCGGCCAGAGCCACACCATCGCCGACGGCACCACCGTCACCTTCGACGGATACAAGCGGTGGGTGTCGGTGCAGGTCTCCCACGACCCGGCGCAGATCTGGGTGCTGGTCAGCGCGGTCGTGATGCTCGGTGGCCTGCTGGTCTCGCTGCTGATCCGCCGCCGTCGCATCTGGGCGCGGCTCGTCCCGGCACCGGTCACCACGGGGCCGGACGGCAGCCGGGACCCGGCCGGCACGGAACCGCTCGATGGAAAACGACGTACTGTAGTAGAGATTGCCGGTCTGGCCCGTACCGATCAGGCCGGCTGGGGTGAGGGATTCGAAGACCAGGCGGCGGCACTCGTCGCCGACGACGCGGACGCATCCACCTCGCGGCGCACGACCCGGCGACTCTAGGCGCCGGCGAAAGGAACTCTGATGAACAACGGCACCGTCCAGGTGGACGAGACGCTGGCGCGCTACTCCGACCTGCTGTTCGGCACCGCGATGGCCGTGTACGTGGTCGCCGCGTTCCTGTTCTTCGGTGCGCTCGCGGCGGTTCGCGGCCGCAAGCTCGAGGAGCGGGAACTCGTCGCCGCCGGTGCCACCACGGGTTCCGACGACGTCCGGATGCCGGGACGCGTCGCCGGCCCGGCGAAGCGGACCTTCGGGGACAAGCTCGGCAACATGGGCCTGCCCGTCGTGATCGTCGGGCTCGTCGCGCACCTCGCGTCGATCGTGCTGCGCGCCATGGCGACCGACCGTGTGCCGTGGGGCAACATGTACGAGTTCGTCTCGATGACCTGTGCCGCGGGCGTGATCGCGGCGCTGGTCATCTTGCGCAAGCCCGAGCACCGTCCGCTGCTCTCGTTCGTGCTGCTTCCGGTCGTCCTGCTGATGTTCATCGCCGGCCGCTGGCTCTACACCCAGGCTGCGCCCGTCGTGCCCGCCCTCAAGTCGTACTGGCTGGCCGTGCACGTCTCGATCATCTCGGTGTCCTCGGGCATCCTCATGGTCTCCGGCGTCGCCAGCATCCTGTACCTCATGAAGATGCGCTGGGCGTCGGACCCCGACGACGACGCGACCTCCACCGCTCGCCCGGGAGTGGGTGGCGCAGTGCGCCGCATTCTCGATCACATCCCGGCCGCCGAGAACCTGGACCGCCTCGCCTACAAAACCGTCGTCGTCGGCTTCCCGCTCTTCGGCCTCGGCGTGATCTGCGGTGCCATCTGGGCCGAAGCGGCGTGGGGCCGATTCTGGGGCTGGGACCCCAAGGAGACGGTGTCGTTCATCGCGTGGGTGATCTACGCGGCCTACCTGCACGCCCGCGCAACCGCCGGCTGGCGCAACACCGCCGCGGCCTGGATCAATGTCGCCGGCTTCGTGGCGATGCTGTTCAACCTGTTCATCATCAACCTGGTCGTCTCGGGCCTGCACTCGTACGCCGGTCTCTGATCGCCCCTCGCTCCCTGAGGTGCGACGAGCGATAGCGGCGGGGGACATCCTCGCTCCCTGAGGTGCGACGAGCGATAGCGGCCGGGGACATCCTCGCTCCCTGAGGTGCGACGAGCGATAGCGAGGAGCCTCGAAGGGCTCGAGACCCTACTCTGGGAGACGCGCTGTCGCGTCGGGTGATTCGGCTTGCTCCGGTCCCTCGGCCTGCTTCGCCTGCGCCTGTGCCTTGACCAGCTTCAGCAGGTCGATGAGGGCGTCGATGGTCTCCGGGCAGAGGGAGCCGAGGTCGATGCCGGCCAGGTGGCTGCCGGTGACCTCGAGCATCTCGACGTAGTTCTGCTGCTGTCTGACGCGCTCGAGATCCTCGTCGGGGTTGGAGAGGAAATAGGTGACACTGACGTCGAAGGCGCGGGCGATGGCCTCGACGGTGCGGAACGAGGGAGTACGCGCCTTGCCGGTGCGGAGCTGCGAGATGTACGCGTCCGACAGCGAGTAACCCAACCGGTTCGCCTTCTCGGCGATCTTCTTGCCGGTGTAGCGGATCCCGTTCTCGTCACGGCTGTGCTCGAAGAGGTGGCCGATCTTGTCGGCGAAACTCAGGTCGTCGTCGGTCGACGCCCCGTGCGGAGATCGTCCCGGGTTCAACGGCGCCTTCTCTCGGATCTTCCAACGTGGAGTCGATGACGAGAAGGACATTACCCTACCCTCGGGTATGTTCCGGTGCGACTTGTGAAGCGAGTCTCAGGTTTTCGTATACGAACCGAGACGCCAAGTGGCGGGGCGTCAGAGTTCGTCGGCCTCGCCGCCCTTGGGTCCACGGGTGCGGTTGTCCAGGTCACGGAGGAAATCGGGGTCGTCATCGGGGCCCACCGGACCGCGTGAGCGGCGGCGACGGCCGCCGGGCGAGGGGGCGTCGCCGCCGCCGTCCGATTGCGGTCCGAATGCACGCCACATCAGGAAACCGATGGCGAGCAGACCGAGAACGGCGAACAGATAAGTCATGGCAACCTCCCGTCAACCAGCGTACGTCAGTTCGTCTGGCGGCCGGTCGAGGTCGCTCGATGGGCCGACCCGCCTAGTGCGTACGACGGTTCAGCAGCGCGACCACGTCTTCTTCGCGGAAGCGTCGATGGCCGCCCGGGGTGCGGATGGAGCCGAGGATGCCCGAGCTGGCCCAGCGTGCGACGGTCTTGGGATTCACGTTGAACATTGCCGCCACCTGACCGGGGGTCAGGGTGTGCTGGCTGGCGAGTCCCGGGGTGATGTAGGTGGACGCGGTGGTTTCGATGCTGGTCACGTTTCCCCCTGAAACGATGGTGCCCTGTCGGTGCGCCGCGGTTTGGCGAATCGGCCCGGCACTTGATGGACGCGTTCTACATGAATACACGCAAATCGCCCAGGTACTCGAACCTTCAGCGGCAGGTAAAGAGCGGGCAAAGGCCCACGACCTGCAGGTCCTTTGAAGGAGGCAAGTACCCTGAGAGGGTGAGTGAAGCGCATGACCCTGCCCCCGGTACACCTCCGCCCAGTGGCCGCCCCGCGACCCTGGCGCTCGCCCTGTTCGGTTACACCGTCGCGCGCATGCTGCTCGTCGTCGTCATCGCCGCCGTCATCCTGTTCGGCGGCAAGCTCGTGGGCGTCGACGTGCCGTTCCTCGTCGCCGCCGTCTTCGGCGTGCTGATCGCGCTCCCGCTGGGCATGTACCTGTTCAAGTCGCTCCGGCTGAAGGTCAACGGCGAGATCGCCGCGATCGAGGCCGATCGTCGGGCCCGCCACGACGACCTCCAGTCGCGCCTGCGCGGGGACAAGTGAGGTCGTTCCGGATGGGACGTCCCGCATGAGGCCGACGCGGGTCGTCGACCATCGGGCGGACCGTGCCTGGGCGCAGAACGCGGTACGGCTGATCGAGGCCGACGCCCGACGCAGCGCCGACACGCACCTGCTGCGGGTTCCGCTGCCCCCGTGGTCGCGATGGTCCGGTCCCGACGGTGACGCCGGCGTCGACCTGTACCTGAAAGACGAGTCGACGCATCCGACCGGATCGCTCAAGCACCGCCTGGCGCGGTCGCTGTTCCTCTACGCGATCTGCAACGGCTGGGTCACCGAGGGGACGCCCGTCATCGAGGCGTCGTCGGGTTCGACGGCCGTCAGCGAGGCCTACTTCGCCGAGCTCATCGGGGTGCCGTTCATCGCCGTGATGACGTCGAGTACGTCGCCGGCGAAAACCGCGCTGATCGAACGCCACGGCGGCCGTTGCCATTTCGTCGAACATCCCGGTGAGGTCTACACCGAGGCGTTGCGCCTCGAGGCCGAGCTGGGCGGCCACTTCATCGACCAGTTCACGATGGCCGAGCGTGCCACCGACTGGCGTGGCAACAACAACATCGCCGAGTCGATCTTCGCGCAGATGGCCGACGAGGAGCATCCGATCCCGACGTGGATCGTGGTCGGCGCCGGCACCGGTGGCACGTCGGCCACCCTCGGCCGCTACGTGCGGTACCGGCGGCACGACACCTGGCTCGCCGTCGTCGACCCGGAGAACTCGGTGTTCCTGCCGGCCTACGAGACTGCCGATGGAGCGCTCACGGGCGAGGTCGGTTCGCGCATCGAGGGAATCGGCCGCCCGCGGGTCGAGCCGTCGTTCATCTCTCAGGTGATCGACCGGATGATCGGCGTTCCCGACGAGGCCTCGATCGCCACCACGCACCGGGTGTCGGAGATGTTGGGGCGCCGCGTCGGCGGGTCGACCGGCACCAACATGTGGGGTGCGTTCTCCCTTGTCGCGGAGATGGTCGCCGATCGCCGGGCGGGCAGCATCGTGACGCTGCTCTGCGATCCGGGTGACCGCTACGCCAACACCTACTTCGACGAGAAGTGGATCGCCGCACAGTCTTTCGATCTGGATCCGGCAAACGCGATCCTCGACGAGTTCCTCGCGACGGGACGCTGGACGGCTTGAGCCCCGGGCGGCACCGACCCGGTGGGCTACCATCCGGGGGGTGCCGACCGAAACCGTGCGTCCACTCGTCGAGGCCGTCGACCTGGTGCGTGAGTACCAGATGGGTGAGGAACGCGTCCGCGCCCTCGACGGACTGAATCTGAACATCGACGGGGGACAGTTCGCGTCGATCGTCGGTCCGTCCGGCGCGGGTAAGTCCACGCTGCTGCACATCCTCGGCGCCCTCGACACCCCGACATCCGGCCGGATCTCCATCGACGGAATCGATCTCGGTGCGCTCGACGACACCGCCGCGTCGGCCTTCCGGCGTCACCGCGTCGGCTTCGTCTTCCAGTTCTTCAATCTCGTCCCGACCATGTCGGCGTGGGAGAATGTCGCGCTGCCACGGCTGCTCGACAACCAGTCGCTGCGCAAGGCCAAGCCGCGTGCCGTCGAACTGCTCGAACAGGTCGGACTCGGCGACCGCGTCGACCACCGGCCGTCGGAACTGTCCGGCGGGCAGATGCAGCGCGTGGCCATCGCCCGTTCGCTCATCATGGACCCGACGATCCTGCTCGCCGACGAACCCACCGGCAACCTCGACTCCAAGACCGGCGAATCGGTGCTGGAGTTGCTCGCCGACGTCGCGCACGCCGCGCCGGATCGGCTGGTGGTCATGGTGACCCACGATCCCAAGGCGGCCGCGTTCGCCGACACCACGATCACGGTGCGCGACGGGAAGATCGCGTAGGTGAAGGTCTCAGGGGGTGTCGAAGCCCTGCTCGCCGGCTTCACTCGCATCCGGCTGCTCAACATCCGGGAGATCCGCACCCACCGGCTGCGTCTCTTCACCTCGCTGGCGGTGGTGATCGTCTCCTCAGCACTGCTCATCGCGGTTCTGGGAACCTTCGGTTCGACGTCGCAGTCGGTGCGCGCGTTCAACAATGCGATCTCCGGTTCGGCCGACCTCGAGGTCGCGGCGATCGCCGACAGCGGCGTCGACCAGTCGTTGGCCGGCCAGATCCGCCGCGACGTCGACGGGGCCAAGGCCGTCGTGCCGATGATCCGCGGGTCGGTGGTCGTGAACGAGTCGGCGATCCCGCTCATCGGCTCGGACCAACGTGTCACCTCTCTGTCGGGGAGTCTGCGATCCGCCGTCCAACAGGAGAACTCCGAGTCGATCGACTTCGACCGACTGCGCAACGGTGTCTTCGTCGGACCGGGACTCGGACTCGACGTCGGGCAGCAGTTGACGGTCAACGGCATCGACGTTGAGGTGCTGGAGGTCGTCGACAACGAGCAGGCCGCCGGACTCAACAACGGCCGGTTTCTGTTCGCGTACCTGGACCTCGCGCAGCGACTCGTCGGGCTGGAAGGGCGGCTCGATTCGATCCTCATCGTCACGGAACCGGGCGTCGACGTCGGGTCGGTGCGCAAGCAGGTCGAGGAGATCGTCGACGGCCGTGCGGTGGTCGTCGACCCGGACTTCCGCGCCAAACAGGCCGAGGTCGCGAGTTCGGTGACGCGCGACGCTACGCTGCTCGTCTCGCTGGTGTCCCTGGTGATCGCCGCGTTCCTGGTCTTCAACACAATGAACATGGCGGTGGCGTCGCGGCGCGGTTCCCTCGCCATGATCCGGGCGTTGGGCGCCAGACGATCCCACCTCGTCGGCGACATGCTGGGCGAGGCCGCGCTGATGGGTCTGGTCGGCGGCGTGATCGGAATCCCGCTGGGGATCCTCGCCGGCCGGGCGGTGATCGCGAGTCTGCCCGACCCGCCGCCCGACACGGTGGGCACGGTCATCAACTATCACCTGCCGGGGTACGCGCCGGTGGTCGCGGTGCTCGCGTGCGTGTTCGCTTGTGTCGCTGCCACATCGCTGGCCGCGCGGTCGGTGTTCTCGGTGTCGCCGGTGGAGGCGATGGCTCCCGTCGAGGTGTCCGACGCGTCGAAGCGCCGCGGGCCGGTTGTCGTGATCGCCGGGATCGTGGGGGCCGCCGGGTTGATCGCGTCGTGGGTGATCGTCGCGACGGTGCCCGGTCGACCCGCGATCCTGGCCGGCGTCGTCTATCTCGTGGGCGCCCTGCTGGTGTGCTTCGCGTTGTCGAACCCGTTGACGTGGCTGGTCGTTCGGGTCGCCCGCTGGTTCCGCGGACCGGGTCAGCTCGCGTCGGTCAACACCGAGCGCGCGCCGCGTCGGGCGTGGGCGACACTCATGACGGTGGCCGTCGCGATCGCGGTGGGCATGGGAACGTCGGGCGCGCTGGACAACCTGGTGTCGTCGATGTCGAAGTCGCTGGACGGGCTGGGCGACCCGGACTTCTACGTGTCGTCGTCGTCGGCCGCGAGCCTGCCGCTGGGCCCGATCCTGCGGCCGTCGATCCGCGGCGAGGCCGCGAAGGTGCCCGGCGTTACGGAGGTCGTCGGCGGTCAGTGGGCCGCGGTCAACATCGGCGAGAGTCGAGCGAATGTGCAGGGCCTGGAACCGGGTTCGCGCGCACCGTTCATGCGGAAGGCGACGCCGGAGTCGGTCGAGCAGGTGCTCGCCGGGAACGGCATCCTGTTGTCGAATGTGCTTGCGCGCGTGCTCGATGTGGGTGTCGGGGACACGGTGACGCTGGCGACGCCGACCGGTCCGCATGACGTCGTCGTCCGGGACACCGTCGACTACGTGTCCGTGGACTCCGGGGTTGCCGCGCTGTCGCAGAAGCAGCTGGGGGAGTGGTTCGGGCGTGAGGGCGACACCTACCTGCAGGTGATCACCGCCCCCGACGCCGATCCCGCACAGGTGCAGCAGGCACTCGAGACGCTGGTCGCGGATGTTCCGACGACCGGCAACAAACCCATCAGCGTCTACACCGGTGGCGAAGCGCTCGCCGCCACGCAGGCGACCGTCCAGCAGGCGGGTTCGTTCACGGTGGCCATCCAGTGGATCGTCGCCGGCGCTGCGGCCATCGCGCTGCTGAACACCCTGCTGCTCTCGGTGATCGAGCGCCGTCGTGAGTTGGGTGTGCTCCGTGCGATGGGAGCGTCCCGAAAGTTCATCTCGCGCATGGTGCTTGCCGAGGCCGCCGCGGTCGCCGTCGTCGGCGCCCTGGTCGGGGTGATCCTCGGCGCGATGATGCACCTGCTGAGCGACCGCATCCTGAGCGTCACGACCTCGTTGACCGTGATCTATTCGCCGCGGCCATCGGCGGCGATGTTCGTCGCGATCGCGGTGGCGCTGTGCCTGGTGGGCGCGTTCCTGCCGGCCGTGCGCGCGGCGCGGATGAACATCAGCGAGTCGATCCTGAACGAGTAGCCGCAGGCGGCCCAGTTTTTCTCGAGGCAGTTTGATCCGGTCGGCGGATCAAACTGCCTCGACTTTTCTCCGGTGCGGGGCGGACATCGACCGGCCCTGTCAACAATTCTTGACAAGCTGCCGATGTCAACATAACCTGACAACATGCACGACGACCAAAAGACCGAAACGCCGGACGACGCCCAGGGTGCTGACCTCGCAGGAGATGCCGCGAGCAGCGACCCAGCGAAGGGCCTGGCAGCGGTTCGGGCGCTGCGCACGCTGGCCGACCGACTCGAAGAAGTACAGGTCGCCAACGCTCGCGCCAATGGCTGGAGCTGGCAATCGATCGCAGAAGTACTGCAGATCAGCCGGCAGGCCGTGCATCAGAAGCACTCACAACGTGAGGTCCGCGAGGGCGGACCCGAAGGAGACAAAGATGTTTGAACGAATCACCCGTGATGACAAGATGCTGCTGGCCTTCGCCACGCAGGAGGCCGCCGACCTCGGACATCGGCAACTGGGCAACGATCATCTGATCCTGGGCATGCTCTGCAACGCCCGGAGCCCGCTGTTCTCGATCCTGGCCGATCAGGGGCTGACCCTGGCCACGGCGCGAGAAGTGGTTCGCAAGTACCACGAGGAGCACGCAGACCAGGCCGAGGCGGCCGACACCGACGACGAGTCGGCGGCCCGGCGTTACGAGGAGGACCGAGAAGCTCTGCGGAGCGTCGGGATCGACCTCGACAAGGTGCGCGAAGCCGTCCGCGGGCGCTTCGGTGAGGACCTGTCCGACGGTTGGGGTGAACGCCCCGGACGCGGGCCGGGACGACGCGGAGGTCCCGACGGAGGTCGCGGACGCGGCCGAGGCCACGGACGCCGGCATGGACACGGTCACGGACCGCACCGCGCCCGCGGACCCCGCCCCGACTGCGGGCCGGAAGGTTTCGGCCCGGGGTTCGGTCCCGAGGGCCCGGGTGGCTTCGGGCCCGGCGGTTTCGGCCCCGGACCGTTCGGTCCCGGCGGACCCTTCGGCCCTGGTGGCGAAGGTCCCTGGGAGCCGGGTCGTGGTCGTCGGGGTCCGCGCGGACGGGGTAACCGGCCTCGGTTCGCCCCGGACACCCGCGCGGTGTTCGCCCGAGCAGTCGAGATCGCACGCGAACGGGGCGACCGGCGGCTACGTGCCGAGTACCTGCTGCTCGGCATCATCGACGCCGCCGACGACGCGTCGAAGACGCTGATCGAATCAGCCACCACCGCAGATGAACTCAAGGCGGCCGTCTGGGCGAGCCTGCCCGAGGTCGACGCCGAGGTGTGACCCCACAAACGACGACCCCGCCCCCGGAACCGATTCCGGGGGCGGGGTCGTCGTCGGATCTAAGAGGTCAGCGCCAACGCCACCGCGGTGACGACCGCCCATGCGAGCATCGCCTGGCCGGTCGTCCCGATCGACGGGATCAGCGCCGGGCCCTGCGCGCCGGTGCGGACCGGCGTGTACGCCTGCCACAGCAGCGGGAAGGTCAGCAGGCCGACGAGCGCCCACGGGGTCGCGAAGGCCAGCGCCACGCTCATCACGAGCGGGGTCACGAGCAAGACAGCGAACAGTATTCGGGTGCGGGCATCGCCGAGCCGGACTGCGAGGGTGATCTTGCCGCTCTCGGCGTCGGTGGGAATGTCGCGCAGATTGTTGACCACCAGGACGGCGCTCGACACCGCACCAACACCGACCGCGCACGCGAGACCGACCCAGTCGACACGATCCGACGTCACGAACTGCGTGCCGAGCACGGCGACCAGCCCGAAGAAGGTGAACACCGCGACCTCCCCCCAACCGGCGTAACCGTAAGGCCGTTTGCCGCCGGTGTAGAACCAGGCGCCCGCTATGCAGACCGCGCCCACGACGACCAGCCACCAGGCCGTCGCGATCGCCAGCACGAGGCCGCACACCGCGCCGATGCCGAAGCAGATGAACGCCGCGGCCTTCACCGACCCCGGCGACGCCACGCCCGAGCCGACGAGGCGCAACGGGCCGACACGGTCGTCGTCGGTGCCGCGCACACCGTCGGAGTAGTCGTTCGCGAAGTTCACGCCGATGATGAACGCCACCGCGACGGCCAGCGCGAGCACGGCCTTCCACCACGAGATCCCCCCGTGGTGGAGCGCCGCTCCGACGCCGGCCACCACGGGTGCCACGGCGTTGGGGAGAGTCCGGGGGCGTGCGCCCTGAATCCACTGCGATGCGGTTGCCACGGATCGATCCTGCCACGCGTCGGATGTCCGCCGACCACCCCATCAGATGTCGCGCATCGTTGCGGCGCGCGACACGATCCGCGACATCTGCACCCGGCTCCAGTCCGCGGGAACCGCACCGACCTGCGAATACGTCCAATCAAGGTGCGAACCCCGCCCAAACTACGAGCCCTTGCCCTCGAACACGACGGTGTCATCACTGCTGCCGAGACACGCGAGCACGGATTGGATCGCTCGGCCGTCCGACGACGGGTGGCCGCCGGTGAATGGGTCGCGGTCCGTCCCCGGCTGTACCGGCTCGCCGACCATCCCGTCACCGACCGGACCACCGCCAGGATCGCGACACTGTCGGTCGGGCCGTCGGCGATCCTGTCGGGACTGGCTGCGGCCTGGTGGCACGGCATCGTCGACGATGCGCCCGGGACGATCACCGTCACCGCCCCTCGCGGTCGGCACGGTCCGTCGATCAAAGGCGTACGGATTCTCAACCGGTCCCTCGACGACGCTGATGTCCTCATCCGAGGAGATCTGCGGGTCACCGGGGTCGCGTTGTCGGCGCTCGAAGGGGCCGTCGAACAGGGAGCGGGAGTTCTGGATTCGGTGCTGCAACAGCGTCGGATCAGCGTCGAACGTCTTGAGGAGGCGTACCGGCGCCGGTACCGCTGTGTCGGAGCGGCGGAGATGGGTCCGATGATCGAGTTGCTGGAGTCGGGTGCACGGTCGGCGGCGGAGCGTCTCGCAGTGACGATCCTCGACGACGCCGGGATCGGCGGCTGGGTCGCCAACCATCCCAGCTGCGGGTACGAGATCGATCTCGCGTTCGTCGCGCAGATGGTCGCGGTGGAACTCGACGGCTTCGCCTTCCATCGGGACGCCGACACGTTCCAGCACGACCGCACCCGACGGAACGCACTGATCGCGGCCGGCTGGACGGTCCTCAACTTCACCTGGACCGACCTGACGGAACGGGCCGGCTACGTCGCGTCGACGATCCGACAGGCGATCAGCGCCGCGGCGTGAGACCAGATGTCGCGAAACGTAGTGCAGCCCGACACGATCCGCGACATCTACGAGAAGCGTCGGCGCAGCTCGCGGCGATCGGGCTTACCCGGCCCACGCAGCGGCAGCTCATCGACCTCGAGAACCTCGCGAGGCGCCGCGTACCGGCCGAGACGTTCGGCGACGGAACCGCGAATCCGGTTGGCGACGAGGTGTTCTCCGCGTCGTGCGACGACAACCGCGACGACCTTCTCGCCGAGACGGTCGTCGGGAAGTCCGACGACGACGCATTCGGCGACCGCTGGGTCCTCGACGATGACCGCCTCCACCACTTGCGGTACGACGGTGAGTCCACCGGTGGAGATGGCCTCGTCGGCACGCCCGACGATCGACAGGACGCCGTCGTCGAGGTGGCCGAGGTCGTCGGTGCGGAACCACCCGGCCTCGGCGAAAGCGGGGTGGTCGGGAAGGTTGCGGTACCCGCGCGCCACCACCGGACCGCCGAGGACGACGCGTCCCACACCGTCGGGCGACGGTTCGGCGATGTGGATGGAGACACCGTCGAGCGGGATGCCGTCGTAGACGCAACCGCCTGCGGTCTCGCTCATCCCGTAGGTGCGGACGATGGGGAGCCCCTCGTCGACGGCCCGGCGCAGCAGGGGAGCGGGGGTTGCCGCACCGCCGACGAGTAGTCCGTCTGCGGCTCGCAATGCGGTGGTCGCGCGCGGTGAGTCGAGGACCTTGATCAGTTGCGTCGGTACGAGGGACGTGTAGCGCCGGGGCCCGTCCAGCCGGTCGAGCTCGTCGGCGAACTCGTCGGCGTCGAAGCCGGCGGCCAGATCGAGGACGGTGGGGGTGTGGCCGGATGCAAAGGCCCTCAACAGGACCTGAAGGCCGGCGATGTGATGCGGGGCGAGGGCCAGGAGCCAGTTACCGGGTCCGCCGAGGCGGTCCGCGGTGGCCTGCGCCGATACGGCCAGCGTCGTCTTGGTGTGTTGCGCCCCTTTCGGTACGCCGGTCGACCCCGACGTGGAGATCACGAGCGAGACATCGTCGGCGATCGGTTCACCCACCGACAGCGCGTCGGTCAGAAGCGCTGTCTCGCGGGCGTCATCGGGGGTGGGGACGATCGCAACCGAACCGTCGAGCACGGCGAGCAGCTCGTCGCGTCGGTCCACGACCTCCGGTCGAGCGGGAAGCGACAGGGCACGCAGAGTTCTCAGGACTCGTCCCGATTCGCGTCGGCCGGATCGGGGCCGTCGAACGGCCAGCCCGACGATTCCAGGTGTCGGCGCACCCGGGCGATGTCGTCCTCGTGTGGCAGCTCGCGGGTGACCTTGGTGATGGCGACGGCCGCGTCGATCTGGGAGATCGGTTCGGGGGGCGGCGCGGACTGGCGGATCAGCCGCGACGACACCTCCTGGACCTCGTCCTCGCTGAGCTGCCGGCGCAGCAGGGCGACGAGCGGGATGTAGTCACCCTGCGGCACGCCGTCGGGGTAACCGGCACGCAGCCATTCGATGATGCGGTAGAGCAATTGTGGGCGGTCCACACTCCTCACCCCCTTTCCTCCGACGGGACGCGGACGTCCTTTCGACGCGGTGACGCGGCTGCGTCCCCACTCAGCGTGATTGTAGGTTTCGGCGCGACGCCGGCAGTCCTCGGTGCCCGGCGGAGCGCGATGGTCAGGGCCGGCTGGAGATCAGCGGCCAGCCAACCGCGGCGAGGCGGCCGGCGACCTGGTCGACCTCCTCGGGAGTCGGCGGTTCGCTGGTGACCCGCTTGATGGCGTCACTGATCTGCTGCTCGGTCACCGGCTCCCGGGGGCCGTACTCCTTGACGAGCTGCATCGCGACGGCGGTGACCTGCTCGTCGGTCAGCACACGCGTGAGGAGAGCCATCAGGGGCGGGAAGTCGGTGCGCGAGACACCTTGGGGATAGCCCTTGCGAATCCAGTTGATCACGGATTCGAAGAGCGGGGTCTCAGTGCTCATGGTTGATCGCATCTCCGGCTCTTGCACATCTGGGACAACCGTTTACCCGGGTGGGGGTCACTTGTAACCAAACGGGAAGAGCTTGATACCGGTGTGGAAGTAGAGGGTCTGGCGGGTGATCCACAGGATGGCGGTGACGATGACGAGCGCGACGACGGCGAAGGTCGCGTAGCTCAGTACGCGCATCACCGGACTGCCCTTGACGACGGCCCCGTCGAGGACCACGTCGGAGCCCTGTTCGTGCATCCGCAGGCCGACCGCGAACAGTGCGGGCAGACCGGCGCCGAAGAGCAGGCCGACGATCAGCACCTTGCCGATCGCTTCGACGATGTCCATCTCAGCCGGGTCCTCTCGTGTGTTCGTGTGTCGGGGTGGAAGCCGGCCGTCAGGCGGACCGTGCGGGGGTGTCCGGGGTGGCCCCGGGATCGGTCGGCAGGACCGACCCGGTGGTCGCGTCCCAGTCGTCGTTGACGTTGCCGGCGTCGACCTTGTTCTGCTGTGCGCGCCGGTACATGTAGGCCGACGCCGCGGCGAGGAGTCCGAAGATCGCCACCGCGCCCGCGACGTTGCCGAGCAGGTGGGCGATGTAGAACGACGCCGCGCCGACCAGTCCGGCGGCAGGCAGGGTGGTGAGCCACGCCACGGCCATCCGGCCGGCGACACCCCAGCGGACCTGCGCGCCGCGCTTGCCGACGCCGGAGCCGAGGATCGAACCGGTGGCGACCTGCGTGGTGGACAGCGCCATCCCGGCCGCGCTGGAGGTGAGGATGATCGCCGCGGATGAGGCCTCGGCGGCCATACCCTGCGGGGAACTGATCTCCACCAGGCCTTTTCCGAGGGTGCGGATGATGCGCCATCCGCCGAGGTAGGTGCCGATGGCGATGGCGGCGGCGCAGCTCGCGACGATCCACAGCGGGAGGCCGTGGCTGACGGTCGAGGCGTCGAGGTGTCCGGTGACGATCAGTGCCATCGCGATCACACCCATGGTCTTCTGGGCGTCGCCGGTGCCGTGGGCCAGCGAGACCAATGAGGCGCTGGCGATCTGGCCGTACCGGAAGCCCTGTTCCTTGCGGCTCTCGGCGAGGTGGCGGGTGATGGTGAAGACGAGCCAGGTCCCGCAGGCGGCGACGGCGCAGGCGATCACCGGGGCGAGCAGTGCGGGCACGATGATCTTGCCGAGCACCCCGTGCCAGTTCACACCGGAGAGGCCGATGGCCGCGATCCCGGAACCGATGAGGCCGCCGAACAGGGCGTGCGAGGAACTCGACGGCAGACCGAACAGCCAGGTGAAGAGGTTCCAGAGGATGCCGCCGACGAGTCCGGCGAAGATGATCAGCAGTGCGGTCGTCGGCGTGATGCCCGCCACCATCTCGCCGGCGTCCGCGCCGGAGGTCTGCTGGATGTTGAGAACGTCTTTGGTGATGGTGGCAGCGACCTCGACTGAGAGGAACGCGCCGACGAGATTGAGGATTGCGGAGAGCCCGACGGCGACTTTCGGTTTCAGCGCGCCGGTGGCGATCGAGGTTGCCATGGCGTTGCCGGTGTCGTGGAAGCCGTTGGTGAAATCGAAGCCGAGGGCCGTGATCACCAACAGCACCAGGATCAGCATTTCGCCGCTCATGCTTTTCATGATGAGGGCTGGGCTTCGAATTTCCTAAACGTCTCGGCACGGTTTCGTGGGGATTCGTTGTCTGACCGGCGTGTCGCGCACGTAATCGCAGTTCAGTGCGGGTGTGGCGTCCGTCGCTTTCCGGAGCGATCGAACGCTCGGCCGACCATGGTGGAACCAGCGGTCCCTGTGGAAGAATCCGACGCCATGACATCGATGAAGCTGGGTATGCCGATCAACTACGCGGGCGACTTCCGCGAGACCATCAACAATCTCGCCGACTTCGAGGCGGCGGGCGTGGAACGGATCGCAGTCCCGGAGGCCTACAGCTTCGACGCGGTCTCCCAGCTCGGCTTCATCGCCGCCAAGACCGACAAGATGGAACTGCAGACCGCGATCCTGCCCATGTACTCGCGCACCCCGACCAACCTCGCGATGACCGCGGCCGGTCTCGACTACATCAGCGGCGGCCGTGCGGTGCTCGGCATCGGCGCCTCGGGACCGCAGGTCATCGAGGGCTTCCACGGCGTCAAGTACGACTACCCGCTGGGGCGTGCCCGCGAGCACGCGGAGATCTGCCGCATGGTGTGGCGCCGCGAGAAGCTCAACTACCAGGGCAAGCACTACACACTGCCGCTCGACGAGGAGCACGGCGGTTCGGGACTCGGCAAGTCCCTGAAGATCATCAACCACCCGGTCCGCGACAACATCCCGCTACTGCTGGCCGCCATCGGCCCCAAGAACATCGAGCTCGCCGCGGAGATGTTCGACGAGCTGCAGCCGATCCTGTTCCACCCGGAGCAGATCGACGCCGCCTTCGGTGAGTCCCTGGCCGCCGGTAAGGCCAAGCGCGACCCGTCGCTGGGCGAGTTGGGCATCGTGGTGCAGGCCACCGCGCGGGTCTCCGACGACGCCGAGCAGATCAACAACGCCAAGGAACTCGTCCGGCACCACGCCGCGCTCTACATCGGCGGCATGGGTGCCCGCGGCAAGAACTTCTACAACCAGCTCGCCATCCGGTACGGATACGTCGAGGAGGCGAAGCTCATCCAGGACCTCTACCTCGACGGCAAGAAGGTCGAGGCCGCCGCGGCGATCCCCGACGACCTGGTGAACGCCATGTCGCTCATCGGCTCCAAGTCGCAGGTGGCCGAGCGCGTTGCCGCGTTCCGTGAGGCCGGCGTCACCTGCATCCTCGCCTCGCCGACCGCGCCGACCCACAAAGAGCGGGTCGCCGAGGTCGAGGCACTGCGCGACATCTTCAACGGCTGATCACCGGTCCCGCGAACAGATCTCAGTCACACCCCAGTACGGCGGCCTTTGCGAGGCCGCCGTACTGGTATGCGTACACCGCACCCCACAGCACGGGGTTGGGGCTGTAGTCGCGCGGGACCGCATGCATGACGACGTTGCCGTCGAAGCACTGGCCGAAGACGAACCGGGCCCGCACCAGGTGGTAGCTCCAGCTGACTACGATGACGTCGTGCCAGTCGTGGCGCCGCGCCATCTCGTGCACGAACATCGCCTCGCCGCGGGTCGTGGAGGGTGCCGGTTCGAAACAGGTCACGGTGATGTCCGGGGTGCTCGCCGAGCAGACCCGCGGCATCATCGAATCCTGGTCCGTGTAGGGACGATACGGGTCGGAGATGAGTACGTGATCGGCATAACCCCTGCGCGCCAGCTCGATTCCGTAATCCTCGCGCCCGTCGTGTTCGCCGCCCAGGACGACGATGGCGTCGGCTTTGCGCAGCGGATCGTCGTGGACGCGCGTGAAGAGCTGGTAGCCGCACGCGCCGCCGACGATCACGACGACGAGGAACACGCAGAGCAGCAGCCGCACAACACGTCTCACCGTGGCGCACGCGTCCTGACCGAGAGTTCGCGTGACTGTGCTTGCCGGAACAGGTCTGTGGATTCCGAACTCCGTAGGGCGACGACGAGGTACACCAGCATCAACGACAGGTCGGTCACCGACACGGGGATGGACACCGTGCTGAAGTCGAGCTGCATGCCGAGCACGAAGAAGGCGATGAAGCAGCCGCCGTACAGGGCGACCTCCGACCGGGACGACCGCAGGCAGCGGTAGGCGAGATAGCAGCCGTAGATCATGATCGCGGTGAACAGGATTCCGACGAGCAGTCCGCCGCGGTACACCGACAGCAGCGGCGCGTTGGCGACGTAGTTGATGTTGAACGCCTTCTCGGGATCCTTGAATTCGGCGATGCCCCAACCGTGTCCGAACAACCAGTGTCCGCTCATCTTCTCCGGGAACTCACGTAGCGCGTCGGAGCGTGCGGTCGAACCGGTGTCGCTGTCGCCGAAGGACGAGAAGATCCGGCGCCGGGACGCCGGGATCGCCGACAGCAGGGCCATCCCGCCGACGAGCGTGCCGATGATCGCGGTCCGGCCGCGGGTCGACATGGTGTGGAAGGCGAGCATCAGAAGCAGGGCCAGCACCACAGAGAAGATCGCCGCGCGGCTCAGCGTCATCGCGACCGCGGCGAACAGGAGCAGTGCGAGCGCCCAGCGCCGAAACCCGTCGAAGACCAGCAGGCTGATCATGAGTGCCGCCAGGAAGCCGATGCCCGCCGCGTTCGGGTCGATGTAGGTGCCCGACAGTCGGGCGGTCACCGCCGCTCCGTTGAAGACGAACCGCCCCGCCGACGACGCGTCATATCCGAAGGGGGACAAGAGATCGAAGGTCCGTGCCGACTTGTCGACGGTCAGCATGGCGAGACCCACCGCGGCCGACAGCGACGATGCGACGACGAAGACCTGCCCGAAGGTCCGCAACTGGTCGGCGCGCAACCGCAGCAGTGCCACGACCAGGAGAGTCGCGCTCGTCCACTTCACGTATTCGAGGATGTCGTCGATCCCGTTCTGCATCGTCGCCGCCACCGAGAGTCCGGCCACGACCACCAAGGCCATGAGCGCGTACTCGAGCGGGGTGAAGGTCGAGACATCCCGGGGGTGGAGGACGGTGGCGAGCAGCACAGCCATCGTCAGGGTGAAGATCAATGGCACCGGCGTACCGGGAACATAGCCCGCGGGAAGCAGGGCGACGACCACCGCGAGCGCCCACAACAACCACGTCGGATGCTGCAGTCCGACAAATGATCCCGCGATCAGCGCGAGTCCCAGAAATGCCGCGGTCATGACGGACTCGCCGGCGAGAAGGCAACCGAAGGTGCCGGCCGCCACCACGGCCACGATCGCGAGTGAACGCACAATCCCCACGCGGGAATCATTACATGAACCATCGACGGGTATCGGGGTGAGATCTCCGTCGGGAAACAGTCGCGGGCCAACAACGAGTTCGAGATCACAGCTCTCGAAGCGCGCGAGTGGCCGACTGTGGCTAGAGTTAGCGCGTCGGGGGAAGACGCAGGTGTCGAATACTCCGCTGGTGAAATGTTTCAGAGATATTTCCACGGCTGGGTATTCGGCTCTCGGTCCTGCTCCGCCATCGCCGGGAGGAGTAGGTTTCATGCCATTCAATGAGTATGTCCGCATTGTGGTCCGCTACTGGTGGGCCATCGTGGCGAGTGTTCTCGTCGGCGGGCTGGCCGGATTCGGCTATGGCATGTACTTCACATCCGTCGACTACGTGTCGTCGGCCCGACTCTTCGTCACCGCCGAGGGCGGCACATCCGTGGGCGAGTCCTACCAGAACAATCTCTTCGCCGAGGGGCGGGTCAACTCGTACGCGCAGATAGCGACGAGTGAGCAGGTGGCCACCCGTGCCTCGGAAGCGCTGGAGGGGGCCATCAGCCCCGCTGACCTGCGGTCGAAGACGACGGCGCTGCCCGTCGAAGACACCGTGATCCTGACCATCTCGGTATCCGGACCGAGTCCGCAACGAGCGCAGTCCTATGCGGCTGCGGTCGCCCAGCAGACCGTCGAGGTCGTGCAGGAGCTCGAGACGTCACGACGCGGCGGGACATCGGCGGCCTCGGCAGTGCTCTACGACGAGCCCGGGCTCCCGTCGACGGCGGGCCGGCCGTGGATGTTGTGGACCGCGATCGGCGCAGGCGCCGGACTCGTCGTCGGCGTCGTGATCGCGCTGCTGCTCGGTTGGCGGCGTCGCGGAACCGTCGTCGACGAGGTGACCGCCGTCGACTCGACCCACCATCCCGTGCTCGCGGTGCTGTCGCCGCGGACGATCCCGATCGAGACGTTCGGCACCGACGATTCCGCCGACCGGGACGCGGATGCCCTTCGCGGACTGCACAATCTGATCCGCTTCCTCGGCGGACAGCGTGACGAACAGGCCCGCGCGCCGCGGGTCATCGGGTTCACCGGTGTCGGATCGGATGCGGGTGCCGGCGAGATCGCGGCACGCTTCGCCGCGACCGTGGCCGCGACGGGGAACACCGTTCTGCTCGTCGACGGCGATCTGTCCGGCGGCGGGATCACCGCCGGAACCGAACTGTCCGCCGATCACGGACTGTCCACCGTGCTCAGCAGCAGCACCGGCAGTGTCGACCCATACGTCGAACAAGGTGGGCTGACGATTCTCCCCGCCGGACCGGTCCCCCCGGAATCCGGTGCGCTCGTGAGCAGTCCGGTCCTGGTAACCGTGCTCGACGAACTCCGCGAGCGTTTCGACTACATCGTGATCGCCTGTCCCCGCATGGGTTCGACCTCTGATTCGATCGTGTACTCGGCCGTGGCCGATGCGATGGTCGTCGTGGTGCGCAACGGGTCCGCAACCCGAAAAGCCTTGAGCGACAGCGTCACGGCGATCGAGCTCGTCGGATCGGTGATCGGTACGGTACTCGTCAGCGGCAAGGCGGGGCAGGTGAAGGCGCAGGATGTGGCCGACTCCGCTGAGCCCGCCGCTGAAAGCGTTGATGCCGAGACCGGTTCGGAGAGTGTGACCGAGAGGATCCGCTCCACGATCGATCATGCTTCACGTAACGGTTCCGGCTCGGCTGCCGCCGCCGGGGTCCCGTCGGACGGGCGGGGTCGTTGACGCGGGCGTCGACCCGGAGGCGGTTCGCCGCCGTCGTCGCCGCGGTGACGACGGCTCTCGTGGTGAGTGCTTGTGGTGCAGCAGGGTTCGCGGATGATCCGTCCCTGAATTCGGCGATCCCGCTCGCCATCCAGCCGCCGCCGGATCTGGTCACTCCCTATCCGGAACCGATTGTCCGGGGCGCCGCGGACACCGGACGACCCGGCGCGGTAGTCGCGGTCGCCGACCCACCACGCGGCCCGATCCCGGTGATCACCGAACTCGGTGCGATCGTCAAACGAGTCGAGTACCGGTCGACGTCGGGACTGGACCGGTCGCCGACGGTCGTGTCGGGGATCGTCGTCACGCCGAAAGGCGAACCGCCGCCGGGCGGTTGGACGACGATCGCCTTCGGCCACGGTACCACCGGTGTCCTCGACGACTGCGGTCCTTCGGAATACGTCAACCTCCTCGGTAGCGACGAGATCATCGCGGCTCTGGTGCTGAACGGTTTCGCCGTCGCGATGAGCGACTACGAGGGCCTCGGCATGCGGGACGTCGACCATCCGTTCCTCGACGCTCGCACCTATGGCTACAACATGATCGATGCGGTACGTGCCGCCCGCGGGGTATTCCCGGGGCTGGGCAGGAAATGGATCTCCTACGGCGTCTCCCTGGGTGGAATGGCGTCCTGGGCGGCGGGTGAGCTCGCGCCGACATACGGCGGTGGTCTCGACCTCCTGGGCACCGTCGCACTGGTGCCGGTGTCGGACATGACCGGCCTGGTCGAACGCGCCGAGAAGGGCACGCTCACCGCCGATCAGGTCCCGATGATGGCCTACCTGATCGATTCACTCGCACGCGTGCTGCCCGACGAGTTCGACCGCGATGACTACCGCTCGGAGTTCCTGCGGAAGAACTGGTCCGAGGTGCTCCGCTGCATCCCGGTCGTCATACAGAAGACCCAGCGAGTGCTCGACTCCATCGGTGTCGAGGATGTCGCACCGCGCACTCCGGAAGCGGCGACGCGACTCCGGGACCACCTGGCCGCCACGTCGTTACCGGTCGGCCGGGCCACCGCGCCGATGCTGATCATGTACGGCACCGAGGACCCACTCATCGCCGCGCCGTGGACCGAACGGGCGATCCGCCGGTCCTGCGCCGCGGGTTCACCGATCCAGGCCATGCGCCGGATCGGGGAGACCCACGCCCGGCTCGACTCCGGACAATCGGTGGCCTGGATGAAGTCCCTGGAGTCCGGGTGGAAGCCGCCGCAGAACTGCGGGGCCCGCCCATGAGGTCACCGTCGACCCGCCGACCGGCGGACTACCTTGCGATGGTGCGCCGCAACCTCGTCGTGCTCGTGGCGTCGGCGATCGCGGCCGCCGCCGTCGGCGTCGGTGCGTACACGCTGATGCCGAAAACCTTTGAGGCGCACTCGAGCGCACTGATCATAGCGCCCGGACCGGCGAGCGTCGGCGCCGAACGCGCCAGCGACCTCGCCGGCCAATTGCGCTCGGCGTCGTACGTGCAGCTCGCGGTGTCCGATCAGGTGCTGTCGCGGGTCGCCCGAGCGGATGCCGCCGGCGTTCTGGGCGACACCGTGACCCCGGACGAACTCCGTGACCTGCTGACCGTCACCTCGCCCCTCGACAGCGCGGTCCTCGACGTCGTGGCCACCGGTCCGACCGGGGAGGCCGCCGCACACCTCGCGAATGCGGTGGTCGACGTCCTGCGCGTCCTGGTGACCGAACTCGAGTGGAGCGACGGCCCGGTGGCGGGGCCGCTGCACGAGATCGACGTCATCGACGTGGCCTCGGTGCCGAATTCATCTGTGTTGCCGAGGTTCTGGGGAACGGTCACGACTGCCGCCGTACTCGGTGCGCTGTTGGGCCTGATGCTCGTGATCGGCGTCGAGGTCGCGCGTGACCGAGTCGTGGATCCGCGCGAGGCGCGTGTCCCGAGGGCGTCGGATACCGCACCGCGGGGCGCGTCCTTCGTGGGCGCATCGGGAGGGGGAACGTGATGGGGGCGAGGATGACCGGGCGCGTCAGGCTGACGACCGTGCTGCTGGCCGCGGCGATCGCCGTTGCCGGCTGTTCGTCGAACGCGGAGGACCAGGCCACTCCCACGACCGGTGCGGGTGGTGTCGAGTATCGGGTCAACACGGCCGGCGCCGGTCCCGGCGCGTTGCGGGCAGCCGAGACGATGCCGCTGCTCGATCGACGCGTCCGTGCGAATTCGCAACTGGCGCTGCGTGTCAAGTACGTGTCGACCGACGGTCGGACCGGTGAGGAGACCGAGGTCTGGGGAGCGTTCTTCGCGCCCAAGGGGCCGGCGCCGGAGGGCGGACGTCCGGTCATCGTCCTGCCACACGGAACGAGTGGTGTGCTCGGCGAATGCGGCGTCACGCTCAAGTCCGACCTGGGTGACCTCGCGGTCACCGCCGCAAGCTGGCTCCAGCTGGGCTACGTCGTCGCAGTCCCGGACTACCAGGGGCTCGGCGATCCCGACGAACAGCGTCCGACGCACCCGTATCTGGATGCGCGCACCTCCGGCCGCAACGTGATCGACGCCGTCCGCGCGGCCCGGTACCTCGTCCCGGAGACCGGGACCCGATGGGGAGCCCTCGGCGGATCCCAAGGCGGACAGGCGGCCTGGGCCGCCAACGCTCTGGCCGGGACCTACGGTGGCGGGCTCGATCTCGTCGGTGTCGCCGCACTGTCGCCGGCCTCCGACGTGTCCGGGCTCGCCGACCTCGCCGCGACCGGGAAGATGACCGTCGAACAGTACGGGCTGTACAACTGGCTGCTGCTGGCCTTGGGCGCCGAGAACCCGGAGCTCGACCTCCGTCGGTTTGCCGGTCCGGGGGTCGTCGCCCAGTGGGACGAGCTGTCCCAGTGCTCGGCATCCCGCGGGGCACAGCGAGCAGAGGTCCTCGAGTCGCTGACGGCCGACGATCTCCGCCCCACCTCACCGGAAGCGGTCACCGAACTGCGGGCCCTGTTGCGCGAACGTGCGATTCCCGACCTGCCGGCCGCGGCACCGACCATCGTGGTCTACGGCGGCAGGGACGAACTGATCCGGTCGGAGTGGACGGCCGCGGCCGTGCGGCGCAGTTGCGCACGCGGCGACACCGTCCACACCCAGTTCCAGCCCGCGGCCGACCACGGCGGGATCGACGGCCGGCAGGTGGTGGGCTGGCTGACCGCCCGATTCGACGACGAACCGAGCTACAACCGATGCGCAGAGATCGAGAGAGCCGGATGACCGAGAACCTGGAACGACGGGGTGCCCCTGCGGGCGACGCGACCGCAGGCGCCGCGAAGACACACACGGCAGGTCGAATCCGCGGGCTCGACGGCCCGCGCGGCATCGCGTGCTGGGCGGTACTGATCGTCCATGTCGCCGTGCAGAACTCGCCGGACACGATGGCGAGCGGCGGACTCCAGCTCCTGGGACAGGCGCTGATCTTCTTCTTCGCGTTGTCGGGTTTCCTGCTGTACCTCCCGTACGTCAAGGGCCTGGTCCGCGGCCGGGAGACCCCGCCGGACGTCCGTTCGTACGCGACGCATCGTCTGCTGCGAGTGTTCCCCGCGTACCTGCTGATCTTCCTCATCACGAACTTCGTTCTGCAGGCCTGCTTCGTCGTGAACGAGTTCGTCGCCAGTGAGACCGGGAAGGACACCGGGACCGGCATGATCACCGACCCGGGAATGCTTCTCACCAACCTGACCCTGACGCAGACCTACTTCCCGCAGTACCTGCAGACGGGCATCAGCCCGTCCTGGTCGTTGACCCTGGAATTCGGCTTCTACCTCTCGCTGCCGCTGTTCGGCGCGGCGATGTGGTGGTTGCGGCGACGATTCGGAACCCACGCCGCGATTCTCGTGGTGACGCCTCCGGTGATCCTGATCGTGGTCGGCACGATCGGCAAGATCGTCGCGGGCCGCGTCGCCGAAGCCCAGGGCATCACCGCGGTGACCGAACAGAACTGGGGACCGAACGCCGTCGCCGTCATCCTCCGCAGCTTCTTCGCCGCCGCAGACAATTTCGCATTCGGCATGCTGGCCACCGCGGCATTCGTCGCGGTGGGCGCCGGCGCCATCTCGGTGCAGGGCGCCCGGCGCCTGCGGATCGCGTCGGCGGTGGCCCTCGTGCCGTCGTTGCTGGTGATGCTGGTGCTGATCGCGTCCGGATCGTCCTACCAGTCGACTTTCACGGCCTTGTCGTCGGCGCTGTTCATCCTCGTCATCGTGCTGCCTCTGGCCGCAGGGCAGGAGGGCAGGCTCGCCACCGCACTGGACTGGAAGCCGCTCGACTACAGCGGACGTATCTCGCTGAGCATCTACCTCTGGCATTTCCCGCTGATGATCGTGATCGGCAGACTCGGCCTGCTGCAGGGCGATTCGGTGCCGGGTCTGATCGTGAACGTCCTGCTCGTCGGCGCGGTCAGTCTCGTGTTCGCGAGCCTCACCTACCGGTACATCGAGCAGCCCGCGATGGTGGTGGCCAGGAGGATGCGACAGCGATGATCGGCTTCGTCCGCCGGCATCCCTTCCTCGTGGCGGTACCGCTCGCCCTCGTGACGAACACGATTCTGCTGGTGGTGATCGTCACGGGCGTACGCCTTGTCACTGCGATCCGGGACCCTGCGGACGGACCGGTGCCGTTCACGGTCGTCGAGGGACCGGGAAAGGTGGCGTCAGCGGAGTACACCGACGACTCGCTGCCGATCTCGGCCCGGCTCGACGACGTCACCGCGATCAGGGTGACGTACTGGTCCACCGATGCGACCACCGGACAACCCACCGTCGTCAGTGGCCTGGTGGTCACCGGCCCGGAACCCGACGACGGCCAGACGCGACCGGTCGTCGCATTCGCGCACGGCACCACCGGCATCGACGAACCGTGCGCTCCTTCCGTCGCCGCCGGGATGTACGGTCTCGGCGAACTCGCCCACGGTCTCGTCAAGGCGGGTTTCGTGGTGGCACTGCCGGATTATCAGGGGCTCGGTAGCCCCGGGGTGCACCCCTACCTCGACGCCCGCACCGCCGGGATGAACGTGATCGACTCCGTCCGGGCGCTGCGGGCGGTGTTGCCCTACGCGTCCGAGGAGTGGGTTGCGTACGGCGGATCACAAGGCGGCGGAGCTGTTCTGGCCGCCGCGATGGCGGCGCCGGAGTACGGACGCGGTCTGACGATGCTCGGGGCAGCCGCGATGGTGCCGGCCGCCGACATCGCCGGCGTGGTCACCAAGTCGCAGGACGGCACGATCACCGGCGACCAGCAGCTCATGCTGCAGTGGATCGTCGAGGCGTGGTCTCGTCGCGATCCGGCCGTCCGGCTCGACGACTACCGGCGCGGTCCGGCAGTCGCGGCGTGGGACACGCTGTCCGCCTGCGCGGGGCCCGCGGTCGCCGGCCGGGCGAAGGCGGCCGAGGCGCTGGGACCGCGCGACGTCGGACCCGGTACCCCGGAGTCCGCGTTCGCATTGGGGGAAGTCCTTGCCGGATACGCCGTTCCGGTGGTCGAGACGCCGGTGCCCATGTACATCCTCTACGGCGGCCGCGACACGTTCATCGACTCGGAGTGGACCGCGGCGTTCGTCGAACGGGCGTGTGCGGTCGGTGATTCGGTGACCGTCGAATTCCAGGAGGACCGCGGGCACGGTGACGTGGACGCAGCGGCCCTGTTGCCGTGGATCTCGGCCCGCTTCGCCGGGGAGCCGGTGTCGTCGACCTGTTCGGAAAGGTGAACGCGATGCAGAAACCGACGCTTGACCAGACGCGGATCCCGGAGTCCGACCTGGGCATCCACGGCGATGCGCCGGTCCGGGTCCAGCGGATCATCCGCGCCAAGGACGCGGTGAAACGGCGGCTCGCCGTCGGCACCGTCGTCGAACCCACTGACCGGTACTCCGTCGTTGCGGTTCTCGGCCAATCGAATGCGCACGGTGCGGGAATGCCCGGCGTGGGGGGTCTTCCACCGCAGCCTGATCCTCGTGTCCACCAGTGGCCGGGATGCGGACGGCGGCGAGGTCGGATTCTGTTGGCGGAAGACCCGCTCCTGCACGAGATCCCGGGTGCCGGAGTCGGATTCGCTACGACTTTCGGGTCCCTGCTCGCCGATCACACCGGAGATGCGGTGCTGCTGGTCCCGTCCGCGCGCGGCGACACGGCCTTCCACCAGAAGAACGGCTACAGCTGGGACCCGGCCAACCGATCCGCGCGCGTCAATCTGTACGACCTCGCCGTACGGCAGATCGGCAACGCCCTCACCGCCGCCGGTACCGGTTCACATCTTGCGGCGATCCTGTGGCACCAGGGCGAGAGCGACGTCCCGCTGACACCTCCCGACGTCTATCAGGATCGGCTCGACGCCTTGATCGCCGGTCTCCGGGGCCATTTCGGGGAGGTGCCGTTCATCCTGGGCCAGATGGTGCCGGAAGAGATCGCCACCGGACATCCGAAGTACCCCGGCATCGCGGCGGTGCACGCGACCACACCGGACCGGCACGCGGTGTGCGCCCATGTGCCGGGTCCGGAGGGAATGCACAACCCGGGGGAGACGATCCACTACAACGCCGCCGGACAACGCGTGCTGGGGTGGGCGATGTTCGAGGCCTACCGGGACCTGGTGGGCGGGGTGCCCGGGGCTCAGTAGGCGCCGTCCTTCGCCACGACGGCGCGGGCGGTGCGCCACAGGATCGTCAGATCCTGCATGATGGTCCAGTTCTCGACGTAGGAGAGGTCCAGCCGGACCGACTCCTCCCAGGACAGGTCGGAGCGTCCGGACACCTGCCAGAGGCCGGTCATGCCGGGCTTGACGAGCATCCGTCGTGCGACGCGGCCGTCGTACTTCGCGACCTCCTCCGGCAGTGGCGGACGCGGACCGACGAGGCTCATCTGTCCGGTGAGGACGTTGAACAACTGGGGGAGTTCGTCGAGGCTGTAGGCGCGGATCACCCTGCCCACCCGGGTGACCCGTGGATCGTCGCGGACCTTGAACAGCAGGCCCGCACCGGCGTCGCGGTCGGTCAGTTCATCCCGCATCCGGTCGGCGCCGGTGACCATGGAGCGGAACTTCCACATGCGGAAGGTCTTGTTGCCCAACCCGACCCGTTCGGCCCGGTAGAACACCGGGAAGCCGGAGTCGAGCACCACCGCCACCGCGACCACCAGGAGGACGGGAGACAGTGCGAGCAGGAGAAGTGCTGCGCCGCAACGATCGAGTGCGGCCTTGCGGAACCGGGTCGCGGCCTCGTACCGCGGGTGATCGATGTGCAGCAGCGGCAGTCCGGCGACCGGCCGCAACATCATCCGGGGACCGGTCACGTCGGTGACCCCCGGTGCGACGACCATGTCGACGTCGAGCCCGTGCAGATTCCACGACAGGTCCTGCATCGCCTGGTGACCCAGGGCATCGGCCGAGGTGACCGCCACCGTCGTCGCGCCCGACGCCCCGACGGCGGCGAGGACGTCGTCGAAATCCCCCAGGATCGGCACAACCGCGCCGTCGACGTCGATCTCGGCGTCGGTGCCACGATGCCCGGGCGGAAGGCACGCGCCGACGACCTCGTATCCCAGTGGCGCCGCGGCCGACAGGCGGCGGACGGTCGGCCGCACCGACTCGACACCGCCGACCATCAGCACCGACTCGCGGTGCCGTCCGGAGACGCGGGCCCGGGCGAGGAGGCGCCGGAAGACGTTCCGGCCCAGCAGCAGTGCGACGGTACCCATCGGCAGCGCGAGCGCCAGGTAGCCGCGAGCGATGTTCAGGCCGCCCAAGAGATCGACGATGGCGAGCCCGCCGAACACCGCGAAGCACGCGGTGACGACGCGGCTGTACTCCTGGGGACCGGAACCGAAGATCCGCCGGTCGTAGGTCTGGAAGGCGGCGAGGGCGACCATCCAGACGAGGACCAGTACCGCGGACACCAGGATCGACGGGATGTGCACCGCCGCAGCCGAATGCAGAGCTCCACTGGGACCGAACCGTAGGCGCTGGGCCAGGGCGACCGAGGCGACCACGACCACCAGGTCGGTGACCCGGAGGGCCCTCGTGTACCGCGGAACCCATGACCGTGAACGCATCTGCCGACGACGCACGGCGATCAGGCGTCGTGGGCCGCCCTGGAAACCCGATCCTGGACCTGCCGGGATCGGGTCGCGAGCCGAGGTCATGCGATTGCCGCCCGCCGTGCTTCGTCCGCGCCGACCAGAGCAAGGTCGTGCCGGACCATGGCTTCGACCACGTCCGCGAACCTGTTCGTGGGCCGCCAGCCGAACTCGTCGCCGATCTTGCGGGGATCGCCCACCAGATCGACGCCGTCTGCCGGTCGTACGAACGACGGATCGGTCGTGACGAGGTGTTCCCAATCGACGATCCCGGCCGCCTCGAAAGCGGTCGCGACGAATTCGCCGACACTGTGGGATTCGCCGGTCGCGACCACGTAGTCGTCGTTGGCTCGGTTCTCGGCAAGGTTGATCATCGCGGACACGTAGTCGCCGGCCCACCCCCAGTCCCGCCGCGCATCGAGGTTGCCCAACACGAGGGGCTCGGTGCGCCCGGCCGCGATCGCAGCGACCCCGGCGGTGATCTTCCGGGTGACGAAACGAGTAGAGCGCAAGGGGGATTCGTGTGGATAGAGGATGGCGTTGGCCACCTCCAGTCCCTTCGACCTCGCCACCCCGGCCATGGTGTGGCCGTACGCCTTCGCCGCCCCGTAGGGCGACGCCGGAGCGATCGGCGTGGTCTCGTCCTGGGGCGTGATCGTCGAACCGGCGAAGATCTCGGCGCTGGAGGCGTTCACCACGTGGACGTGGTGGCCGACATCGGCGAGCGCGGACGCCGCCTCGAGGATCGCGACGGTCGACATCGCCGTCACCCGGGCGGTGGTCAGTGGATCATGCCAGCTCTCCGACACCGAGGACACGGCGCCGAGGTGAAAGATGTGGTCGGGTGCGTGATCGGTGATCACGCGACGCGTCGATTCCGGGTCGGCGAGGTCGACCGGGCTCATCACCACGTTGCCGCCGGACGCGCGAACCACCGCGCGGCCCGGTCGGACCAAGGCGACGACATCCCAACCCCTCGTGACCAATTCCTCGATCAGCAGGTGCCCGTCCTGCCCGTTCGCGCCGGTGACAAGGGCACGTGGCGGGGTCATGCGACCTTGCCGGCCAGCTTCTTCGATTCGATCTCGAGATCGGCCTCGACCATCATCGTGATCAGCTCGGCGAAACCGACCTCGGGCTTCCAGCCGAGGAGCTCGCGGGCCTTGGTGCTGTCGCCGATGAGGAGGTCGACCTCCGCGGGACGGAAGAAGCGCGGGTCGATGCGGACGAGGTGATCCCAGTTGTCGATGCCGACGACCTTGAACGCGACGTCGAGCAGCTCACGGATGGAGTGGGTCTCACCGGTGGAGATGACGTAGTCGTCGGCGATGTCCTGCTGCAGCATCATCCACATCGCACGCACGTAGTCGCCGGCGAATCCCCAGTCGCGCTGCGCATCCAGGTTCCCCAGTGCGACCGAGTCGTCGATGCCGAGGGCGATGCGGGCGACCGCCTGGGTGACCTTGCGGGTGACGAACTCCGGGCCGCGACGCGGCGACTCGTGGTTGAACAGGATCCCGGAGCTGGCGTGCATGCCGTAGGACTCGCGGTAGTTGATCGTCATGTAGTGGCCGAAGACCTTGCTCACGCCGTAGGGCGAACGCGGCCACAGCAGCGTCGTCTCGCGCTGGGGGACTTCCTGCACCTTGCCGAACATCTCCGAGCTCGACGCCTGGTAGTAGCGGATGTCCTTGCCCGTCGTGTCCTGGTGCAGGCGAACGGCTTCCAGCATGTTCAGTACGCCTGTACCGGTTACGTCACTCGTGAGCCGTGCGTTCTGCCACGAGTAGGCGACGAACGAGACCGCGCCGAGGTTGTAGACCTCGTCGGGATTCGCGTAGGTCATCGCCCGCATCAGGCTCGACAGATCGAGCAGGTTCCCGCTCACGATGTCGACGTAGGGATGGGATTCGGCGAGGCGAGCCGCCTTCGGATTGTTCTGTCCCCGAACGAGTCCCACGACCCGGTAACCCTTCGAATGCAGGAGTTCGGCGAGGTAGAGGCCGTCCTGTCCGGTGATACCGGTGACCAACGCAGATTTCATCGACAATTCTCCCCCGTGCGAGGCGAACGACATCTGTGTCGTTTCACCGACTTTCGAACATGCTCTGATTCCCCGACCAGAGCATGTAAAACCCGCGAACACAACCGAGTCCAGAACCGCAACCCATGTGGGTCCCCGAACTTGGCGGTATTCTCTGCGCCATGAGAATACGATCATCCCGGCACTTCCGCCTTTCGAGAACCCATTTCCTCTCTGCCTTTGTGGTGAGCATCTCTCTGGTGCTCGGGGTCGCGATCGGTGGAAGTGTCGCCGGATCCGCCAACTCTGCCCCCGCCTCCCCGGGCTGGTTGGGTTCCGGAAGCGCTGCCGGCCCCACCGAGGCGGCGGTCCCCGTCACCACGGCCGGGTTCGGCTTCGCCGGCGGTTCAGGACTGTTGTGGCTCAACGATGCCGACCTCCGCCGCGAACTCGACGCGGTGATGCGGACCAAGGCGACCTGGCTGCGGGTCACGGTCGACTGGAACTCGATCGAGGCGACCAAGAACTCCTACAACTGGTCCACCCCGGACCGGATCATCAATGCGGCGCGCGCCCGCGGGCTCAAGGTCCTCGCGAACGTGGTGTCCTCGCCGCCGTGGTCCCGTCCGGCCGGAACCTTCTTCACCGCCCCGCCCACGAACAATTCCGACCTGAGCGCCTTCTTGAAGAAGTTCATCGCGCGGTACGGAAGCAAGGTCACGAACTACCAGATCTGGAATGAGCCGAATCTGCCCATCTTCTTCGGGTGGACGGTCGACGCCGCTCGGTACACCTCCCTCCTGAAGGCCGCCTACAGCACCATCAAGTCGGCGCAGTGGGGTTCCACCGTCATCGCCGCAGGTCTGGCCCGTTCCGGCGGGTGGAACTCACCGCCCAACTTCGCCACCGCGATGTACAACGCCGGCGCCAAGGGCAACTTCGACGCGCTCGCGATGCACCCGTACGTCTTCCCGGGCGGCCTGTACGCCAACCCGGAGAACGCCGTCACCGACATCCCGGCGGTGCGGAACCTGATGATCGCGCGCGGAGACGGCGCGAAGAAGATCTGGTTCACCGAACTCGGCGCTCCCACCGGTACGGCGGCCGACGCCGTCTCGGAATGGGAACAGGCAAAACAGATCACGGATGTGATGGGCTTCGCCGTCTCGGCGGGATTCGTCGGCCCGACGTTCATCTACAGCATCCGGGACACTGGTACCAATCTGGCCGATCGCGAACAGAACTTCGGTGCCATCTACAAACACGACTGGACCCCGAAATACGCAGCAAGCGTCCTGGGAGCGGTCTGACACTGCCACTGTCCGTGGCACATTCTCACGCCCGTTCCGCGTCGGCAAGCTCACATATCGCGAGCACGCCGCGCGGAGCGGGCGTTTGCACATTACGATCTCCTTTCGAGCGGACATCGGGGTCCGCGCGAGTGCGTGCACTCGTCATTCACGAGAATTCTTCTCGAGATTCGTCGGGGGGGAGAAGTGGTTCTTTGGTGCACATGATGGATGCTGGGCTCGTCGTGGAGAAGATGCCGAGAGTGGCGATCGCCCACGATTACCTGACTCAGCGGGGCGGGGCGGAGAAGGTCGTCCTGTCCCTCAGCAGGGCATTCCCGGATGCCCCTATCTACACGCTCTTGTACGAGCCGGATCAGACCTATGACGAGTTCCGGGACAAGACGATCATCACCTCACCGGTGAATCGTGTTGCGGCACTGCGGACCGACCATCGTTCGGCACTGCCGGTACTCCCGTTCGCGGCCTCGCGGATGCGCATCGACGCCGACATCGTGGTGGTGAGTTCGAGTGGCTGGGCGCACGGCTTCGACACCTCCGGGTACAAGCTCGTCTACTGCTACTCGCCGGCGCGCTGGCTCTATCAGACCGATGTCTACCTCGGTGAGTCCTCCAGTGCCGTCAAAAAACTCGCAATCCGACTCCTCGGACCGGCACTACGCCGCTGGGACCGGTCGGCCGCGCTCGAGTGCGACCGCTACCTGGCGATCTCGAGTGCGGTCCGCGACCGCATCGAGGCGACCTACGGACTCGATTCGACGGTGGTCTCCGCGCCGGTGCTCCCGCCCCTGGCGCCGTCCGGGATGGCGGATGCGCCCGACGGCATTCCGGTACGCCCGTTCCATCTGTGTATCTCACGCCTGCTGGCGTACAAGAACGTCGACGCGGTGATCGACGCCTTCCGGGGTACGGACGATCATCTGGTGGTCGTGGGTCGCGGTCCAGAGGCCGAGCGGTTGCGCGCAACCAAGCCCGCGAACGTGACGATGCTGAGCGACCTGACCGACGCCGAGATGGGTTGGCTGTACGACAACTGCACCGCCGTGGTCACGGCCAGCTACGAGGACTACGGACTGACGCCACTAGAGGGCGGCATGCGGGGCAAGCCGTGCGCCGTACTGCGCTGGGGCGGTTTCCTCGACACCATCGCCGACGGCATCAACGGAGTGTTCTTCGACGCACCCGACCCGGTCAGCATCCGGTCCGCCGTCGCCGAGATCGCGAGGCGCGACTGGGATGCCGAACAGATCAAGGCGCATGTCGCCCACTTCGGCGAGGAGAGATTCATCAAGGAGATCAAGAACCGCGTGTCCGAGGCCGTGGTCGCGAGGGAGGCAGAGCGAACGTGAGTACCGAAATGACGACACCGCCGGAGGCAGGACCCGCCGGACCGACCGTCCCGCAGCGTGCGGATTTCCACCCGCGGTACACGTTCACCGAGATCTCGACGATCGCGAAGGCGAAGAACCGGGTCGGAATCCTGCTGTACAACAACATCGTCACATTCATCCCGTCGCACACCGTCCGACAGGGCTTCCTCCGTGCTTTCGGCGCGAAGATCGGCAAGGACACCTCGATCCTGCGCGGGTGCCAGGTCTTCGACATCGATCAGATCCGGATCGGCGAGGCCTGCTCGATCGGCTTCCGGGTGCTGTTCGACGCGCGATCGGGCATTTGCATCGGCGACAACGTCGTGATCGCCAGTGACACCCAGATCATCGCCGGAAAGCACGACCCGGCGAGTCCGGACTTCGCGGCCGTCCTCGAACCGGTGTACATCGGTGACCACGCCTGGATCGCGAGCCGCGCCACCATCGTCAGCGGCGTCAGCATCGGACGCGGTGCCGTCGTCGCTGCCTGCGCGTGCGTCAGCAAGGATGTCGCCGATCTCGACATCGTCGGCGGTGTGCCGGCCAAGACGATCTCGAAGCGACCCGAGTCGGCGTTGCGCTACCGGCCGAAGTACCGGCCGCTCTTCTACTGATGGCCGGCCAGGTGACGGCGGGTTCGGTCGGGGAACCCGGGACGAGAAGACTGGACGGGACACGCCTGGTGTACGTCGCCGCCGAACGGAGCGCGGGCGGTGTCGGGGCCTACTCAGAGGTCTTCGCGGACATGCTGCGGCGTCGGGTCGCCGACTTCCACGAGGTGCGGCACCCCCGGCCGGGTACCGACACGGTGACGGAACTGCGCGCCCGGCGCCGGGAGATCATCGAACTCGTCGACGCCGCGAACGGCCGCCCGGTCGTCGTGCACGGTGAGTTCTCCGGTGGCTCGGTCGAATCCTTCTGGCCCACCGCCGGACTCGAGCGGAAGCGGCCGAACGTTCTGGTCAGTGCGACCGTGCACGACCCGCCCGGACTTGTCTGGTGGCCCGGCCGCGTCGCGTTCCTCGAGCAGCGCAAGCTCCTCAACCACGCCGTGCACTTCCCGCTCCGGCCGCTCTCGCGGGCGATCGAGCGGCAGGTGGTCGGAAACCGCACCCTCTTCGCGATGAGTGATGCCGGGGCGCGGTCCTTGCTGCGCGCCTACCCCGACACCACGGTGCGCCATGCG
Source organism: Gordonia sp. C13 (assembly GCF_023218005.1). Classification (NCBI taxonomy): domain Bacteria; kingdom Bacillati; phylum Actinomycetota; class Actinomycetes; order Mycobacteriales; family Gordoniaceae; genus Gordonia; species Gordonia sp. C13. Next base: position 128,412 of record NZ_JALPSY010000004.1, read on the forward strand.
CACATGCCGGTGTGGAGCCGCGGTGAGGTGGTCTCCGCGCCGGATCGTCCGAAAGCGGTCGGGTTGTTCGGACTCGTCTATCGCGGAAAGGGTTTCGAGCACGTCGAACGACTCCGCAGCCTGCTTCCCGACGACATCGTCATCCGCATCGCCGGGCGCGGGACCGAATCGCTGCCCGCGATCGACGGGGTGGAGATCCTGGGCGGGATCCACGACGCGGACCTTCCCGCCTACTTCTCCTCCATCCGGGCACTCGTCGTCCCGTACGGCGCGCGGAGTCCGTACGGCGAAGCGTTCCCCGGGTCGAGTGTCGTCACCGACGCCATCGCCCATCTCACCCCGGTCGTGTGCACGGGACACGGCGCGCTCGGTGAACTCCGGACCGAAGGCGGTGTCCACGTCGTCGACGACGACGTGCGAACCGCCGACGAGACGGTCGGGGAGTTGGCTGCGGTGGCCGCGGAGCTCGTCGGATCGCGAGAACGTCTGTCCGCCATGGCCGAGTCGCTCAAGGCGATGCGTGAGGTGCGCGAGCCGGACGAGGTCGTCGAAACCTACCTCGACACCTGGGCGAGGTCGGTGTGCCGGGCATGAGCGGCGCCACCGAGACCGGCGCCACCGAGACCGGCGCCACCGAGACCGGCGTGACCGAAACCGGGGTGCAGGCACTGCCCGTCGACAACCGACGCCACGTGATCAAGGCGCTCGTCGCCGCCGCCTGGACCTACGGTGGACGTGCCGCAGGCCTGGGGTGGACGGTTGCGCTGACCTTCCACCTCGGCATCGGCGCCTACGGCCAGTACGCCATGGCTTTCGCACTCGGCGCGATCATCGCTGCGCCCCTGGACAATCCGTTTGCGGTACGCGCCATCCGTGAAGCCGAGGACGCATTCGCGGCGGAGCGGTTGACCCGAATCCTGTTGGGGCTCGGCCTCATGGTCATCGGCGCGCTGTGCCTGGCGGCACCGTATCTGGTGTGGTTCGCGCTGATCGTCGCGGGCGGTGAGATCGCGTTCAACGCGGTCAAGAGCCGTGCCCTGCGCGACGGTCACCCCGACCGGGTGATGCGCTTCGACACCACCCGGCAGGTCGTCAGTATCGCGTTGGCCGTCGGCTATCTCCAGTTCGCGCCGTCGGCGGACCTCGAGACGGCCAGCTTCTGTTATCTCGCACCGTATGTCGTCATCGGCCTCTACGCCGCGACCTTCGTCCCGCGCCACCGTCCCGGTGTCCCGGGTTCGGCTCGTCTGATTGCGATCCTGTCCGGCGAACATCTCGCGAACGCGCTCTACATGCAGGGCGACATCCTGTTGCTGGGTGCGGTGACCGATGCCGATGTGGCGGGATACTTCGCGATCGCCAGCACGGTCGGCTGGGCGGCCGGCCAGGTCGGGATGTCGCTGGCCGGGACCTACCACGAGCAACTTCGTGCGGCCGGCGGCGCGGTTGCCGCGGGTCCACCGGTCAAACACGTCGTGATCATGGCCGCGGCGACCTCGGCGCTCGTGATGGCGGCGGGATTCGCGCTGCTGGCCACCCCGTATTCATCCGAACTCGCCTGGGCGCTGGTGGTGATCTCACTGTTCGTCGGGCTGCGCGTCATGAACAACGTGCTGACCACGGTTCTCTACGTGCAGCGTCGTGACATGGTGCGCACCGCGGCAGCCGCCGCACTGGTCCCGGTCAAGCTCGGATTGGTCTGTGCGCTGGCAGTTTTCGGTGCCGTCGGGGCGGTGATCGCTTCGGTGGTGACCGACGCGATCCTGTTCGCGATCTATGTCCGGTCGGTGCGGCCCGAGGGGCTCGTCACCCGAGAAGAGGAAACCGCATGACAGGGGTGGGGCGCATGACGACTGTGACCTTCATGATGGCCAAGGACATCGAGAACGACCACGGCGGCGACGTGGCGCTGGCGCGGGTGATCTTTGACATCGCGGCGGACTCGTTCGACCTGCGTGCGGTGTGCCTGTCCAACCATCTCACCACCGGTGACGCTCCGCGGATCTCGGCCGACGGCAGGGTGATCCGAGTGCCGAAGCCGCCCGTTCGGCTCCCGGCGCTCGTCGGCAACAGTGTGCGGACCCGGCGCAGCGTCTGCCACACCCGGTTCGACACCGACGATCTGGTCAGAACTCTTGACGAACTCGACAGCGACGTATTTGTCGCCGAGCACTCGTACATGGCCGAGCCATACCTGCGCTCGACGCAGGTCGACCGCAGCGAACTGGTCATCAACACGGTGAACTCCGAGTCATTGGTGTGGCGACTCACGCGTGGGCTGCCCGGGACCCTCGAGGCGCCGCGCATCCTGGCCGACGAACTCCGCGTGGCCCGCCGCGCATCGGCGATCGGCACCTACGACCTCGAGGAAGCGCAGTTCTACCGAGCCCGCGGATGTTCCACCGCCCGGTGGATCGACCTGACCCTGCCGCCGGGAGAGCGGGCCGGCGGCGACGCCGAGATCCCGCGGCTCGTGTTCATGGGTACCCGGGACTGGCCGCCGAATCAGGAAGGCTTCCTGGAGATCCTGCGGCTGTGGCCGCGTATCTCCGAGGGCATCCCCGACGCCGAGCTGTGCATCATCGGTGCACCCAAGCCCCGCGCGACACCGCCGCCGTTGCCCGCGGGCGTCCGCGACATCGGCTTCGTCGAAGACCTCGACGCCTTCCTCGGCACCTGCCGTGCTCTCGTCGCGCCCATCCGGACCGGGGGCGGTGTCCGCGTGAAGCTCCTCGATGCCGCCAGCCGTGGTCTGCCAGTGGTCGGGACCACCGCGGCGATCGGGTCGCTCGAACCGGTCTTCGGACTGACCGCCTACGACGATCCCGACGAGTTCGTCGAACGTGCACGCGCATTTCTGCTCGACGCCGAGCTGGCGCGAAAAGAGGGCGCGCGGATTTTCGATGCGAACGCAGATCGCTGGGAGCGGCGTATTCCACACCGGGCCGTCGAAACACTTCTGAGTCGTGGACCGGTTCCGGTCGACCATTGACGGGTCTCCAGGTGCGATGTCCGTCAGGTGGACGACAGGCGTCTGCCCGATTTTCGCAACAGTTCGCGCCGCATACGAGAAAGTGAATCAAGCGAAATAACGAATTCCATTTCGCTGGCTTACGTGATTCCGGCGGATCAATTCGGCGATATTCATCCGGTCGCCGATTCGATACGGGTGCCCCCGAGTTGTGAGGCTTCAACCCGTCCCATAGGCTCATGGGTATCCGCGCGGCGCTGAATGGCATTCGCCCAGGACACACCGGTGTGACCGTCGTCATCCCGGCGGTCGTACGCTCGGACGATGCCACCGGAGAAAGTGATCGGCGACGACACCTCCAGGTCAGGCGGTTGCTGGAGAAGACGGTGCCGACGGACCCGGCGTGCCGGTGTGGTTACGGCCGGTTCTGGCGTACAGGTGACAGCAGTCGGACGTGACGAGGACGGCGCATGGTGAGTGGTGAGGCAGGGCGTTGAATTCCACCGTGTTGAATTCCGGCGTGTTGAATCCACTGACGACGAATGGTGCACCCGATCCCGGGACGCTGCCGCTGTTCTCTGCAATCGTGCCCATTCGTTCCATGCCTTTCTCGCGATTCGGATCCTATTTCGAGAATTCCGGATTTGCTGATTCGTTCTCGGGGAGTTGTTGGTTCGGGAGTTCGATGGAGGCGCCGCTTCCCGGGCCGGGGGGATCAGACGGTCGGCGTGCCCCATGAGTTCCTGGTCCCACGGACCGGGTGAGCGCCGGGCGGGTCGACCATGAGCGATCCGACCCCGCCGCCCGAGACTCCCACTGCCGGAATCGTCCGCCGATTCCGGCTCAATGCCGCGCAACGAGCGCTGTGGTTCACCCAGCAGGCGGCACCCGACGTGCCCATCAACATCGCGCAGTACGTCGAGATCGACGGGCCGATCGACGTCGAACTCTTCCTTCGGGTGACGAGCGAGGTGGTGCGTCGGGCCCAGTTCACGCAGATCCGTTTCGAGGACACCGACGACGGACTGGTCGGCGTCTACGATCCCTCGCTGCATTACTGGGCCGACGTCATCGATCTCCGGGATCGCCCTGACCCCCACGCGGCCGCCGAGGCGATCATGCGCGAGGACTGTGCCCGCCCACTGGATCCGCGCGTCGACCGCACCGCGCGCGGCTGCCTGTTCCGTCTCGGTGACGAGAAGTTCTACGTCTACAACCGCGGACATCACATGCTCTCCGACGGTGTGGGCGGCAAGGACCGCATGGTCGAGGCCCTCGCCGCGTACCACGCGGCGGTCACCGGCGGCGAGCTCCCGCCCGCCAAACCGGTGGACCTGGATCTGCCCGCACGCGCCGACGACGAATACCGCGCGTCGCGACGATTCGAGACAGATCGGGCTCACTGGCGACAGGCCATGGCCGGGGTGGGTATTCCCGCGTCGCTCGCCCATCGGCGCGGTGAGCCGGAGGCCGTGTCGCGGCGGGTGGTCGCCCCGGTGGACACGGAGACGATGGACGTTCTCCGGCGTGCGGCCGAGGTGGGATCGACGATCCTGCCGAACATCATCGTCGCCGCGTTCTCGGCCTACCTGGCCCGGGCCGCCGCAGACGGCGACGAGGTGATCTTCCAGTTCCCGGTGGCCGCTCGGACGACCGCAGCGCTCCGCTCGACGCCGCTGCCGGTGGCCAATGTCGTTCCCCTGCGTACCGGGGTCGTGGGGGAGGCATCGGCCGCCGAGGCGTTGTCCACCACCCAGGCGGCGCTTCTCGGTGCCCTGCGTCATCAGCGTTACCGCGGCGAGGACATCTGGGCCGATGTCGCCGCCGACGAGACCAGCGGACGGGTACGTCGGACCGCGGCGCAGGAGCGCTCGGGTCCGATGCTCAATCTGATGCTCTTCCAACGGGAATTCCCCTGCGGCGAGGCGCGCGGCACCTTCCACGTCGTCACGGTCGGTCCCGCCGAGGACCTGTCGGTCAACATCTTCCCGGTCGCCGGCGAGGAGCGGGACTCGGTGCTCATGGTCGGGGTCGAGGCCAACCCGAACCGATACGACGACGCCGAGGTCGCCGAGCATCATCGACAGTTCCTCGCGATGCTGCGAACGTTCGCCGACGCGCTGCTACACGCTCCGGACACCCGCATCGACGATCTCCCATTGGCGAATCCGGTTGCCGTGGTCAACGGCCCGGCCGTGACGTCCCGTCCGCAGACGGTCCCCGAGGCGCTCGCGTCCGTGGTTGCGCGCCATGCACATTCGCCGGTCATCGACGGGCCGCGTGTCCCTGAACTCTCGTTCGGGCAATTGCACCGGCGCGCCCTCGACCTCGCCGCGCGACTCCGTACCGCCGGTGCGGTTCCCGGCACGACGGTGGCCGTTTCGCTCCCACCGGGCGCAGACCTGCTCACCGCGTGGTGGACGGTCGCGGTGAGCGGGGCGGCCATCCTGCTGCTCGACCCGCACGCTCCGAGAGACGGCTTCTCGGACCTGATGCAGACCACGCGTCCCGTCCTCGTCATCGCCGGGTCCGAGGGAGCGGCCGCGTCGATTCCCGGTCCGCGTGTTCTGACCCTCGCCGAACTGGACCACCTGGAGGCGTCCGCGGTGCCGGTGCCCCGTCCCGCACCGGATGACATCGCCTGCCATCTCGCGATCACCGACAACGGCTCCGGCCCGGGCACACTCGCGGTGCCCCAGCGTGCGTTCACCGCTCTGCTCGCGAACGGCGTGTTCGACGCCGCGGCAACCGATCTCGAGTACGGTCGGTTGTTCTTCGGTGCGCCTGCGGCATCCTCGGCGGCCCATCTGGAGATCATCGCTGCGGCCGCGCACGGCCTCCGACTCGTGGTGCCCGGCCCCGACACCGCAGCCGTCACGCATGTGATCGCCACACCGGGAGATGTACCCGGACTCGGAGCGCAGGGGCCGATGACCTCGCTTCTGGTCGTCGGCGGGGACATCGCACCGGCGGCGTTGGTCCGTCTCGCCTTCGGTCGCGAGGTGTCCGCGCCGTACTGTCCGCGCGGTGCGTTCGGCCCGGTGACGTCGAGCCGCCGGATCGGCCGCGACGCAGCCGTCGATCACCGACTGCCCAGTGGCGCTCCGCGTCCGGCCACCGGGATCGCGATCCTCGACCGGCTGCTACGGCCGGTCCCGGTGGGGGTCACGGGTGACGTCTACGTCAGCGGCCCGCAGGTGGCGACGTCCATCGCCGGCGACGCGGTCCGTACCGCATCGGCCTTCGTGGCGTGTCCCTGGGAGCCGGACGTCACCATGCTCCACACCGGGGATCGCGGCCATTTCGACCCGGGCACGGGCATGCTGGTCGTCGACCACCACGCCGAGGATGTCGTCACTCTCGACGGTGTCCGCATCGATCTCGCGGCGCTCGACCGGGCGGCAGGGCAGGTTCCCGGGGTTGGGTACGCGGTGTCGGTGGTGGCCGAGAACGCCCTCGACATCGGCATCGTGTGCGACGCCGCCGATCCGGACCCCTCACGGGTTCGGGCCGCGGTCCGCCGGCGCGTCGACGAGGAGGTGCCGGCCTCGACCCGGCCCCGCCGCGTCGTGATCCTCGACGAGCTGCCCACGGACGCAACCGGAAACCTCGACCGGCGGGCGGCGGCGCGGCTGATCGCCGCGACACCCGAGGCGGAGACCCGCCACCGGGCGGCGGCCACCCCCACCGAGGTGGCGGTTGCCGAAGCGGTGACCGAGATACTCGGGGTCGGGAATCCGTCGATGGACGACGAGCTCGTCCGATTGGGCGCCACCTCACTGGGATTCATGCAACTCGCGACCCACCTCGGGAGCACTCTCCGCGTTGTCGTCGACATGCGCGAGCTGGCGACGGTGACGACGCTCGCCGAACTCGCGTCGGTCATCGAGGCCGCCTCCCCGAGACGGATGACATCCACCGACGGTGCCATCTCCTATCGCCCGACCCGAGCCCAGCAGGAGATCTGGCTGCTGAACCGGGCTGCCCCACGAGCGATCGTCTATCACCTGCCGGTGCGGCTCACACTCGCCGAGGAGATCACCGCCGACGCGGCGCGGGCGGCGCTGATCGACGTGGCCATCCGGCACGAGGCCTTGCGGACCGTCTACCCAGAGGTCGACGGGGGACCCGTCGCGCAGGTACGCGGTACGGTCGAATCAGCTGCTGCCGCGCCGATCACCAGTGCCACCCTGGACACCGCGGGTGTCGATCTCGCGGTGTCCGCTCCGTTCGACCTGCGCACCGAGGTCCCGTGGCGGGCGGTGCTCGACGAGACGCGGGAGGCCGTCGAGCTGGTCCTCGTCGCCCACCACATCGCCGTCGACGAGTGGTCGTTGCACATCGTGCTGGAGGATTTCGCGCATGCGGTGCGCGCACGTGCAGCCGGCGCGGATCCCGTCTGGGAGACCGAGGCGGTCGCCTTCAGTGCGGTCCTGGACGCACGAACCGCCGGATCGTCGGCGACAACTGCTGCGGCGGAGGTCTTTTGGGCCCGGTACTTGAGGGACGCGCCCGAACGTCTCGCCCTGCCCGAACCCGCGGTGAGCGATACGGCGGGCCCTGGGCTCACGGCCGGGCCGGCGGTCCACGAGAGTCGACGGGTCGACCGGGCGATCACCGAAGCCGCGTCCGCGCAGGCTCGCGAGAACAGCACCACCGTCAATACGATTCTGTGCGTGGCACTCTCGGCGGTCCTGGCCGAGTTCACCGACTCCGACGACGTCGTGATGTCGATGCCGGTGTCGGGTCGCTTCACCAGCGAGGAACTCCGCCCGGTCGGAATGTTCGTCGAGACGGTACCGGTGCGCGTGACCGGTGTCCGCGAGGCGGCTGTCGCCCACGCGCTCACGGTCACCGGGCGCGACCTCGCTACCGCTGTCTCGCTGGCGGATTCCGGGCCGACCGGGTTGTCCGACGTCATCTTCGCCTTCCACGCATCCTCACCCGATCTCATCGCGTCGACGGTCTTCGCCGGCGGCGAGACCCTGCGGACCCCCGAGGCCCGAACCCCGCTGGAGTTCACCGTGATCGACGACGGGAACGGGTTGTCGGTCTCTCTGACGGTTGCCGAGCGGCGTGTGGACGTGGCAGCGGCTCGTCGAATCCTCGACAGGTTCGTCGAGGCCGTCGCAGCCTTGGCGGCCGCGGCCCCCGACCAGACCGTCGCCGACTGCCTGTCGCCGGGAACTGTCACCGACCCGGGCACTCGCCGGACCGAGTGCATCGATCCCATACCGGCGCTCCTGCACCACGCCGACGCGCATCCCGAGGCGCCCGCGGTCATCGACGGTGACGTCACCCTCGACTACCGGACCCTCGTCGACCGGGCCCGCACACTCGCCACGCGTCTTCAGGCCTCCGGTCTGCGCCCCGGCGACCGCGTGGCCCTGCTCATGGACCGTCGCGCCGACACCGTGGTCGCGATCGTCGCGACCCTCCTGGCCGATGCGGTCTACGTCCCGATCGACCCGGACCTCCCGCAGGCGCGTGTCGACCTGATCCTGGCCGGGACCGCCCCGGCCGCGATCGTCGACAGCCGGCTCGAGGTGTCGGAGGGGCCTGGTCATCAACGCGCGCAGCCGATCCCGGGTGCCGCCTACATCATCCACACCTCCGGCTCCACCGGGTTGCCGAAGGCCGTGGTGGTGACCCGACAGAACGTGGCCGCGCTGATGGGGGCGGGGCTCGACCGCATCGACGCCTCCCCGCGAGACGTCTGGGCCTGGGTGCACTCGTACGCCTTCGACTTCTCGGTGTGGGAGATCCTCGGCGCGTTCGCCTCCGGCGGCAGCGTCGTCGTGGTCGACCGGACGACGGTCCGGGACCCGCGGGCACTAGCCGTGACGATCGAGCGGCACGGGATCACGATCCTCTCGCAGACCCCGACCGCGTTCAGCGGGATCGCCGACCTCGCAACTTTCCCTGCCTCGCCGGAGTTGTCGTCGCTGCGGACTGTGGTCTTCTCAGGAGAGGCCCTCGCGCCGGACACGTTGCGCGCGTGGGCCGCCGACCATCCCGGTGTCCGGTTGGTCAACATGTACGGCATCACCGAGACGACCGTGATGCTGACCGCTGCCGACGTCGACACCGACGACGAACGCAGCATCATCGGCACCCCGTTCGACGGCGTCGGGTGGATGGTCCTGGACCGGCGCCTGCGACCGGTGCCGACCGGTGCGTCCGGCGAGCTGTACCTCGTCGGAGAACAGGTCGCACTCGGCTACCTCAACGCTCCCGGCCTCACCGCGATAAGGTTCGTCGCCGACCCGTCTGGGAGCGGCCGACGGATGTACCGCACCGGCGACCGCGTCCGCGTGGTCGCACCCGGCCGCCTCGCCTACCTTGGTCGCAACGACGACCAGGTCCAGATCCGCGGTCACCGGGTCGAACTCGGCGAGATCGTCTCGACCCTGCGTGCCGTTTCCGGTGTGGGCGACGCACGCGTCCTGGTACGACCGGGTCGCCGGGCGGGCGATGAACAACTGCTGGCTTTCGTGACCGAGGACGGCCTCGCCGACTTCGACGTCCTCGACGACCTCGACGAGGCGGCGATCCTGACAGCCTGCGCTGCACGTCTCCCGGGGCACGCCGTGCCGGCCCGCGTCGCGATCGTCGACGGCTGGCCGATGACCCGGACCGGAAAGATCGACCGCGACAAACTCTTCGCGACCATCACCGACACCGCCCCGCCGGTCGGGCGGGTCCTCGGCCCGGTCGAGGAGACCGTGGCGTCGGCGATCCGTGCGGTCGTCGGTGAGGACGCCGGTCCTCTCGGAGCCGACACGAACTTCTTCGCTGCCGGAGGCACCTCGCTCTCGGCGGCACGCCTGGCCGCCACCCTCGCCGGGATGGGCTATCGGGTGGAGGTGGCCGACGTCTTCGAGAATCCCACCGTCGCCGAACTGGCGGCGCGGATCGCCGCTCCGGGAACCTCGCCCGTTCCGTCGCGTGCGTCCCTCCTCGCCGATGATGTCGACATCCGCGCGGATCTGCCGCTCACACCGGAACAGATGGACGTGTGGTTGCGGTGGCGGACCGAGCCCGAGTTCACCGGCTACCTCCTGCCGGTGGCCTGGCCGATCGACGCGAGCCCCGGCGATGTGCGACGCGCGGTTGCTGCGATCGTGACGCGGCACGACGCCCTGTGCACCGTATTCCCTTTGCGAGAAGGGGGCCCGGTGCAACATCGATGGGACGACGCCAGGGTGCTCGACCATCTGGAACGGGAACTCGGACCCGACGCCGGCCCGAGGCCGGACGTGACTTCCGTTCTCGCCTCGATGGCCACGCCGATCGACCTCGCCACCTCGCTTCCGTGGCGCGTACGGATCGTCGAGATCGACGGCACCACCTGGCTTCTCGGGGTGATCCACCACATCGCCGCCGACGGAGAATCCTTCGCGATCCTGGCCGGTGAACTCGACACGGCCCTCGCCGGTGCGACGCTGCCCACGAGCGGAACCGACTATCGGCGGTACTCCATGTGGCGCGCCGAGACGCTCGACGCGAGGCGCGCGGAACTCACCGCGTTCTGGCGGGACGCGTTCACCCAACCGCTCGAACAGCTGCGCCTACCGGAGATGAACCTGCAGGCGGAATCCGTTGCCCCCGCGGGGGAGACGATCGTGCACCGTGTGCAGGGCCGCCTCGATTCGGCCCTCACCGCATCGCTCGACGCGCTGACCGTGGCACGGTCGACGACACCGTTCATCGCCACTCACACCGCGCTGGCCGCGGTCCTGTCGAGGCAGTCGGGTGCCGGGGTGGTGACCGTCGGCACCGCGTTGTCCGGCCGTCTCGACCCCGGCCTCGTCGGTGTGCCCGGTTTGTTCGCGCGTGCGGTGCCGCTCCACACGCCCATCGACCCGGAACTCTCCTTCGCCGATCTGCTGGCTCGAGTGACCTCGGTGGACCTGGGCGCCTTCGCCCACGCCGACCTGCCCCTCACCGAGATCGCCGACATCGCCGACCCCGGTCGTGCCGGTGCCGGAACCCCGTTGTTCGAGGTGTCCTTCGGCGCGGTGCCGGATGCGATCGTCGAATGGGCGGAAACCGAGTCCCCGCCCGGAGGCGCGGCGTCGGGCGTCCTGGGTATACCGCTCTTCGGCATCGACGTCTCGATGTACCGGCACGACGGTGCACTCCACGTGACGATGTCCTGCACCGACGCGGTCGCCACCGCGGACCGCCTGAAAGCGCTGTGCGACCTCGTCGTCGACACCCTGCGACGCGGGGTGCTGGCCCCCGACGAGCCGGTTCTCACCCTGATGAGCCCGGCGGACGAACAGGTGATCAGCCCGGAGTTCGAACAGGAGACCTTCGACGCGCTGTTCACCTCATACGACGCCGCAACCTCGCCTGATGCTGCGATCGTCGACTTTCGCCACCGCGTACCGGGATTCGGGACCGAGGTTTCCGGCCACGACGTCGACCGACTGTCGACCCATCTGGCGCGCGTACTCATCGCACGGGGTGTCGGTGCGGGCGACGTCGTCGTCGAACTGCTCCCGAGGTCGGTGTACGGGATCATCGCGACCGCCGCGATCGCCCGTGCGGGTGCGGCTTTCGTCAACATCGACCCCGCCGACCCGGCCGAACGACGGAACCTCATCCTCGACCGATGCCGACCGGCGCTGGTGCTCTCTCTCGGTGACACCGGCACGGCTGGCATCGGCACCGGGGGAATCGATGTCGAGGTGCTCGCTCTCGACGAGGTGTTCGCCGAGCTGCCCGCGGTGGTGCCGCCCTTCGACGACGCGGAACGAGTACGGGCGGTGACGCCGGACGACGTCGCCTACATCACCTTCACCTCCGGGACGACCGGCGTGCCGAAGGGTGTCGCGGTCACCCACCGTGGTCTCGCCGGGTGGGCCGGCGACACCGCCCGACGGTTGGACCTGAACGCCGGCGACCGTGTCCTGCACACGTACGCAACCGGTTTCGACGCCCACCTGATGGGTGTTCTGCCGCCGCGGATCGCCGGCGCGACGCTGATCATGTGCCCGCCGGATGTCATCGCGGCCGACGATCTCGCCGACCTCGTCGCAGACGCCGGAGTGACCGTTCTGCTCACCACCCCCTCGGTGCTGGCCACCCTGCGGCCCGACGACCTGCCGCACGTCCGGCACGTCGCCGTGGGCGGCGAACCGCTCGGTGCGGGTCTCGTCCGCGAGTGGACCCGCACCGCGACGATCAGCAACGAATACGGTCCGACCGAGGCGACCGTCGCGGTCAGCAGTGCGCGCTACACCGGTCCCATCAAAGGCACGGTGCACATCGGGCGCCCACTCGACGGTGTGACCATGCACGTCCTCGACGCGAGGCTGCGTCCTGTTCCGGACCACACCGTGGGGGAGCTCTATCTCTCCGGGAACTGTCTGGCGCGTGGATATCTCGGCGATCCACGCACGACCGCGAACGCCTTCGTCGCCGGTCCGCACGGGGAGCGGATGTACCGCACCGGGGATCTGGTCCACCGGCGCGGCGACGGCACCTTCGTGATCCACGGCCGGACCGACGACCAGGTCAAGATCCGCGGTGTGCGCCTCGAACCCGGCGAGATCGATGCGGCGCTGTCCCGGCTGCCCGGCATCGCCACCTCCGTCACCGCGGCGCGTGCCACCGCAGCAGGGGAGAAGGTGCTGGTCTCCTGGGTGGTCGGCGAGCCCGGTGTCGAGATCCGCACCGACAACCTGGCACCGCAACTGGCACATATGCTGCCGCGCACCATGATCCCCGGAGTGTTCGTCGAGGTTCACGACCTGCCGATCGGACGCAACGGCAAGATCGACGTGACCTCCCTGCCCGCACCGGACTTCGGCGCGACCGGTGTCCGTGGTCCGGCGACGGCCGGTCGCGCCCCGGCGGGGGAGACGGAACTACTCATCGCGTCGGTGTGGGCGGAGGTCCTCGACCGCCCGATCGAGAGCTTCGACGCCGATTCGGACTTCTTCGCCGACGGCGGCACCTCCCTGTCGGCAACACAGGTCACCTCGAGGCTCTCCGCGTCCACCGGTGTCGACGTCGCGGCTCGTCTGCTGTTCGAGGCGCGGACGATGGCCGAACTCGCCCGCCGCGTCGACGACCTGGTCTCACCGACCTCCGGCCCCGTCGCGGCCCCGCTGCCGGCGCCGGCGCGACTTCCCGTTCCCGACCCGTTACCACTGGCATATCCGCAGCGGCGCATGTGGATTCACCATCACGTCGACCCGACATCGACCGCCTACCACGTTCCCGTGGTGATGCGGATCCGCGGTCGCGTCGACCTCGCCCGACTGCGCAAGGCCGTCGACGAGGTCGTGGGTGCGCACCCCGTGCTCCGCACGGTGTACCCGGATTCGCCGACCGGACCGATCCAGCGACGGATCGAACACCGAAGCCCTGTGCTGGCACACCATCTCGTGGAGGTCGGCGACGAGGACGTCGAGGCCGCGGTCCGACGGCAGGTGACGGAGTACCTGCGCACACCGTTCGACCTCGAGAACGAGCCCGGATTCCGCGCGGCGGTCTTCGCGGTGGAGACGTCTGACGACGCCATCGACGATCGCGGCCTCTACCTCGCGGCGGTTCTCCACCACATCGCCATCGACGGCTGGTCCATCCGTGTGCTGCTCGCCGACCTGATGCGGGCCTACGACGGCGAGCGACTGGCGGTGGCGGCCGACGAGGCGTTCACCTACGCCGACTTCACCCAGTGGCAGATCGAACGCCTCGGAGACGCCGCCGATCACGACAGCCTCTTCGCGCACCAGATCCGTTACTGGACAGATACTCTCGCCGATGCGCCGGAACCGCTCCGGCTGCCCGGTCATCGCGACCCCGGCGCCGCGGGCGTCACCGGTCGTATCGGTGCCTCCGTGCCGGCCCCCGCGATCCATCAGACCGCGAAGGCGTTGTCGGCCACGGTCTTCCAGGTCGCGCACGCAGCTCTCTCGGCGACCCTCGGTCAGCTGACCGGACAGTGGGATGTCCTGGTCGGCGTGCCGGTGCACGGACGCTCCGCCCCCGAATGGGAGTCGGTCGTGGGCATGTTCGTCAACACCGTCGCGCTGCGCACCCGACTCCGCCCGGACACCCCGGTTCGCGAAGCGGTGGAACAGGTCCGCGACGTCGCACTCGCAGCGCTGGCGCACAGCGACATCCCCTACGAGGATGTCGTACAGGCGGTCCGGCCCGCGGCCCGGCACGGCGGCGATCCGCTGATCTCGGTGCTGCTCGTGAGCCAGGAGGTCGTCCCGCAGGCCTCCGGCGAGGTCCCTCTGGCAGGCGCAATGGCCTCGCTGGTCACCGAGGCGACGTCGACCGTCGACGCGAAGTACGACGTCGAGGTGGTCCTCGCCGAGAGCGACGACGAACTGCATGTCACGCTGGTGCACTCCGCGCAGGTCCCGGACGAGGTGGCCCGGCTGCTGCTCGACGACTACACCACCCTGCTGCTCGGTGTGGGCGACGTCGGGCAACCGTTCCCGGTCGTCGCCTCGACCGTGGGCGCACCCGAGATCCCCACACTTGATTCCGCCGAATCCGCCCGGTACGAGCGAGAACTCGCCGATCCCGAGCTCGTCTCGCAGGTCCGCGCGATCATGGCCGAGGTGCTCGAGGTCCCGGTGGACGCGATTGCGGAATCCGCCGACTTCTTCGCTCTCGGCGGCACCTCGCTGTCGGCCACCAGGGTGACCTCGGCCCTGGGCCGCCACCTCGGTGTCCGGGTGCCGACGCGGGTGCTGTTCGAGCACCCGACACCCGCCGGCCTCGCCGTCGCGGTTCCCACGCCGGCCGTCGACGCCGTGCAAGACCTCGCCGATTCTCGTGCGGTCGACGATCCGGACGACCGGGTCACGGAGATCCCACTCGCACCGACGCAGCGCCGCATGTGGGTGGGCGCGCAGATGTTGGGCCAGGTCCCGATCTACTCGGTTCCCGTCGTCGTCGGTGTGCCGCCCGGACTCACGACGGCCGAGCTGACCGCCGCACTGGACGCCCTCGTCGACCGGCACACCGCGCTGCGCACCCGCTACCTGGCCACGCCCGACGGTCCGCGGCAGCGAGTCGTCGACGGATGGCGGCCGCCGGTACGGCACCTCGACTCGACCGCGCTCACCGGCACGGCCATCGCCGATGAGTTCTCCACTCCCTTCGATCTCGCCGGGGAACCGCCCGTGCGGGTCTGGCTGCTGACGGAGAACGGCGTCGACACCGCCCCGGTCGCGGTGGTACTCGTCGCCCACCACATCGCGATGGACGGCGAATCCGCAGCCATCGTCGAACGGGAACTCGCCGCGCTCCTGGCCGGCGAGTCCCTGGACCGGGAACCGGTCGGCTTCGACGTCCTCGCGCGCCGGATGGTCGCCGAGGAGCAGAGCTCACGCGCCGAACTGCGCGATTACTGGCGGCAGGCCCTCGATGGTTACCGCGGGGAACTCGACCTCGCCGACCACCGTCCGCCCGACCGCGATCTCCGTACCTCGGTGATCGAGTTCCCGGTCGACGAGGCCGTCGCCCGGTCCATCACGACGGCCGCCCGCCGCGCACAGGCCAGCGACTTCCAGCTCCTGCACGCCGCGACCGCACTAGCCCTCGCGGCGCAGGCCGGCGTCGACGACATCGCCGTGGCGACCCCGGCCTCGATGCGCCGCGACGCGGACAGTGCGGGCACGGTCGGCATGCTGATCTCGACGGTGGTCCTTCGTACGCGACTGACCGCCGGGATGACGGTCGGCGGCCTCATCGAGACCGTCCGCGACACGGACCTCGCCGCTCTCGACCACGCGGCGATCGCCTTCGACGACGTCGTCGCACTCGTCGATCCGCCGCGCATCCCCGGACGTCACCCGCTCGTCCAGGTCGCCTTCTCGGTGGTCGACTCCACCGGCGTCGCGCCAGGTCCCGTCACCGCGGACGCACCGCATACCGCGATGGATTCGCACAGCGAGTTCGACGTGCACATCGTCGCGGTCCGGTCCGAGGGCAACTGGCGGCTGCAGCTCCATCACGCGCGGGATCTGTTCGACGAGAGTGTGATCCGCGGACTGGGCGAGCGTCTGGTTGCGGCCGTCGCCGCGGTGACCGGCGACCCCGCACGTCGGATCGCCGCCGTCGAACCCCTCACCGCGGCCGAACGCGAATTCCTTACCGGCCGTGCGCATGCTGCCGCGCCGACCGGGACCGAACCACTGCTCGCCGACTTGTTCACCGGGACGGTGGCCACGCACTTCGATCGTCCGGCGATCACCGACGGCACGCGATCCCTCACCTACCGCGAACTCGACGCCTGGGTGTCGGAGACGGCGCGTGCCCTTCGTGCGCGCGGCCTCGACGCGGGCGACGCGGTTGCGGTGGTCGTCCCACGCTCCATCGAATCGGTGGTCGCCATCTGGGCGGTGAGCCGCATCGGCGGGGTGTGCGTCCCCGTCGACGTCACCTACCCGGCGGCGCGCATCGAGCACGTGGTCGCCGGAGCACGGGCGACGGCGATCGGTCCGGAAGACATCCCCACGCAACCGGTCGAACCCATTGCCTCGGAGCCGGTTGCACGTGTCTCACCGGACTCCCTGGCGTATGTCATCACGACATCGGGCACCACGGGCACCCCCAACATCGTCGGCGTCACCCATCGCGGCGTGCATCGTGTCGCCGGGCTCGGCGACGTGGAATCCGGCGACCGGGTGGGGATGGCGATCAGCCCCGGATTCGACGCGACGTTCCACGACCTGCTGCTGCCGCTGGCCTCGGGCGCGACGCTCGTCGTCGTCCCGCCGGAGATCGTCGGGGGACGGGACCTCGCCGGCTTCCTCGACCGCACCCGGGTCAGCGTGTTCACCGCGACCCCGTCGGTGATGCGGACCATGCAGCCGGAATCGATCTCCTCGTTGCGACTGGTCTACATCGGCGGCGAGGCGCTGCCGGCCGACCTCGCGTCGGCGTGGGCGGAGTGGGCGCAGGTCCGCAACATCTACGGTCCCACCGAGACGACGGTGACGGTGTCCACCAGCGCCTACCGTCCGGGCGAGCCCGTGCGGCTGGGGCATCCGCGGCCCGGGATCGGGGCCGAGGTCCTCGACACCCGACTGCGGCACGTACCGCCCGGCGTGGTGGGCGAACTCTACGTCAGCGGAACCGGCGTCGCCCGTGGATATCTCGGCGACCGGCCACTGACCGCCGCGACCTTCGTGGCCGGGAGTGACGGGCGTCGACGCTACCGGACGGGCGACCTCGTGCGATGGGATCGCGAGACCGGCGAGCTGATCTACGTGGGCCGCGCGGACCGTCAGATGAAGATCCGCGGACAACGCGTCGAACCCGCCGAGATCGACGCCGTTCTCCTGCGCGCCGGAGCCGATCGCTCGGTGACCGTGCTGCGGCCCGGGCCGGCCGGGCCGGCGCTCGTCTCCTACGTGGTCTCGCCGGTGTCCGTCGACCGCCTCGCCGACGTCTGCCGCGCCCTGCTGCCGCGGCACATGGTGCCCGCCCGGATCGTCGAACTGGCCGAACTGCCGCTGAGTGGCGCGGGCAAGATCGACCAGCGACGACTCCCCGAGCCGACCTGGTCGGAATCGACCCGCGAACCCGAGACCCGCACGGAGACAACCGTTCGCGACGCCTTTCGGACGGTCCTCGGCGAACACGGCGTCGGCATGGACGACGACTTCTTCGCACTGGGTGGCAACTCCCTGGCCCTGGTACAGCTGCGCGACGAACTCACCCGACGCACCTCCGTCATCGTGGACGTCGCAGACCTCTTCACCCACCGCACGCCGGCCGAGGTGGCCCGCGTCGTCGACGCCACGTCCACGGGGGAGGGCACCGGCGTCGACCATCGCGTCGTGCCGCTGTCGCGGACGGATGGCACCGAACCGGGCGTTCCGGAGTCCGGGGCCCCGACGATCTGGTGCGTGCACACCGCCACCGGGATCGTCGAACCGTTCCGGGCCTTCGGCGCGTCACTGGATTCGACTGCCGCATATGGTCTGCAGCTGCCCGAACTCGTCGTCGCCGACCGTGACCTGCCCGCAAGCCTCCCCGAGATCGCGGCCCTGCACGTCGCGGCGGTTCGCAGCCGCCAGCCGTCCGGGCCCTACCGTCTCGTCGGCTGGTCGCTCGGTGGTGTCATCGCGCACGAGATGAGCCGGCAACTCATCGAGGCCGGCGAGCAGGTCGACGTGCTGATGGTGCTCGACTCCCGACCTCCCGGCGACCTGCACGAGGGGGCCGACGAGGAGCTGCTCGGCGAGGATCATCCGCTCCGAGCCGCGGCCGAGCGCCACGACCCGCAAGCACTACGGCGGTTCGAGGATCGCTCCCGGACCCTCGCCGCCGCGGTGCGGTCCTACGAACTTGGTCCGGTGCCCGTGGGTAAGGTCATCTACGTTGCCGCCGAGGACAATCCGGACACCGAGAGCTGGGCACGGGCCGTCCGGCCCGATGCCGGAACACAGACTCCGGCGGTGGAAGTGATCCCCGCCGGAGCGGCACACGCGCGATTGGGCGACCCCGACGTGATGCGTCGGCTGGCCAGGAGAATCGAGGAGGAATGGTGACCGGATCCGAGCGGGACGAGGCATCGACAGGATTGTCGATCCTGTTCGTCTGCACCGGCAACATCTGCCGCTCGCCGATCGGCGAACGCGTGCTGACCGGACTGGCCGACCGCATGCGGGCCGACGGGGCGGATCTCGCCGTCACGTCGAGCAGTGCCGGCACCGGCGCGCTCAACGGTCAGCCGATCCACCCGCACTCCGCCGCGGTTCTCGCCGAACACGGCTACGACGCATCGGGTTTCGAATCCCGATACCTGCGTCCGCCCATGCTGACGCAGGCCGACCTCGTGCTGTGCATGAGCCGCGAGCACCGTGCGGCCGCCCAGCAGATGGCGCCCGCCCGCTGGAAGCGCGTGTTCACCCTCACCGAGTTCGCCTCCCTCGCGGAGACCGGGACCCCGGCGGAGAACGGCACCCTCGCCGCGATCATGGGCGGGCGGGGACGCATCGATCCCAACTCGCCGCTCCTCGACATCGTCGACCCGATGGGCCGTCCGCGTGAGGACTTCGACCGCGTGTTCGGCGAGATCGAGCCGAAGGTCGAGACCGTGGCGAAGTGGCTGGCGGCACAACACCTCACCGAGACGACAGGGGAGACCCGATGATCCGCCGTATCGCCGGAAACCGGGCGGTCCAGGTTCTCGCCCTGATCGTGGTGCTCCTCGCCGCGGTCGTCGTCTGGCTCGCGTACTCGGCACTGAAGGTGAAGGGCGACCTCGAGTCGGTCCGATCCGACGCCTCGCAGGCCCGGACCCTGATGCTCGACGGCGATCAGGCCGGCGCCTCGCAGGCCGCCGCTGCGGCCGCCGACAGCGCTCGGGCCGCCTCCGACCGGTCCCACGGCATCGTATGGTCGGCGGTGGCCGCGATCCCGGGGATCGGATCGCCGTTGAAGTCGGTGCAGCAGATGAGCGACGCCGTCGAGGCGCTGTCCGCCGACGTGCTCCTCCCGGCCGCGGACCTCGCCGGCGTACTGAACCCGGATCAGCTCCGGACCGGGAACACGGTGAATCTCAAGCTGTTACGTGAGGCGCAGCCCGACCTCGCCAAGGTCGCCGAACGCTCGACCGAGGTGGCCGACGAGGTCGCGTCGATCAACCCGGGCTGGCTCGGCGTCGTCGCCGATGCGAGAACCCAACTCGCCGAGCAGGTGGACGCGGCCGAGTCCACCCTGGTCGCCACCGACATCGCCGCCCAGCTGATCCCGCCGATGCTGGGCTCCTCGGGGCCGCGCAACTACTTCATGGCCTTCCAGACACCGTCGGAGTCCCGCGGAACCGGCGGGCTCGTCGGCGGTTTCGGGCTGCTCAACGCGACCGGCGGACGGGTGACGGTTCCCGAACTGGGTGCCAACTCGGAGTTCCGCGACCCGGCGACGCCGAAGATCAACCTGGGCCCCGAGTACGACGCGATCTACTCGTATTACAAGCCCTACACCGACTTCCGGAACGGGAACCTCAGCGCTCATTTCCCCGATGCGGCGAAGATCTGGCTGGCCAACTGGCGGGCCCAGACCGGCCAGAAGCTCGACGGTGCCATCGCCCTCGACCCGATCGCGCTGAAGTACATCCTCGAGGTCGTCGGACCGGTGACGTTGCCCGGCGGGGAGAAGATCACCGCCGACAACGTCGTACCCATCACGCTGTCGACCTCGTACCAGCGGTTCGCCGACGACAACGAGGCCCGAAAGGCGTACCTGCAGTCCATCTCCCAGGCTGTGGTGAAGAAATTGATCAGCTCGGGCGGGAGCACCCGGGACCTGCTCGAGGCGCTCGGACGCGGCGTCCACGAGCGCCGGATCATGGTCTACAGCACCACGCCCGCCGAACAGGAGATCCTCGAGACCACCAAGCTCGGGCATCAGATCTCCGACACCGACTCGCCGTATCTGCAGGTGGCGATCGGCAATGCGTCGGGCAGCAAGCTCGACTACTACCTCCGTCGCGAGATCGACTACACCTCAGGCGATTGCAGCGGCGACACCCGAGAGAGCACGATCACGGTCACGCTGACCAACACCCTCGACGAGACCGCCGGACTCACCGACTACGTCGCCGGTGGCCTCGGCACCGAACTGGCCGTGGACAAGGGCACGAACCTCGCCAACGTGGAGTTCCTCGCCACCAAGGGTGCGGTGCTCAAGGAGATGACCCTCGGCGACGCCGGTGCCTTCTACGTCGAACAGACCCTGCACGGGCGGCCCTACTACTCGACCCGGGTCGGTATCGCCCCGGGACAGAGCACCACGATCACGTTGAAGATCGACGAGCCGACCGCGGCGACGGGCGAAGCCGAGGTCCCGGTGCAGCCGCTGGTCGACGACCCCACCGTCACGGTCGACGTGCCCGCCTGCGGGCCGCGGGAGTGACCGTGCCCGCGTGCGGGCCGCGGGAGTGACCATGCCCGCGTGCGGGCCGCGTCAGTAGTAGTACGGGTAGTCGTCCCAGCGCGGATCGCGCTTCTCCAGGAATGCATCCCGGCCCTCGACGGCCTCGTCGGTCATGTAGGCCAGGCGGGTCGCCTCACCGGCGAACACCTGCTGACCCATGAGGCCGTCGTCGGTGAGGTTGAAGGCGAACTTCAGCATGCGCTGTGCGGTGGGTGATTTGCCGTTGATCTTGCGGGCCCACTCGATGGCGGTGTTCTCCAGCTCGGCGTGCGGGGCGACGCGATTGACCGCGCCCATGCGGTGCATGGTCTCCGCGTCGTAGGCCTCGCCGAGGAAGAAGATCTCGCGGGCGAACTTCTGGCCGACCTGCTTGGCGAGGTAGGCGCTGCCGTAGCCGGCGTCGAAGGAGCCCACATCGGCATCGGTCTGCTTGAACCGGGCGTGCTCGGCGGAGGCCAGGGTCAGGTCGCACACCACGTGCAGTGAGTGGCCGCCGCCGGCCGCCCATCCGTTGACCACCGCGATGACCACCTTGGGCATGGTGCGGATGAGTCGCTGGACCTCGAGGATGTGGAGTCGTCCGCCCTCGGCCTTGACCCGGGCCTCGTCGACGGAGTCGGCTCCCGCGGCCACGACGTCGGTGTCGTGACTGGTCGCGTACTGGTACCCGGAACGGCCGCGGATTCGCTGGTCGCCGCCGCTGCAGAAGGCCCACCCGCCGTCCTTGGGGCTCGGGCCGTTGCCGGTCAGGAGGATCGTGCCGACATCGGGGGAGCGGCGGGCATGGTCGAGCACCCGGTAGAGCTCGTCGACGGTGTGCGGGCGGAAGGCGTTGCGGACCTCCGGTCGGTTGAAGGCCACCCGCACGATGCCGTTCTCGCGACCCTCACCTGCATGCCGGTGGTAGGTGATGTCGGTGAGGTCGGTGAACCCGGGCACCGGGGTCCACTGGGCCGGATCGAACGGCTGGTCGGCGGTCTTGGTGTCGTCGGTCGCGCTCATGCGCTCAGAGTAGTGATCACAGACGGCCGGGCTCACGGCGGTCCGCCGGGTGCGCGGGCGTCCGAAGTGGATCAAAGGTCCTGATGAGTTCGGTTTCCGCGCGAACCGTATACGATGCGGGGTTTTCAGCTAATTCCCAGTTCGCAGTGCTTACATGTACCCATGGACACCTGGGGGTGGATTGTCGTCGGAGTGGCCGGCTGGTGCGTACTTGCCGCGGTGGTCGCGGTGATCGTGGGGCGGGCAGTACGGCTTCGAGACGAGAAGGAGCGCGGGCCGCGTGGAGTCCCCGACTTCGTCCCCGGTACGTCACAGGGGTTCGTGCGCCACGGTGTGTGCGTCGACCTCGACTCGCACCGTCGCTCCGACCGGCACCGTCCGGGTGGCCAGGGGGAGCACCAGTCCGGCTCGTGAATCGGTCTTCTTATACGGTTGACCGGTGAGTGAAGCGAACGACCGTGCTGTAGAGATCGTCGAGGAAGACCCGCACGAGGGTGGTTTCCGGCCCCATGCGGCCATCACCACCGAGCGCGGCGGCCCGCGGTACGGCGAGTTCAGCGAACAGGTCCGTCTGTTGATGGACAACGCGCGCTACGCCTGCCCCGATGACGAGCTCGTCGACGAACTCATCGAGCACCTCAGCGCGGTCAACGAGCGTCTGGCCAAGGTTCGCATCGACGAATGGCATTCGCCTGCCGGTACCCGCGTCGACCTGCCGTCCCGCGGCAACATCACCCTCCCGCCCTACGAGGTCGTCGAGGCCTCCGAAGACGGAGTCGTCGCCGAACTGGTCTTCCGCGACTTCCATCTCGGCGGCAACGCCGCTGCACACGGCGGACATGTCGCCGTCGCCTTCGACGACATCGGTGGTTACGCCTCGGCCGTGGCGATCCAGCACGTCAGCCGCACCGCCTACCTGAACGTGCAGTACCGCTCGATCACCCCGCTGAACACCCCGCTGCGCGTGCGCGCCTGGGCGGACAGGATCGAGGGCCGCAAGGTCTTCATCAAGGGCACCATGCACGACGGCGACCGGTTGTGCGCCGAGATGGACGCCCTGTTCATCAAGCTCAAGCCCGGCCAGGCCTAGCCGGGCTGTCGAACCCGGTTCGGGCGGCCGGTCAGCCGGGGAGCCGACGGCTGCGCACCGTCGGCGACGCCGACCTCGACACCCGGAGCACGATGGTGACGGCCTCGTCGTCGGCGACCGGACACAGCTCGTCCATCTCACGACGTAGACCGGCGAGAACGTCGCCGTGGTTGCTCGACAGAGAGCGAGCCGTCGCGTCGTCGAGGGCATAGAGGAACGCAGGGGTCACGGGGTGTACGGCGTAGCCGAGTTGTTCGGCGGCCGCCCACAGTTGTTCGACGACGAGGCCGGCCCGCAGGTAGTCCGCCGGTGTCCGTCCACGCTGGACCAGGAGCAGGATTCCCGACGCCGAGGTGACCCGTGCCGCCGCGTCGGCACCCAGTGCGGCACCACCGCCCCACTCGTCGAGCAGGGACATCACATCGGCGCGGCGGAGCACGTCGAGCATCCCGGCCATGGCCGGCGGCAGGTCGAGGGAGGCGATGTCGATCCCGGCGCCGGCCGCGGGGTCGGCGGTGAGTTCGGCGAACATCTCGCGGTGCAGCTCCGGAGTCAGGAAGCGCACCCGGTCGGAGCGATCGGCGATCGAGGCGAAGGTCGTGATCCGCGCACGGTCGGTGAGCGGTACGAGCCGGGTGATCTCGGTGTCGGCCACGTCGGCGAGACGGATCAGATCGTCGTCGTCCAGCGGTGAACCGTTTCCCGGTCCACGACGGGTCCCCCGCGCCAGCAGGGTGCGGAGTTCGCGCTCGTACTCGGGTGCGTGCACGCCCGCACCGAGGCCCTTGAGCCGCACCCGTCCGAGGATCGTCCGATCGTCCGCGACGACCTCGAGGTCGTCGAGTACGCCGCGACTCGCCGCGGCCACGCGGGCGTTGTGCAGGGCGGCACCCACCGCGACCGCGGAGGCCCGATGCTCGATGTCGAGCGTCGACGTGCGGGAGCGATCCAGCACGATGGTCACGGAGTCGTCGTCGGCGATGATCTGCCACGGCTGCTGATTGCCCGCCGACGGGGCACGGCTCGCCGCGTACGTGATCAGCTCGAGGTCGGACATCTCCTCGACCGGAAGCTGGTCTGTCGATTCGTCGGCCGTGCCGGCGTTGTCGTGTGCACGGTCGAGGGGATCGGTGAGGCCGTCGAGCCAGGCGTCGCGATCGAAGCGCACGCGTCCCGACGGCAGCGGCCTGCCCTGGACGAGGCGACGGACCGCGGCGGCGACCGTCGCCCCACCGAGGAGGACGTCGCCGGCCAGCTGAGGCCAGGCGGTGACCGAGTGACCGAGCTCGATCGCCGACGCGGCCATCGGCGCGGTGACCCGAGCCGGCTCGAGCACCTTGACGGCCAGCGGCGTCAGATGCGCGCGGTCGAGCCCCACGAGGTCCTCGATGCGGAGGTCGCCCGCGAGGCCGTGGAACAACGGGCGATCCGGCTCGAGGTCGAAGCGCTCCACGTCCAGGGTCCCGCCGTCGCTCGTCTCCATCAGCACCGGGATGCCCAGCTCGCGGCAACGGTGCCGTACCAGCACCTTCACGTCGAAGGAATCGCATTCCTCGACGACGAGATCGAGTCCGTCGAGGAATTCGTCGATGTTCTCCGCGGTGATGCCGTCGGAGAACACCGAAGTCGTCAGATAGGGATCGATTTCAGAAAGCCGACGAGAAGCGACCACGGCTTTGTTCGTCTCAATATCCAGCAATGTCGCCGGAATTCGATTCATATTGGTCAGCTCGAGGTCATCGAAATCGGCCAGGCGTAATTCGCCGGCCAATCCCTCGAGCGTCAGGGTGAGGGCGATGGCGTGACCCACGCTCAATCCGACGACACCGATGCGCAGTTTCGCCGCGGCATCGAGATCCGCGGCGGTCAGCTTATGCCGGTTGCGGTCCAGGCGAAGACGACGAAAAGACAGTGGACCGGGGATTTTCACCAGGGATTTTCGCCACGGAAAGTATGCGAAACGGGGTTTTTCGGTCAGGAGTGCCGGGTCGACCGGTGGGAGGATCTCGGCGAGTGCGCGGGTGGTCTGCGCCGTCAGGTCGGTCACGTCGAGCGAGCCGTCGTCGAACAGGGAATCAGGGACTTCGGACTCGGAGTACAGGACGGCGGTGGTGGCCGGCACGGAGGGCATACCTCATCGTGGCCTACTCGACCGAGCGTCGCCAACCGGGTCGGCAGGTGCCGAATCCGGGAGGAAACGGCGCTCGTGAGCCTGCATAAAAACGCTCTTGTGGCAACATTACACGCGGGGTCAGGGGAGATCTTGCAACCAATTCCTCCATTTCGGAAGGCGCAATCCTGCGATGAAAACGATGAGAACCGCCGGTGAGGTGGTGCGAACGGGGGTTCTGCGTGGCACCGCCGAGGAAGCCGGGTCGGAGTACACGGTCGTCGCGGCCGCACCCCGCCGTGAGAGCGCATTGTGGGATCGGTATCTGAACGGGGCCGCCGCCGCGTACGAACGGCACGGCTGTGCGGCCGCTCTCGACTACGACGAGGTCGTCTCGGGTGCGGGAACGGCGCTGTTCTTCGCGGTCCTCGACGACACCGACCAGGTCCGGGGTGGCCTACGTGTCCAGCCGAGGTTCGGTGCGGCGGCCCAGTCGCATGCGCTGGTCGAGTGGGCCGGCCAGCCTGGTCAGGTGCAGCTGGTGAACGCCATCGAGTCGCGCCTCGCCGGTGGGATCGTCGAGGTCAAGACCGCCTGGGTGGATGAGCGTTCCCCGATCGCGAGGTCGGTGGCCGGGCAGCTCTCGCGGTTGGGTCTGGTGATCATGGAGATGTCGGGGACCGACCACATGATGGCGACCGCGGCCGATCACGTTCTACGGCGCTGGCAGTCGGGCGGCGGGCGCGTCGACGAATCCGTGCCGCCGACCCCGTTCCCCGACGAGCGGTACCGCACGCGCCTCATGTGGTGGGATCGTGCCCGCATCCGCGAACACACCACTCTCGAGACGTGGCGACGGATGCGGATGGAAGCCGACATCCTGCAGGCCGCGGGCGCGGCTCAGCTCCTACCCCGCGTCTCCATCTCGACGAAGTCCGGGGGACGTTGGTAGAAGACCTCGTACAGGCTCGCCGACGGAGGCGATGCCGGCGGGTCCTCCGCGGCGTGGGCGCTCAGCGTGCCGTCGTTCCACACGATCGGGTCGATCGTGTCGATGACCGTGGTGTCGCGGCCGCTCTCCTTGGCGCGGTAGACGCACTCGTCGGCGCGGCCGAGTAGGTTGCCGATGACGTCGTCGGTCGAGTGGGCGCTGCCGTCCCGCGAGGACACCAGCGGTGCGCAGACACCCCCCACACTGATCGTCACCGGTGCGGTCGCGGCCACGGCGGCACGCAGACGTTCGGCGCTGCGCCAGAGCTCTTCCTTGTCACGGACGACGTGGAAGAGGAGGAACTCCTCGCCGCCGTAACGACAGACCTCGGAACCGACCGGTGCTTGTTCGCGGATGGCTGCCGCGGCGGAGAGCAGCACGCCGTCGCCGGCAAGGTGCCCGTACTCGTCGTTGATCCGCTTGAAGTGGTCGACGTCGAGCAGCAGGATGCCGATCCATCCGGTCGAGGATCGCGCGGCCGACAGCAACTGGGATGCCCGGATGAGGAAACCGCGACGGTTGAGCAGGCCGGTCAGCGGGTCGATCCCGCAGAGGCGGGTCTGCTGGTCGAGAACGGCCTCCATCGATTTCCGGAGAGCCACCACGAGGAAGACCGGCACGACGATGATGCCGAACATCGCGCCGAAACTGATCAGGAAGGTGGGCACGGAGTCCGCGAGGATCGCGAGGACCAGCGCTGCGCAGGCGCTGGCGACCGCCAGGTGGGACAGGATGAGCCGCGGCGAGGCGGAGATCGCGCCGATCGCCGGGATCACGGCCACGATGGCCAGCACCAGAGCTGCGGTGAGGGGATCGGCGAGGATCAACGATGTGCCGCCGATGCCCGCGATGCCGAATCCGCCGAGGGCAGCGAACTCCGGGTCGGTCAACCGGCGACGCAGGGCGGTGAAGGCGAAGATCAGGGCGATGAACGACCAGATGGTCATCAGGACGATGATCTTGCCCGGCTTGATGGTGTGGGGCGCGAGTAGAGCGATGAGAGGCAGCGGCAGAACGCCACCGGTGCTGATCAGCGTTGCCATGGAGCGCGCGTCGTAGCGTCGCATCACATTCCTGATCAAGGCCATACGCCGGGACCGCTTTCCGTCGCTATGACCGCGCACGCGGTCACGGATACTCCGAACATGGGTTTTACGAATACAAAATCGTAACCGGAACGAACAAATCCTGAGTGGCGTCGCACCCAGGACTTGCAGCCACCTTAGCAGTGGTTTTGTAGCCTTTCTAATTGTTTGCCGAGATCCCGAAGAAAGGGAGGAGCGCCGGCGAACAGCGCCGGCGGATGCCGAGACCCGGAATTCTACGGCCGGGCTGTCGCGCGTGCTCGCCGGCGTGATTGTCGACACCATTCGACGCGGACGAAATCCTCCGACCGAATCCGCGGTTCTTCGAGCGTGATTCGGCGCGCGGGTCGTCGCTCGAACCGAGCGGTCTGCGAGTAGAGTCTCGCCCACGGCGGGACGTGGCGATCATGCCGCGGCCGGGGGGATCGGACGAGATAGATGATGGAGCGTTGAACCGCGACGCAACGGTGATCGCGGTGTCGGTCGACCCCTATCATCGCGCAGTCGTCGCCTACGGGCACCGGTCCGCCGTATCGATCGCCGAGTTGTTCGTCGAGCAGGTCCTGATGCCGATCAGTCCGCGTGCCCGGTTCGAACGCCGGTCGGACCTGCAGTGGCTGATCTCCCTCTCCGCGGACGACGGCGGCCACGATGCGCTCATCGACGCGGCCCGGCGCAAGCTCGGTGCGCACACGGTCAGCGACGGTGACCGCAGCGCGTTCCTCGACGTCTGCATGGGCGTCGCCGTGAGTGCGGATCTCCGCGCCGTCTCCGACGAGACCGACCTGGTACGGCACGCCGACGCCGCTCTGTGCGTCGCCCTCACCCGGCGGGTGCACGTCGAGTTCGCGCACCCCGGCATGGTGCGGCAGATCAGCGCGGAGGTCGACCTCGCGGCCTGGCTCACCCGTTCGGTGGAGCGCGACTTCTCGGTCTTCTACCAGCCGATCGTCGCGATGGCGGACCGTCGGGTGGTCGGCTACGAGTCGCTGCTGCGGTGGCACACCGAATCGGGGGTTCTCGCTCCCGATGCATTCCTCGCAGTCGCCGAGGGTATTTCACTGCTCGCGCCTATCGGACGGCATGCCATCGGGGAGGCCATCCGGGATCTGGCCGGCGACATCTCCGAGATGGCGGGGGAGGAGGCCTTCGTCTCGCTCAACCTCTCGGGGCAGCAGCTCTCCGACGAGGGCCTCGTCCGCTACATCGACGGTCTGATCCGTGATCACCACGTCGAGCCGTCACGGGTGTGGATCGAGGTCCGCGAGGATCAGGTGATCCGGCTCGAGACGTCGGCGGCCCGGACCGTCAACGGCCTGCACGACCTCGGGTGCACGATCTGCGTCGACGACCTCGGCGCCGGTTTCTCGGCCCTTCGCTACGTCCGCGATCTGCCCGTCGATGTCCTGAAGGTCGATCGCACCCTGATCGCCCAGCTGGTTCACAGTCATTCCGATCGTGCTGTGGTGCGGGCGATCTCGGAGATGGCAGCGGCCACCGGGCTGCGGATGGTGGCCGAGGGAATCGAGAGCGACGATGTGCTGGAAGTGCTCACGGAGTTCGGGTTCGACTATGCGCAGGGATTCTTCTTCGGCCGGCCCGAACCGCTGGCCTCCTGGACGGGACAGTAGTCCGTCGAGGCGATGGCACCATAAGGCCGAGGACGACTCAGGGCCCGGGACGCCGACGGGCCGGCGCGCCGTCTCCGGCGCACCGGCCCGTCGGTGTCGTTCCCGATGATGTTCGGGGAGAGGGTTTCTCGGACTACGAGGCAGTCCCGGTCTCGATCGCCTGCTGGTGTTTGATGCTTTCCACCTCGATACGGCGCGGCTTGGCCTTCTCGGCCACCGGGATGGTCACGGTGAGCACGCCGTTGTCGTAGCGGGCGGAGATGCCGGCACTGTCGATGGAGTCACCGAGGGTGAGCTGGCGTCGATAGGTTCCGGAGAACCGTTCGCTGGCCAGCCACTCGACGCCCTCGTCGGACGGGGCAGATCGCTGGGCGGACAACGTGAGAACGCCGTTGTCGACGCTCACGTCGATCGAGCCCGGGTCGGCGCCCGGTAGGTCGGCGACGAGCATGTAGTGGTCGTCGACCTTGTAGAGGTCCAAGGGCATGAACTTGGGAGTACGCGCGGTTCCGGCAACCGAACCGGTCAGCATGCCCCGGGCCCAGGCATCCATGTCGGAAAACGGATCGAAACGCAGCACAGCAGTTCACCTCCTGTCTCACAAGGCTGCCCGCCACTCGTCCGGCGAGCAGCTCAACGCTGTACTGACACCGAAGATAGCACCGGATTCCGCGCTCGTCTAGCACTCTCGGTCAAAGAGTGCTAACGAATTTCCGGGTGGTGTCAGCCGCCTCGGCTCAGCCGAGTTCGGTTGCGTCGATGGTGAATCCGGCGTCGCGGAGGCGATCGATGAGGGCGTCGCCCATGGCCGCGGCGGTCGTCAGGACGCCCGTGCGGGCCGGCAGACGGTCGCGGTCGAGCGCGAGTGCCAGGGCGCTCTCGGCGAGCATCACCGCGGTCGCCTTGTATCCGGGGTCGCCCTGCGCGCGCATCTGTGAGCGATAGCGTCGGCCGGTGGTCGTCCGGGTGAACGTCTCGACCACGAAATACCCACTGTTGCGGGACTTCTCGTTGGGTCCGTCGCCCGGTTTCGGAAGGACGCGGTCGAGGAGGCGGCGGGTGGGGCCGAAGCTCATGGCGCCCATGAACGCACCGGTGCCCACGGCCACCGCGCCGGCGGCGAGGGTCGACAAGGCCGGGACCCCGCCCACGTTCATCGTCTCCGCGTAGTGGAAGTTCGACCCGTAGGCGTTGTCCAGCAGCGCATTCGACCGCCGGACGATCCGGGTGTTGTGTGCGGCCATGAAGAACGGGGCGAGCGTGCCGCTCAGCGACGGGTCGACCTTCTTGGCGTTGATGATCGACAGGTCGCTCGGTTCATCGGACAGGCTGACCCGGGGGACCTCACCGGGGCCGCCCGAGAGGGCCTGCGGATTGAGCATCAGGCGCCGGGCCTGAGAGTTCTTGGCCTCGTCGGCGATGACCCGCATCGAGTCGATGGTGCCGCCGGACAGGCCGCCGCGCATCGACTTCACCACGAGCGTGGTGTCGGTCATCTCGCCGGCACCGTCCTCGGCGACCTTCTTGTAGAGCGCGTAGGTGGTGATGTCGGAGGGGACGGAGTCGAAGCCGCAGGAGTGGACGATACGCGCGCCCGAGGCGACCGCGGTGTCGTGTGCCTTGTCGATGGAGTAGCGGACGAAGGGGACCTCGCCGGTGAGGTCGACGTAGTCGGTCCCGGCGGTGGCCGCCGCGACGACGAGCGCCTCGCCGTACTTGAGGTAGGGGCCGACGGTCGTGCAGACGACCTGGGTGCGGGCGACCATCGCGTCGAGCGCAGCGGGCGAGTTGGAGTCGGCCACGATCAGCGGCCAGTCCCGGGCGCGGAGCGGTAGTCGTTCGCGGACCTGGGTCAGCTTGGACTCGTTGCGGCCGGCGAGCGCCACCTTGGTGCCGATCGGGGCGTGGTCGGCGAGGTACCGCGCAGTGATCTCGCCGACGAAGCCGGTGGCGCCGTAGACGACGACGTCGAACTCGCGGCCGTGCGACCCGGCTGCGGACTGGTTGTCGTTGCTGTTTGTCTCGGTGTTCGATTCCCCGCTCATCTCTCCGACTTTACGTGGGACGCGGGTCACATGTGACCGGAGAGTCAGTTACCTCGCGCGGCCACTGCGCCGGGAGGCGGCACGCGCGGCGAACGGTGCCACGAACAGCATGAGGAGCACCCGCAGGATCTGCGCCGCGACGACGAAGGCCACATTGCCGCCCGCGCCGGTGGCCGCCGCGAGGACGGCATAGATGCCGCCCGGGGTGGTCGCGAGGTAGCAGTCGAACATCGACTCGCCGGTCCAGGCCGACAGCGCGACACCGAGCAGCGCGCACCCGAGGCCGATGGCCAGGATCAGGGCCAGCGCGTGCGGCAGGACGCGGCCGATCGCTCGCAGACGCTCCATGGTGAACCCGAGTCCGGCCTGCCACCCGATCAGCGCATAGGCGACGGTGAGCAGGATCGGGGACACCGCGGCGTCGCCGGCGACACCGGTGAGTTCGGCCGCCGTCGAGATCGCGAGGGGGCCGAGCAACCCGGCGGCCGGGAGGCGTAGCAAACGTCCCACGGGGATGCCGACACCCAGGCACACGACGAGCAGTAACAGGCCCCACGCCTGGTCGGTCCACGACGCCGGGACCACCTCGACGGCACTCTCGCCGGCCCCGAAGACGAGGGAGGCGACGAGCGGGATCGTGACGGTGACGAGAGCGACGCGCAGGTACTGGATGACCGCGACCATCCGTTCGTCCCCGCCGAACTCACGGGTGAGGGCCACCAGCCCGGAGGCGCCGCCGGCCACGAGGGCCAGCGAACCGGTCAGCGGGTCGACGTCACGATGCAATCCGAGGAGGGCGCCGCAGACGACGGAGATCGCGAGGGTCGCGATCCCGATCACCAGCACCGGGAACCACGACGAACCCAGGCCGCTGATCGTCTCCGGGTCGGCCATCGTCCCGATGAAGACGCCGAGCACGCCCTGGGACGAGACGAACGCCCAGCGCGGCACGATCGGGGCGTCGGGGTCGTCGTGGGAGTTGCGTTGCCGGGGTGCACGACCGGCGATCGCGAGCAGGCCGGCGACGACGAGACCGGCGAACAGGGCTGCCGCGTCGACGTCGAAGAGTTCGAGGATCAGCGTCGCGGCCGCGGTCAGGAGGGCCAGCAATGTCCAGCGACGCATTGTGCCCACAGTAGGGCAGCACCTTGCCGGGTGCCGAGGGCGGGCGAGGCCGGCCGCCGGGGATCAGGTGGGCTGCGCCGTGCCCAGGCTCAGTGCCCCATGGGGTTTCGGGACGCCCGGTTGATAGAACGAGTCGACGGTGCCGAGGGCGAACCCGGCCGTGGTCAGTTCGGCACGGACGTCCCGGGTGAGGTGGCACCCGCCGGCGATGCGTTTCTGGATCGGCTCGAGCCGACGCTGCCACGTGCGCACCTTCTCGTCGGGGGCGAGTCCGTGTTCGAGGAAGGCCAGGGTGCCGCCCGGCCGGAGCACGCGGCGGATCTCGGCGAGGGCCGCGCCCAGGTCGGGGATGGTGCACAGGGTGAACGTCGACAGTGCGGCGTCGAAGGAATCGTCGTCGAACGGCAGTTCCTGGCCGTCGAGTCCGGAGCGTTCGATCGGTACCGCGGACCCCGCGACCCGGTCGGCGGCCATCCGCCAGCCGACATCGGAGGGTTCGACCGCGGCGACCTCGGTGACCGTGTCGGGATACAGCCCGACGTTGAGGCCCGAGCCGAAACCGACCTCGAGCATCCGCCCGCTCAGCGGGGCGCAGGTGCGCTCTCGCAGTGGTGTCAGGGCCGACATCCCGCACGCGACGTGGACCAGGTGCGGGACGACGCGGTCGTCATAAAATCCCACGTGACCAGCGTAACGCCGCTCCCCGGCGCACCGCGAGAGTTCGAGTCCCTACGCTTGAGGAATGAATCGACCGGTTCCGAATCCCTCGACGCTGCAGGCGCGGGTCATCGTCGACGAGATGATCCGGGGCGGTGTGCGGGAAGCCGTACTGTGCCCGGGGTCCCGGAACGCGCCGCTGGCCTTCGCCCTGCACGCCGCCGACGCGGCGGGCCGGCTGCGGCTGCACGTCCGCATCGACGAGCGGTCCGCGGGTTACCTGGCGCTGGGCCTGGCGGTGTCGTCGAAGGAACCGGTGCCGATCGTCATGACCAGCGGCACGGCCGTGGCCAACATGGGTCCGGCGGTCTTCGAGGCCAACTACGCCCGCGTCCCGCTGGTCGTGATCAGCGCCAACCGGCCGTATGAGCTGCTGGGCTCGGGCGCCAACCAGACGGTTGAACAGTTCGGTCTCTTCGGCACCCAGGTGCGCGCCGCGATCAGCCTCGGCCTCGCCGAGCGCGACCTCGACACCAACAGCCAGTGGCGGTCGGCCGTCGGTCGTGTGCTCGCCGCCGCGCGCGGTGCCCGCACCGGCAACGCCGGCCCGGTCCAGTTCGACATCCCGCTGCGGGAACCGCTCGTGCCCGACCCGGACGAGGTCGGGGACGACGATCTGGGGTCGTTCGCCGGACGTCCCGGCGGACTGCCGTGGACGCAGGCGCCGGTCGGCAAACTCGACGTCCCGCTGCCCATCGACCTGTCGCTGGACACGGTCGTGGTGTCCGGACACGGCTCGGGTGAGCATCCCGCCCTCGCCGACGTGCCGACGGTTGCCGAACCGACCGCGCCGCACCCGGCGACCCCGCTGCACCCGCTCGCACTCGACTCGGTACGTCCCAGGCAGGCGATCATCTGCGGCCGTCCGACGCTGCATCGCGGGGTCTCGCGGCTGCTCGCCGACCCCGAGGTGCGGGTCTACGCGCTGACCACCGGTCCGCGCTGGCCCGACGTCTCGGGCAACGTCTTCGCGACCGGTACGCGCATCGAGGTCGTCGGCGAACCGCGCGAGGACTGGATCAAGGAGTGCGCCGCCGTCCAGGAGCGGGTGGCCGGGGCAGTCGAGGCCGAGCTCGACGAACCCGGTCCGACCACCGGACTGCACGTCGCGCGAGCTGTCAGCGCTGCGATGGCGCCGGGCGACCAGCTCGTCGTCGGGGCGTCGAACCCGATCCGCGACATCGCACTCGCCGGACGGGTCGCCGAAGGCGTGCGCGTCCTGTCCAACCGCGGCGTCGCCGGCATCGACGGGACCAACTCGACGGCCATCGGTGCCGCGCTGGCCCTCGACCGCGAACGTCCCGGCGCCCGCACGATCGCGCTGATGGGTGACCTGACCTTCATCCACGACGCCACCGGCCTGGTCATCGGGCCCGGGGAGCCGAGGCCCGATTCGCTGCGGATCGTCGTGGCCAACGACGACGGCGGCGGGATCTTCGGACTGCTCGAACAGGGCGACCCGCGCTACAACGCCGGGCAGTACGCCGGCGCCTACGAGCGCGTCTTCGGAACCCCGCACCGCACCGACATCGCGTCGATGTGCGCGGGCTTCCACATCCCGCACCGGCGCGTCGGCGTCGACGAACTGCGCGCCGTCCTCGCCGAGGAACCGGCGGCCGGCGGCATCGAGGTGATCGAGGTCGCCACGGATCGGGATCGGTTGCGATCGGTGCACGCGGCGATCGCGGCGCGCCTGAAAGCGTCGGCGGACTAGACCGCGCGACGGCGGTCCCGTACCCGGCCGGTTACCCTGAACGCCATGAATCCGGTGATCCAGCGACGCGTTCAGCTCGGGCTGCTCGTCGTCGGGATCACCATCACCGCGATGGCGTTCTCGCTCGTCGCCGGTTGCTTCAAGAACGACTCCGCGATCGAGGAGAGCAAGGCCACCGTGATGGCCGAGGTGGTGTCGGTGGATGCGCTGCACGCCGCCGTCGACTTCCAGACGCCCGACGGCTCGTTCCACAGTCCGCGCTTCGGCCTGCTCTATCCCACCGAGCTCAGCGAGGGACAGCGGATCAGCGTCGAATATGCCGCCTACAACCCGGATCTCGCGCGCCCGACCGGGCGCACCGCGATGCTCTCGATCATCCCGGGCCTGTCCGTCGCCATCGTCGGCTGGGTGGTCGT
Organism: Gordonia sp. C13; assembly: GCF_023218005.1. Classification (NCBI taxonomy): domain Bacteria; kingdom Bacillati; phylum Actinomycetota; class Actinomycetes; order Mycobacteriales; family Gordoniaceae; genus Gordonia; species Gordonia sp. C13. The sequence goes on from NZ_JALPSY010000004.1 coordinate 163,234, forward strand.
CGGCCTGCTGATGGTCGGTGTCGCGGAGTTCAGCCGACGCCGTAACCGTCGGACCGCGGAGACCGCCGATTCCTCCGAACCGGGCTCTTCCGACGCAGACGCGCCCGACACTCCGGCGACCGCCGATCACCCGGGCGAGGCTACCGACGAGGAGTCCGTCAGCCCGCGATGACCGTCGTGGTCCCACCGGAGATCACGAGTGCCTCGTCGTCGCGCAGGAAATGCAGCGGACGGTCGGCGAACTCCTGCCGCGTCCGATCGATCCGGCCGCGTCCGCCGACGGTTCCCTCGGCATGCGGGACAACCGTGACGTCGATGAGTTCGAGGCCGACGGTCGAGGTCAGGGGTGCCGCCTCGCTCGGGTCGTCGAGTAGCGCGAGCGGCGCGATGTCGGGACCGGTGACGCACGCCCCGGCACTGACCCCGATGTAGGGCAATCCGCGCCGGACCGCGTCGACGAGAGGACGGTCGGCGCCCGCGTGGCGGAGCGCGCCGAGCAGGTGGAAGACGTTGCCGCCGGATACGAACACCGCGTCGATCTCGCTCAGCGCGCGGGTGAAGGTGGCCGCCGAGACGACTTCCGGATCGACGTCGACGACCTCGAATCCCTGATCGCGCAGGCTGCTGCGGTCGAGGTCGAGCCAGGTCTGGTCGGGGTAGATCGACGACGCCGTCGGGATGAAGCCGATGCGGGCACCGGCGCCGACCCGGGGGACGAGGAAGTCGTGTACCGGCGTGAGCCAGCGGCTCAGCAGCAGTAGGTCGATGTCGGGCACACGTCCACTGTGCACCGGCGGCACGGATCCCCGGGAATTCATCAGGCGTTGCGCGTCGTGTCACGCGCTGCGCCGCTGCCGGTCAGATCCGACGCCCAGGGTCGGGGTATGCGCGTTGCGATCGTCACCGAGAGCTTCCTCCCGCAGATGAACGGGGTCGTCAACTCCATCCTGCGGGTCGTCGACCATCTGGAGTCCACCGGCCACGAGGTGGTCGTCGTCGCCCCGGACACTCCGCGGGGATGTGCTTCGGCGCCACGGACTGTCGGTCGGCGTACCCCGGTGCATCTGGTGCCGGCCGTACGGGTTCCGCGGGTGACCTCCCTACCGGTCGGGGTGCCGATGCCGCTGCTGTACCGGGTGCTGCGCGACTTCGCGCCCGACGTGGTGCACCTGGCCTCACCCTTCGTGGTGGGGGCTGCGGGTGCCGCGGCGGCGCGGGCGCTGGGTGTGCCGACGGTCGCGGTGTTCCAGACCGACGTCGCCGGGTTCGCCTCGGCCTATCGGCTGGGCGCGGTCGAGAAGGCGGCCTGGCGCTACACCCGGAAGCTGCACGAGATGTGCGATCTGACCCTGGTCCCGTCGACCGAGACGATGAACGCTCTCGCCGCGCGCGGGGTGCCGCGGTTGCGGCGATGGGGCCGGGGCGTCGACCTCGACCTGTTCTCACCCGATCGGCGAAGCGGTGCGCTTCGCGCCGAGTGGTTGCGCGGGCGCGAGGACGCGCTGGTGTGCGGGTTCGTGGGTCGGCTGGCGCCGGAGAAACATGTCGAGCGGCTGGCGGGACTGTCGGGGAATCCTCGGGTGCGGCTGGTGGTCGTCGGCGACGGTCCCGAACGTGCCCGACTCGAACGGGCGCTGCCGGATGCGGTGTTCACCGGCGAACTCCGGGGAGCGGCGCTGGCGCGGGCGTACGCCTCCTTCGACGTCTTCGCGCATGCCGGCGAACACGAGACGTTCTGTCAGACGATCCAGGAGGCGATGGCCAGCGGCCTGCCGGTCATCGCTCCCGACGCCGGTGGGCCACGCGACCTGGTGACACCGTTCCGCACCGGCTACCTGCTCGAGGTCGCGCGCTTCGAGAAGACCCTGCCCGCAATCGTCGACTCGCTGCACGACGACGCGGTGCGGGCCGCCTTCGCCCGGGCGGCCGTCCAGGCGGTGCGAACACGGACGTGGCCTGCGGTGTGTGCCGAACTCGTCGGGCACTACCGGTCGGTGACGGGGTCCGGCGTCGCGGTCGAGTTCGACCGGCCGGCCTGAGCCCCAGAATCGCTGGTTGCGCGCCAGGCGGTAGGTTGACTCCCATGGCATCGACGGGCGCGAACCCACCTCAGCGAGCAAGTCTGGAGAAGGATCCGGCCGAGGTCGCGGCCATGTTCGACGGCGTCGCCCGCCGTTATGACATCACCAACACGGTGCTGTCCTTCGGACAGGATCGCGGGTGGCGCAAGAAGACCCGCAAGGCGCTCGATCTGCGGCCCGGTGACATCGTCCTCGACCTCGCCGCGGGAACCGCGGTGTCGACCGTCGAGCTCGCCTCGTCGGGCGCGCACTGTGTCGCCGCCGACTTCTCACTCGGCATGCTGAAGGCCGGTGCACACCGCGACGTACCCAAGGTCGCGGCCGACGCGCTGTCGCTCCCGTTCGCCGACAACTCCTTCGACGCGGCCACCATCTCCTTCGGCCTGCGCAACGTCAACGACGTCCCCAAGGCCCTCGCCGAACTGCGACGGGTCCTGAAACCCGGTGGACGGTTGGTGATCTGCGAATTCTCCACGCCGACCCTCAAGCCGTTCCGCACCGTGTACATGGAGTACCTGATGAAGGCGCTGCCCGCGGTCGCGACAAAGGTCTCCAGCAGTCCGGCCGCGTATGTCTATCTCGCGGAATCGATCCGGGCCTGGCCCGACCAGTTCGCCCTCGGCGACCTCATCCGCGACGCCGGCTTCGACCACGTGCGCTGGCAGAACATGACCGGCGGGATCGCCGCGATCCACTCCGCCCGCGCCTGAGTCCGACCGCTCGCTGAGGTGCGAGCGGCCGCCCACTGCTCCTGAGTGCGCGCGGCCCGCCCACTGCTCCCTGAGGTGCGAGCGACGCAGCCCCCTTGCTCCCTGAGGTGCGAGCGGCCCGCCCACTGCTCCCTGAGGTGCGAGCGGCCCGCCCACTGCTCCCTGAGGTGCGAGCGGAGCGAGCCACGAAGGGCTGGCGACCTCATCTCACCAGGCCTTCGTGGCTCGTCGACTTCGATACGCTCCTTCGTCGCTACTCAGCCCGGCGGCTTTCGCTCCTCGCACCTCAGGCAGCGGATAGGTCAGGAACCGGCGGCCTGCTGAGCGTCCTCGGCGAGGAGCTCGTGCGGCACCGGACAGCCTGTGGCGCTTGCCTTCTCCACCTTGGGTGCCGGACATCCCGGGCCGAAGGTGCCGAGTTCCTCGAGGCGGTAACCGTTGGGGTAGCTGCGGACCTGCTTGGTCTGGCGGCCGAACAGGGGCTCGGTCCGCGGCGGGAAGAACAGCCGGATCGCGAGGCCACGGGCCTTCAGACCGCCGCGCACCAGGATGCGCTCGACGAGGGTCGGCTTCGGGTACCTGAACGCGGTGAGGAGGCGATCGTCCATGAGCGCGAACGACATCCGGCGCACCACTGCGCGGGGGAGCAGCTTGTAGGGCATGAAGGTGCCCAGCAGGTCGAGCGTCGAGTCCGCGACGGCCAGGGCGTCGGGGCTGAAGGCGAAGTTGGCCGTCTCGTAGTCCTCGTAGAACTGCTTGAAACCCTCGTAGGTCTCCGGGATGTCCTTGATTCCCATGAGCTGCCCGACGCGGCGGTAGTAGTTGGTGAGGCCGCGGATCTCGTGGTTGGTGAGCTTGCGCCACTCGTAGGCGTTCACCCACTCGACCGGGCACACCACGAAGGTCGAGAGCACGTAGAGGAAGTCGCTGTTGGGGATGTCGTACATACCGTGCATCTGGTTGATCCGGCGGATGCCGGCGCGGCCCAGGGGGCTGTCGACGCCGTGTTCGATCGGGGCGTCGAGCAGGAGGACCGTATCGTCGTAGCGCTTCTGCGTCGACTCGGTGAACTGGCTCGTCTTGTACAGCAGATCGCCGATCGACGGCACCGCGTACGTACGGAACAGCGCGAAACTCAGCGCCTGGGTGATGCCCCAGGGGAACTCCTGGGTGGCGAGCGCCCGGGAGATGGCGGTGGGGTCGTTGTCGGCGTCCATGCGATCGATGTCGCCCCGCAGGTGATAGCGCTGCGCCACCCGGTTCTGGACGGCGTGCTTGGCTCGGGTGGCGAGAGTGGATGCAGTGGACATGTTCCATCTCCAGGGTCGGCGGTGGTCTCGATTGTTGCATGGGTGTGGTGGGCGCCACACTGTTGGAACAGTACCGCCCCGATGTCTCATCGGGCACCCCGGGTTGGGACACGTCGCAGATTTGCCGCGTGCGTGTTTCACTCGCGCTCGTCAGGTAGGGCCCGCGGGAAGGAATCGGATACGCGGGAGCACTGCGTCAGGCGAACGGCGGCCGCGGATCGACACGGCTGGAGATGCGGCCGACGGTCCGCCAGGCGCGCGCCACGAGGTCGGCGTCCTCGTCGGTGATCAGGTTGCCCATGACCCGGACGACCATCGACATCAGCTGCGGGGACCGGATGCCGGGGCGGCCGAGCGTCGGCACGGTCTGCGGCATCGTCAGGAGTCCGGCGAGGCGTCGGGCGGCGGAGAACGCGAGCCCGTAGTGGCCGACGAGGATGTCGCGCCAGCGGTCGGTGTAGTCGTCGGCGCCGAGGAGTTCGACGGCGAGCCGGGCGGTCTCCATCGCGTAGTCGATGCCCTCGCCGTTGAGCGGGTTGACGCAGGCGGCGGCGTCGCCGATGAGTACCCAGTTGCGGCCGGCGACCCCGGTCACCGCACCGCCCATCGGCAGCAGCGCCGACGCGATGCGGACCGGCGGTCCGCCGAGTGCCCATTCGTCGTGAACCATTGCGGCGTAGTGCTCGAGGATCGGGCGAAGTGCCATGTGTGCCGGTCGTTTCGCGGTCGCGAGCGCGCCCACGCCGACGTTCACCAGTCCGCCACCTGCCCCGCCGTCGGCGCCGCCGAGCGGGAACACCCAGCCGTAACCGGGTAGGAGTTCGCTGTCAGGGCCACGCAACTCCAGATGTGAACCCATCCAATGAGAGTCGGCGCGTGCCGAGGGTGCATAGGCGCGCGCTGCGACGCCGTAGGCGGTGTCCCGATGCCACTCGCGCCCAAGGGCTTTGCCGAGTCCCGAGCGAACCCCGTCGGCGACGATCAGATCGCCGACGCGCACGGTGTGGGTGGTGCCGCCGGCGGAGAACGTCACCGCGCCGACCCGGTCGCCGTCCATCGTCACGTCGATAGCCTTGGCGCCCTGCATCATTCGGACGCCCTTACTCACCGCGTGCGCGCGGATCGCGTCGTCGAACTCGGTCCGTGCAACCGCGCTGCCGTACGCGGGGAAGCGGCCCGACGGCCACCGGACCTGCTGCCGCGCGCCCCACCCGTTGAGGAGCAGGCCGTCGATGCGGGGCCGGTCGGCCACCAGCGAACCGAGGCCGAGCGCGTCGAGTTCGGCGATGGCGCGCGGGGTGAGACCGTCGCCGCACGTCTTGTCGCGCGGGAACACCGCGGCGTCGACCAGGACGACGTCTCGACCGGCCGCCGCGGCATGTGCTGCCGCCGCCGACCCGCCCGGTCCCGCGCCGACCACCAACACGTCGGCGTGATCGGGGAAGGAGGCATCCCGGGGCGTCGAATTCTCAGGGCTCACCCGAACAGTATGTCCGTACCCCGGACCGGATAGGCTCGGCAGGCAGGTGGGGTCACGAGGACACTCGGGCCTCCGCCGACACACATTAGCCGGATCAGACGAGATGGGGCGGCGTAGCTGTGAAGTCCACATTCGCCGGGTTGGACCTGGTATCGGATGAGTTCGCCGAAACGGTGCGCTCCTCCTTGCAGAAGGTCGAGGACCTGCTGCTGGGTGAGCTCTCGTCCGGGGACGAGGTCATGACCGAGGCCGCGACCCACCTGGCCAAGGCCGGCGGCAAGCGGTTCCGGCCGATGTTCGCGATCCTCGCCTCGCAGTTCGGGCCGCGTCCCGACTCGGAGGACGTGATCACCTCGGCCACCGTCGTCGAGATGATCCACCTCGCGACGCTCTACCACGACGACGTCATGGACGAGGCCTCCATGCGGCGCGGCGCCCCGAGCGCCAACGCCCGCTGGACGAACTCCATCGCGATCCTCTCCGGTGACTTCCTGTTCGCCCGCGCCTCGCGGCTGGTGTCGACGCTGGGTCCGGAGGCGGTGCGCATCATCGCCGAGACCTTCGCCGAACTCGTCACCGGCCAGATGCGGGAGACCGTCGGCGTGAAGCCCGGCGCGGACCCCATCGACCACTACCTGCAGGTGGTGTGGGAGAAGACCGGTTCGCTGATCGCGGCCGCCGCACGCTTCGGTGCGATGGCCTCCGGCGCGACCACCGACGACATCGAACGACTCTCCAAGATCGGCGACATCGTGGGCGTCGCCTTCCAGGTGTCCGACGACATCATCGACATCAGCTCGGTGTCGGTCGACTCGGGCAAGACCCCGGGGACCGACCTCCGCGAGGGCGTCCACACCCTGCCCGTGCTGTACGCACTCACCGGAGACGACGCCACGTCGGCACGGCTGCGGGAACTCCTCGTCGCTCCCGACGGCGGTTCACGGCCGCTCACCGACGACGCCGAGGTCGCCGAGGCCCTCGAGCTGCTCGAATCGTCGGCCGGCATGGCCGCGGCACGCGCGAAGCTGCAGAGCTTCGCCGACGAGGCCCATGCGATGCTCGCCGAGTTGCCGGAGACCCCGGCGCACAAGGCGCTCTCGTCGCTGGTGGACTACACCATCGACCGCGTCGGGTAGCAGCCTCACCAGCCTGGTTTCGACACGGCTCCTCGCTGCGCTCGTTGCCTGCTCAACCAGCGGAGGTCGACACGGCTCCTCGCTGCGCTCGTCGCCTGCTCAACCAGCGGAGGACTGTTCTGCCGGCCGAGTAGCGCCGACCGAGCGAAGCGAGGACGCCGCGTATCGAGGTCAGCGCCCGTTGCGGGCCATCTCCTGAAGCCGCCGGATGCGTTCGGCGGTCGGCGGGTGGGTGGAGAACATCTTCGCCATGCGATCGCCGGCGCGGAACGGGCTCTCGATCATCATGTGCGACTGCGCGGCGATGTCGGGCTGCGGCGGCAGCGGTGCGGCCTGGACGCCGCCGGAGATCTTCGCCAGGGCGGAGGCGAGGGCCAGGGGATCACCGGTCAGCTCGGCGCCCGACTCGTCGGCCTGGAATTCGCGTGACCGCGACACCGCCATCTTCACCAGCGTTGCCGAGATGGGTCCGAGGAACGCGACGAGGATCATCGCGAGCGGATTGGGTCCGTTCCCGCGGCCACCGAAGGCGCCCATGAACATCGCGAAGTTGGCCAGGCCGCTGATGACCGCGGCCATCGCGCCGGCGATAGAGCTGATCAGTATGTCGCGGTTGTAGACGTGGGACAGCTCGTGGCCGAGGACCGCGCGCAACTCCCGCTCGTCGAGCAGCTGCAGGATGCCGGTCGTGCAGCACACGGCGGCGTTCTTCGGGTTGCGGCCCGTCGCGAAGGCATTGGGGGACTCGGTGGGGGAGATGTAGAGCGCCGGCATCGGCTGGTGGGCGGCCGTGGCGAGTTCGCGCACGATCCGGTAGATGACGGGTGCCTGCAGCTCGGTGACGGGCTGGGCGTGCATCGCCTTCAGCGACATCTTGGCGCTGTTGAAGTACACGTAGGCGTTCATACCCACGGCGACGATCACCGACCCCCAGAGGATCAGGGGGCTCTGGAACAGCGCACCGATTCCGACGATGATCGCCGACATCACACCCAGCAGGGCTGCGGTCTTCAATCCGTTGAGATGCATCGGGGGTCCTCGTCTGTCGTGCGCCGAACCGGGGATGTAGGCGCCTCGTTCAGTCAAACGACGCAGTGTCCGTTTCGGTTTCCGACGGTCCGTGGTGCGACCTTGCACACATCCATGGTCGGCGGGCGTCGTGCTCGATGGGGGTGAAGAGTTCTCATCCCCGCCCGGCTGGGATCGCGGGCGGGGATGAGAGTTGTGGAGGTCAGCGGTAGTTGACGAACTGCAGGGCGATTCCGAAGTCCTCGCCCTTGAGCAGGGAGATCACGGCCTGGAGGTCGTCGCGCTTCTTGCTCGAGACACGCAGCTCGTCGCCCTGGATCTGCGCCTTGACGCCCTTCGGGCCCTCGTCGCGGATCTTCTTGGAGATCTTCTTCGCGTGCTCGGAGTCGATGCCCTGGACCAGCTTGCCGCTGATCTTGAAGGTCTTGCCGGACCCGACGACCTCGCCGGCGTCGAATGCCTTCAGCGAGATGTCGCGGCGGATCAGCTTCTCCTTGAACACCTCGAGACCGGCCTGTGCGCGCTCCTCGGCATCGGAGGTGATCACGATCGTCTCCTCGCCGGACCACTCGATACCGGTGTTGGTGCCGCGGAAGTCGTAGCGCTGCGACAGCTCCTTGGCAGCCTGGTTGAGTGCGTTGTCGACCTCCTGGCGGTCGACCTTGCTCACCACGTCGAACGATGAATCAGCCATGTCCGACAGGTTATGTCATCGCCTCAGGTGGACCGGGGTGTGGCGGGGTTTCGACGTGGCTCAACCGACAGAGGACGTGGCTCAACCGACAGAAGGGCGTGGCTCAACCGACAGAAGGGCGTGGCTCAACCGATGGCGGTGCGTCGGGGCCGGTCGGGAGCCGCCAAAACTGCCTCGCTGACCAGCCGGTTTGCATGCGGACGTATGGTTCGTTGTATTCTTCACCGCGTTGTTCGAACGACCGTCACGGCGGCCGTGGGAGCAGCACGGCAGGTTGCCCGAGCGGCCAAAGGGAGCGGATTGTAAATCCGTCGCGCAAGCTACATAGGTTCGAATCCTATACCTGCCACGAACGTGGTGAACGTTCATGAAAACTGCCTGACAGAGGGTCTCTGACCTGCGATTTGTCTAGCACGGACATGAGTGTGTAACCTCGTTAAGGCTCTCGAGCAGAAATGCCCGGGGCACGCCCCCTTAGCTCAGTCGGCAGAGCGTTTCCATGGTAAGGAAAAGGTCGACGGTTCGATTCCGTCAGGGGGCTCGCTGGACGACAAGTCCGCGGGGCGGTGTAGCTCAGCTGGTTAGAGCGCACGACTCATAATCGTGAGGTCGAGGGATCGAGTCCCTCCACCGCTACACATCGGGTCCGACCGGAACCGAGCGCAAGGGTCGCAAGCCCTGAGGGAACTGCCGAACCCGACCACGTACCACTCGAAAGAAGGCAATCAAGTGGCCTCCTCAACAGATGTTCGCCCCAAGATCACCTTGGCATGCGAGGTGTGCAAGCACCGTAACTACATCACCAAGAAGAACCGCCGCAACGATCCCGATCGCCTCGAGATCAAGAAGTTCTGCCCGAACTGCGGCAAGCATCAGGCGCACAAGGAATCGCGCTAAACGACGTCAGTCGGCGATTCCGGTATAGAACCAGCACACGGGCTGCCTCTGAGAAGAGGCAGCTCGTTTTGCTTGTACCGGGCCAGGGGGTCGCCCGGCGCAGGATGTTTCGCACAACTCAATAAACTCAATCGAGACAACACGCGCAGCGCGGCGCGGGTGGGTCGTCGACTTTCGGCCCACGTAGTCCGGTCCGGGCCACTCCCGGTCGGTCATGCGAAGGGAGCAGTAGTCAGATGTCAGACGCGAGTGGAACAGACCTCCAGGAGCGGATCGCCGAGTCGAAGAACGGCGGCGCCAAGCTCACCCCCGAGGAGATCGCCGCGCACACGCAGTCGCTTGTCGGCTTCCACTACACCGTCGACGATTACTACGAGATCGGCCGCGAAGAGGTCCGCAAGCACGCGATGGCCGTGCAGGACGCGCACCCCACCCACTGGAGTGAGAAGGGCGCCCGCGAGTACGGCCACGAGACCCTGATCGCCGCACCCACCTACGTCTCCGTGCTCGGCATCATCGCCCAGCGCAAGCTCTTCGAAGACGTCGTCACCGGCTACGACATGTGGCAGATCATGCAGACCGACCAGCGGCTCGTCTACCACCAGCCGATGAAGGTCGGGGACCGCCTGATCTGCGACGTCTCGCTCGAATCGTTCCGCCACGTCAGCAGCCCCGAGATGATCGACCTCATGGTCACCAAGAACGTCATCTGGAACCAGCACGACGAGCCCGTCATGACCACCTGGACCTCGCTGGCCGCACGCCCCGGCATGGACGTCGACCCCGAGCTCGAGGCCTCCCTCGATCACGTGATGATCAAGATCGACGCCATCGGCGATCCCGGGCACACCGTCGAGGCCAAGGCCGGTCGCTACGACCTGCCCGATCCGACCCAGAGTCCCGGCGCGTACGCCGCGGTGAACTTCGACACCCTGTCCGTCGGGCAGGAACTGTCGCCGAAGCGGTATTTCCTCACGCGCGGCAACCTGTCGAACTATGCCGGCGTCGCCGGCGACCCGAACCCGATCCACTTCTCCGACCACGTGATCAACGCGGCCGGGATGGACAACGTGGTCGCCCACGGCATGCAGACGATGGGCCTCGGCGCGAGCTTCGTGTCGGAGTTCATCGGCGACCCGGCCGCTTTCTGCGAGTACAGCGTCCGCTTCACCAGCCCCGTGTACGTCCCGGCCGACGACAGCGCCGCCGTCGACTTCACCGGCAAGGTCAAGTCGCTCGACCCGGAGACCCGCCGCGGCACCATCGCGATCACCGCGAAGCAGGGCGACCGCCGGATCTTCGGCCGCGCCACCGTGGTCGTCCAGTTCAACTGACGCACCGAACAGACAACGACGGCGACGACCATTGTGGTCGTCGCCGTCGTCGTTCCACCTGTTCCCTCATCGCAGGGAAGTGATCCCCTGCGCACCCCTCGGGAACGTGGCCAGGGTGGCCTCGTCGATGTTGAGGTGCTGCGCCAGCAGCTTCGGCGGGACATGGCTCAGCCACTGGGCCAGTGACACCTCCTCGTACTTGTCGGCGCGGAACACCTCGAGGAACTGCAGCACCTCGTCTCCGGTGTTCTCGACGTAGTGGCCGTAGTTGCGTCGGACGACCCCGACGTCGCCGGCCCGGAAGTCGGTGGTGTTGGCGTGCGGCCCGGTGTTGAACACCGTCATCCGGCCCTGGTCCCGCAGGTAGTACTGCCACTCGTCGGCGTTCGGATGCCAGTGCAGTTCGCGCATGGACCCTGGTTCGATGCTCACCAGTGCGGCCGCGACCGTGTTCGACACCGGGAAGTTGGTGCTGTCGGCGATCTGGATGCTGCCGCCGCTGTTCTCGACGACCGGCTCGGTCCGCGACAACCGGAAGATGACCGGTTCGCTCGCGCCCCACTCGACTCCGGCGGCGTCCTGGTCGGCCGCGAGATCGCCGGGTTCGTCGCCGGGGAAGATCCACAGGTTGTGCAGCGGGATGTCGTCGAAGACTTCTTGCGCGACACCGAAGTTCTTGGCCAGCACCTCCGGTGGGGTGTGTGCGAACCAGTCGGTGAGCAGCAGCGTGTTGCTCTCCGACTGCTCGCCGTCGTCGAAGGCCAGGACGAACTCGCCGCCGTCGGGCCCGAGGCCCTGCAGTGAATGCGGCGTGCCGGCGGGGAAGAACCAGAGGTCGCCTTCCTCGACGTCCTCGACGCTGGGCTTGCCGGACCTGCCGAGGGTCGTGACACGGACCTTGCCGCGGGTCATGACCGCCCACTCGGAGGTCTGGTGCCAGTGCAGTTCGCGGATGCCGCCCGGCTCGAGATACATGTTGACCCCGGCGATCTCGTCGGAGATCGCGAAGTCCTGCTGGGTGAGTTCGCGAGCCCAGCCGCCGGCCTGGATGCGCCGCGACGAGATGTTGAACGACGACCAGAAGAACGGCTGCGTGCTGACATCCGTCGCGGGCGGGTCCATCTGGTCGGGGAACTGGCTGTCGATCGCCGGATTCCGGGGACCGCGCATCTCGGTGCTGCGCGGGTGGTCGACGGTGTTGATGCTGCCCTCCGGTGGCAGGTCCGGATTGCCGACGGTGGGGGTCTCGTGGCCGATGGTCGCGGTGGTGTTGTTCGGCGAGTTCATTGATCTGCTCCCGGGGTGGATGCGGCGGGCTCAGCCGGCGATGAACTTGAGGATGTCGGAGTCGAGCTCGTGCTGATAGTCGCCGTAGATGCCGTGCGGCGCACCGGGGTACACCTTCAGGGTGCCGTCGGCGACCAGCTTGATCGCCTTTTCCGCAGCGGCCGCGATCGGCACGATCTGATCGTCGTCGCCCTGGGCGATGAAGATCGGCACGTCGAGCGCCTTCAGGTCCTCGGTCTGATCGGTCTCGGAGAACGCCTTGACGCAGTCGTAGACGGCGGAGAGGTTGGCCATCATGCCCTGCCGCCAGAAGTCGTCCTTCGCGCCCTGGGACACGTTGGCGCCCTCGCGGTTCGCGCCGTAGAACGGCTCGGCGAGTTCCTTCCAGAACTGGGACCGGTCGGCCAGCACACCGGCGCGGATCTCGTCGAAGGCCTCGATGGGAGTTCCCTCCGGGTTGTCCGGGGTCTGGAGCATCAGCGGCGGGATGGCGCCTGCGGTGATGACCTTGACGACGCGACCCCTGCCGTACTTCGCCGCGTACCGCACCACTTCGCCTCCGCCGGTGGAGTGGCCGACCACCACGAGGTCACGGAGATCGAGCGCCTCGACGAGTTCGGAGAGGTCGCGGGCGTAGGTGTCGATGTCGTGGCCGACAGCGGTCTTCGTCGACCGGCCGTGTCCGCGACGGTCGTGGGCGATCGCCCGGTACCCCGCGTCGGAGAGCAGCTTGAGCTCGACCTGCCAGGCGTCGGACGACAGCGGCCAGCCATGGCTGAGCAGCACGGGCTGCCCGCTGCCCTGCTCCGTGTAGTAGATCTCGGTTCCGTCGGTGGTGGTGATGTACGGCATCGGATTCTCCTGGGTGAGTGCTTGTTTCGGTGATCCCAAGACTCGTCCGATGCGACGCCGATGTCGTCGATGCTGGCGGCCAACCCGGCCGGAGGCTGGCGGGAGGCCCCTCTACCGGCTAGCCGGTAGTCGAGGTCTCGGTGAGCGGGATGCGCGCCCGCACCGTGGTGCCCTCACGCGGCGGGCTGTCGATGACGAGTTCGCCTTCGACCGCCTCCACACGGTCGCGGAGGCCGAGGAGCCCGGAACCCTTGTCCGGTAGGGCGCCGCCGATGCCGTCGTCGGTCACCGACAGTGTCAGGGTGTCATCGGCGACGTGTGCCGAGACGACCACCTCGGACGCCTGGGCATACTTCGCGGTGTTCGTGAGCGATTCGGCCACAACGTAATAAGCGGTCACCTCGACCGTCTTCGACATCCGGCCGAGGTCGGTTGCCTGCAGTGCCACCGGCACCGACGACCGCCTGGCCAAGGTCCTCAATGCCGGCCCGAGTCCGCCGCGGGAGAGGATCGCGGGATGGATTCCCCGGGACAACTCCTGGAGGTCCCGGTGGATGTGTGCAAGGGAGTCGACGACGGTGTCGAGACGCTCCCGCACCTCGGTCTGGTCGTCGGGAACCGTCGCCTGCAGGGCCCGGATGTCGAGTCCGAGGGACACGATGCGTTGTTGCGCACCGTCGTGCAGGTCGCGCTCGATCGTGCGTCGGGCCTGATCGGCGGCGGCGATCACGCGAGCACGGGAGCGGGTCAGCGCGGCACGCGCCTCGCTGTTGTAGATCGCCGTCGCCACCAGGTCCGCGAAATCGCCGAGCCGTAACCGCAACTCGGCAGGCGCGGATCGATGGGTGGTGCCGACGATGACTGCGCCCCAGGGCTGTTCGTCGACGGTGATCGGGGCTCCTATTCCGGTACGGAGACCGCGGGGCTCGAGCCGATCGGCGATCGGACCGGTCGCCGTCGAATAGTCGAGGACCGACATCTCCCCGGTCTCGGCGACCAGGGTCGAGACGTTGGTGCCGCCGAGGGCCAGACGCTCGCCGACGGACAGACCGGAGTCCGTCGAATCATCGCGTGTGGCAAGGACTTCGCAGTCTGCGTCGTCGGTGAATCGCACCACCGTGACGTGTTCGACGCCCAGTTCGTCGGCCAGTTCGGCGGCGACGATCCGGCAGACCTCGCCCGGTTCGGAACGCGAGGCCACCGCCGTCGCGACCCGTCGGAGAGCCACCTGCTGACGCGCGAGTGCGACGGTCCGGTCGTTGAGCGCCTGGCGGTCGAGAGCGGCGGCGAGGAGGGCCTCGAGGCTCGGCACCATGCGTGAGACGCGGCGTCGGTCGGCGGGGTCGAGGTCGGCCGGCACCAGCAGGGAACCGACCGATCGTCCTCGGTCCAGCAGTGCGATGTGCTGCTGGACCGGGCCCGGCGTCGTGCCGGGGTCGGCGAGAACTGCTCCCGGAGCCGGCAGGTCGAGCACCTCGGTGAGACGAATGCTCGCCGCGGTCAACGCCTCCGGCAGGTCCGCGGCTCTCAGCACGGTGCGGGCGAGGTCTGCGGACAGATCCGCCTCGCGACGACGCTGGTCGGATTCGAGTGCGTGCAGGCGTGCCTGGCCGACCAGGGCGTTGGTGAGCAATGCGAGCACGAGGAAGACGACGACCGCGGGGGCGGCACTGTCGGTGCTCTGCCTGGCGTGGAACCACGCATAGGCCGCGGCACTGGCCGCCGAGGTGGCCACCGCGAGGGGGAAGCCCCAGCGGGCGGACACCACCAGGACGCCGAACAGGAAGACGGCACCGAAGGCGTTCTCCGGGAAGATCTCCCTGAGTAGCTGCACCACGACGACCTCGACGGCGATCAGCACGAGCGCGGTCGCCACGCCCCAGTGCCAGCGCGGCGACGTCGGCCGGAGCACCACCGCGACAACCCGGTCCCGGAGTGGGCCGCGGTCGTTCTTCCAGCTAGCGGGAATGCCTCGACCTGCTGCCTCTGACACGCTAGTCAGTATGGAACCCACCCGCCTGCGCTGCCTGATAGTCGACGACAGTGCCGACTTCCGGGCTTCGCTGCGCGGAACGCTTGAAGCCGGCGGGATCACGGTGGTCGGGACGGCCTCGTCGCTCGACGACGCCGTCCGCGAATCGCGAGCGACCCGGCCTGACGTCGCCCTCGTCGACATCGACCTGGGGGAGGAGAACGGCTTCGCCCTCGTCGAGGCACTTCACGATTCGGGGCTCGATCCGGCGCCCGCGGTGGTGCTGGTGTCCACCCACGACGAGGAGGAGTTCGCCGACCTGATCGACCTCAGCGCTGCCGTCGGCTTCGTCCCGAAGTTCGGGTTGTCCGCGGACCGGGTGCGTGAGGTGCTGGGCGCAACTGCTCCCTGAACAGTCAGTCAGGTTGTGGCGTCGAGGAACAGGATCACCGCGCGGACCCGGCGGTGATCGTCGGCGGTCTCGGCGAGGTCGAGTTTGGTCAGGATCGATCGGACGTGTTTCTCGACCGTGCCCTCGGTGATCCACAACCGACGTCCGATGCCCGCGTTGGACAGCCCCTCGGCCATCAGCGTCAGCACCTCGCGTTCGCGTGCGCTGAGCTGTTCGAGCGGGTCGTTGCGACGCCGTGCGGCGACGAGTTCCTGCACCAGCGCGGGGTCCATCACCGACGCGCCGGCGGCGATCCGCTGCGCGGTCTCGACGAACTCGGCGACGTCGGTGACGCGGCTTTTCAGCAGGTAGCCCACGCCGCGGCCGCCATCGAGCAGTTCGAGCGCATGGTCGACGTCGACGTGCGCGGAGAGCAGCAGGATCGCGACGTCGGGGTACTCGCGGCGTATGCGCAGGGCGGCGTCGAGGCCCTCGGCGGTGTGGGTCGGGGGCATCCGGATGTCGACGACCGCGATGTCGGGGCGGTGCTCGGCCACCAGCGCGAGCAACCCGTCGGCGTCGCCCGCCTGCCCGACCACGTCGATGCCTGCGGACGTGAGCAGACTCGCGAGGCCTTCACGGAGCAGGACGTCGTCGTCGGCGATCGTCAGGCGCAGGGGCATGTCGGCACCATGCTTCCGTCTGTGGGGTCGGACGTGAGCCACTCGTGTCGTGCCGATCCGGACACGACAAGGGAACTCTACCGTGACATCCGCGATGTTTTCGCAGGTCGGAGCATGAAGTTGTCCGCTCGATCGGTGAGTGCCGACCGCGGTGAACGCCATCGCGGGCTGTCGTCGGACGCGCAGCGTGTACGGTCGTCGAGGGAGCACGTGGAGCGCGTTTTGGGTCCACAGCCCCGGTGATCTACACTGAAGTGTCTGATTGATTCAGACTTGCGCGCTACCCATAGGGTGGCGCGTTGGTTTTGTCGGCGGTGAAACGCCGGCGCCGGTCGTGAGACCGGGATTCGATGAGATGGCAGCGGAACCACTCCGGTGGGGAAGTCGCAAAGGGGCGTAGCTCAATTGGCAGAGCAGCGGTCTCCAAAACCGCAGGTTGCAGGTTCAAGTCCTGTCGCCCCTGCCCTGGTGAAGGGCACACGTTGACGAGAGGACCGCGAAGTTGAGCAAGCGAGACCGGGCTGCCCGCGCCAAAGAAGCCGCTGAGGGTTCTGCGGCCGATTCGGCTGCGGCTGAGCTCGACGGTCGCGACGAGGCCACCGGCGGTTCGGACGACGAGACGTCGACCGGCGCCGCCAAGGAACTTCGTCCGTCCGGCAAGCGCTCGGCTCGTGGACGTCGCTCGTCAACCGGTGCAACCGGAACCGACGGAGACACCGACTCCGCCACGGGGTCGGCAGTAGCCGTCAAGGAACGCAAGAAGAAGAAAAAGGCCTCTGCTGAGGAGAGCCGGAATCCGTTCGTTCGGATCTGGGTGTTCCTCACGCAGGTCGTCGCCGAGCTGAAGAAGGTCATCTGGCCGACGCGGCGCGAGATGATCACGTACACGATCGTCGTGCTCGTGTTCGTCATCGTGATGACCGCGTTCATCTCCGGCCTCGACCTGGCCTTTGCCAAGGGCGTCCTCTGGTTGTTCGGCTGACCCACGCGGTGGGTGGCCGGGCGAGCGGGAGCCGACCGGAGATGAACCATAAGGAGCGTGGGCTGCAGTGAGCACCCCGGAGAACGAACTCGCATCGACCGACGCCGTCGACGTGGCTGATGCCGACGTCGACGCGGCCGTGACCGACGAGGTCGACGAGGCTGCAGTCGACGAGGCCGGTGACCCCGACGTCGAGGTGGCCGCCGAGGGCGACGAAGCTCCCGCGACCGACGTCGACTCCGAGGACGCCGACGAGACCCCCGCCGAAGAGGCCCCTGAGGAAGAGGTCGACCCGGTGGAGGAGCTGCGCAAGCAGCTGCGTCGCGCACCCGGCGACTGGTACGTGATCCACAGCTACGCCGGCTACGAGAACAAGGTCAAGGCCAATCTCGAGACCCGTGTGCAGAACCTCGATGTCGGTGACTACATCTTCCAGGTCGAGGTTCCGACCGAAGAGGTCACCGAGATCAAGAACGGCCAGCCCAAGAAGGTCAACCGCAAGGTCCTGCCGGGCTACATCCTGGTTCGCATGGAGCTCAACGACGAGTCGTGGGGCGCCGTGCGCAACACCCCGGGTGTCACCGGGTTCGTCGGGATGACCAGCAAGCCGTCGCCGCTGTCGCTCAACGAGGTGCTGCAGTTCCTGATGCCGCGCGCCGAGGCGAAGAAGACCCCCGCCAAGGGTGGTTCGGCCGCCGAGGGGGTCGAGGCCGCAGCTGCCGCGGCGTCGAACGTCATCGAGGTCGACTTCGAGGTCGGCGAATCGGTCACCGTCATGGACGGCCCGTTCGCGACGCTGCCCGCGTCGATCAGCGAGGTCAACGCCGAGCAGCGCAAGGTCAAGGTGCTCGTGTCGATCTTCGGTCGCGAGACGCCGGTCGAGCTCGGGTTCAATCAGGTCGAGAAGATATGACCGACGCGAAGCGGCGCTCGTATCTTCCCCGACCTCTGAACGTCACGGTCGAGAAGATCTGACCGCGACCGCTCGAGTAGCGGTTGCAGATCAGATAAACACAGACTTTCACGTCTCCAGCGGGCGTGAATTCGCAAGGAAACAAGCAAGGACAAAAAGATGCCTCCCAAGAAGAAGAAGCTCGCCGGGATCATCAAGCTCCAGATCCAGGCAGGCGCGGCCAACCCGGCCCCGCCCGTGGGTCCGGCGCTCGGTCAGCACGGCGTGAACATCATGGAGTTCTGCAAGGCGTACAACGCGGCGACCGAGTCGCAGCGCGGCAACGTCATCCCGGTGGAGATCTTCGTGTACGAAGATCGTTCCTTCGACTTCAAGTTGAAGACCCCGCCGGCTGCGAAGCTCCTGCTCAAGGCCGCAGGCCTGCAGAAGGGCTCCGGCGAGCCCCACAGCAAGAAGGTCGGCAAGGTGAGCATGGACCAGGTCCGTGAGATCGCCAAGACCAAGGCCGAAGACCTGAACGCCAACGACATCGACCAGGCCGCGAAGATCATCGCCGGTACTGCTCGGTCCATGGGCATCACGGTCGAGGGTTAGACCCAACCAGTCATCTCGTGGGAGGGCCGGCTCGGCCCGCACCACACACCCCGCCGATTCAGTGCGGAGAAGGAACAGAGCAATGAGCAAGAAGAGCAAGGCCTACGCGGCCGCGGCCGAGAAGGTCGACAAGTCCAAGCTGTACAGCCCGCTGGAGGCTGTGGAGCTGGCGAAGGAAACCTCGTCGAAGAACACCGACGCGACCGTTGAGGTTGCGATGCGGCTGGGCGTCGACCCCCGTAAGGCAGACCAGATGGTTCGAGGCACCGTCAACCTGCCGCACGGCACGGGTAAGACCGCCCGCGTGATCGTGTTCGCCGCCGGCGACAAGGCCGCCGAGGCCACCGCCGCCGGTGCCGACGAGGTCGGCGCCGAGGACCTGATCGAGCGCATCCAGGGCGGTTGGCTGGACTTCGACGCCGCGATCGCCACCCCGGATCAGATGGCCAAGGTCGGCCGCATCGCGCGTGTCCTCGGACCGCGTGGCCTGATGCCGAACCCGAAGACGGGCACCGTGACCACCGATGTCACCAAGGCCGTCAACGACATCAAGGGCGGCAAGATCAACTTCCGCGTCGACAAGGCAGCCAACCTGCACTTCGTCATCGGCAAGGCTTCGTTCGACCCGGCCAAGCTGGCCGAGAACTACGGCGCCGCGTACGACGAGATCATGCGTGCGAAGCCGTCGGCAGCCAAGGGCCGCTACATCAAGAAGGTCACCGTCTCGACCACCACGGGCCCGGGCATCCCGGTCGACCCGCAGGTCAGCCGCAACTTCGCCGAAGCACCCCAGGCCTGATCCTGGCGCTCGCGCGTAACTAGAGACACCCACGAGGGGCCTGGCAGCCGATGCCGGGCCCCTCGTGCTCTGTCTACCCAGTTCTTCCATCGGAGGTCAGTGGCTCGTGGTGAGAATCCGTCTCGGAACCCGTGGTCGTGGTGCAGCGGTCGCCGCCGCCGTGCTGTCGATGCTGCTGGTGGTCGCCGGTTGTGGCGCGGGTGGCAGTCGCGACGATGACGCGAGCCCCTCGGGCACCCCCTCGACGATCGTCTCGATCAGCCCCACGACCACCGAGATGCTCTTCGCCGTCGGCGCGGGTGAACAGGTGGTCGCCGTCGACGACCAGTCCGACTTCCCGGCCGAGGCACCGCGGACCACCTTGTCGGGTTACACCCCGAACCTCGAAGCGATCCTCGCCTACGACCCCGACCTCGTCGTCCTCACCGACGACAACAACGACATCATCGCCGGTCTCGACCGGGTGGGCGTCGAGGTGCTGCAGATCCCGGCCGCGAAGAACCTCGACGAGACCTATGCCCAGATCCAGCAGGTCGGCGGTGCCACCGGCCACGCTCGGGAGGCCGACGAACTCGTCACCTCGATGCGCGCCGAGATCGAGCAGATCGTCCGCACCGTTCCGCTGCGCGAGGTGCCGCTGACCTACTTCCACGAGCTCGACGACACGTATTACACGGTCACCGACGACACCTACCTCGGCCAGATCTACGGCCTGCTGGGTCTGCGATCGATCGCGACCGGCCAGAACGGTTATCCGCAGCTCTCGCCGGAGTACATCCTCGAGCGCGACCCCGAGGTGATCTTCCTCGCCGATTCCCAGTGTTGCGGGGTCACGCCGGAGAAGGTCGCCGCACGTGCCGGCTGGGGTGACCTGCGCGCCGTCAAGGACCGGCAGATCCATGTCCTCGACGAGGACGTCGCGAGCCGTTGGGGCCCACGCGTCGTCGACCTGGTCCGCAACGTCGCGCAGATCGTCTCCGGCGTCGACGGACAGCCCACGAACTGAGATGTCGAGCCGTCACGTCGGGGCCATCTGCGGGGCCGTCGCAGTTCTGCTGGGCGCATGCCTGCTCGCAGTCCTCGTCGGCCCGGCCGGACTGACCCCGAAGGGCGTACTGCTCGACCTCCTCGACCGAATCCCGTTCGTCGACGTCGAGTCCGGGCTCACCCCGCGCCAGCAGACGATTCTGTGGGAAGTACGGATGCCGCGTGTGGCGCTGGGAGCGCTGGTCGGTGCGATGCTCGCGGTCGCGGGTGCCGCCTACCAGGGCGTCTTCCGCAACCCGCTCGCCGATCCGTACCTCCTCGGTGTCTCCAGCGGTGCGGGACTCGGCGCGACGGTCGCGATCGTCGCGGGCGGCGCGGCGGGCACGCTCGGCCTGCCGCCCGCGGCGTTCCTCGGCGGCATCCTGGCCGTCGCCGCGACCTACGCGTTGGGTCGCACCGTCGGCGGTGGCCGCACCGAGGTCGTCATCATCCTCGCCGGTGTCGCGGTCGCCGCGTTCGCCAACGCCATCCAGACCTTCCTCATGCAGCAGCACGACGACACACTGCGCCAGGTCTACAACTGGATGCTCGGCCGCCTGGCCACCGACGGCTGGTCGGAGGTCGTCACCGTGCTGCCGTACGTGCTCGCCTGCGTGGCCGTCATCGTGCTGTTCGGGCGCACACTCGACGTCATGGCGGTCGGCGACATCGAGGCGTCGAGTCTGGGGATTCGACCCGAGCGCGTGCGGTTGCTGCTGGTCTGCGTCGCGACGCTCGGCACTGCGGCCGTGGTCTCGGTGAGCGGTCTGATCGGCTTTGTCGGCATCGTGATCCCGCACGCGGTGCGGCTCCTCGTCGGCCCGGGGCATCGGTTGCTGCTGCCGTTGTCGTTGCTGGTGGGCGCGGCCTTCCTGGTTCTCGCGGACGTCGTGGCGCGGACCGCGATGTCGCCGTCGGAGTTGCCGATCGGCGTGGTCACCGCGGCCATCGGTGCACCCTTCTTCCTCGTCGTCCTCCGACGCAGCGGACGGAGCGTCGCATGACCGCCTCGATCATCTGTCGCGGGGTCTGCGCGTCCCGTGGGGGAGTGGAGGTCCTCCACGACGTCGACCTCGAGATCGGGTCCGGCACCTGGGTTTCGCTCGTCGGGCCGAACGGTTCGGGAAAGACGACGCTCCTGCATGCCCTCGCCGGGCTGGTGGCCTCGACGGGGCAAGTCGATGTCGCGGGCGTCGACCCGGGGCGTGCGCGCCGTCGCGAGATCGCCCGCGCCGTGGCGCTGATGCCGCAGCGGCCGATCGTCCCGGAGGGCACGTCGGTACGCGAGCTCATCGGCCTCGGCCGCACCCCGCACATCACCCGGTTCGGCAGCGAGACCCGCTCGGACCGTGAGGTCGTCGACGATGTCATCGAGCGGCTCGACCTAGAGGAGTTCGCCAACCGTTCCGCGTCGGCTCTGTCGGGTGGTGAGCTGCAGCGGGTGGTGCTCGCCCGTGCGCTGGCCCAACAGCCGCGCGTGTTGCTCCTCGACGAGCCGACCAGCGCCCTCGACATCGGCCATCAGCAGCAGGTGCTCGATCTCGTCGACTCCATGCGTCGGGCCAGCGAACTGACCGTGATCGCTGCGATGCACGACCTGACGTCGGCGGCACAGTACGGACAACGTCTCGTACTGCTCGACCGGGGACGCATCGTCGCCGACGGGCCGCCCGCCGAAGTGCTCACCGCCGAACGACTTCGGGACGTCTACGCCGCGAAGGTCGAGGTGCTCGACCGCCGCGACGGACCGGCCGTGCTGCCGGTGCGTGACCCGGGGCCGGGCGAACGATGAAGGTCACGCTGCTCGGCACCGGAGCCGCCGACGGTTGGCCGAATGCGTTCTGCCGCTGCGGCTCCTGTGCGGAAGCGCGGCGCCAACAGAACTTTCGTGCCCAGACGGCGGCGCTCGTCGACGACGCGTTGATGCTCGACTTCGGGCCGGACGCGCCCGGTGCCGCTGTGCGCCATGGTGTTTCGCTCGCCGATGTGCGGCATGTCCTGATCACCCATGCGCACGCCGACCATCTTGCGCCACAGTCGTTGCTGTTCCGGTCGTGGGTCGACGGGGTCGACGACCTGGAGTTGATCGGTCCGGCCGATGCGCTCGATGCGTGTCGCCCGTGGGTGGGGCCCGACGTCGCGGTGCGGTTCACGCCGGTCGTCGCGGGTGAGTCGTTACGGGTCGGGGAGTACGACGTGCGTGTTCTTCCCGCGCAGCACAAGGTCTTCCGCGACGGTGATGCCGTGCTCTACGACGTCACCGGTCCCGACGGCACACGACTGTTGTGGGCGACGGACACCGGTGTGTGGCCGTCTGATTGGTTTGGTCGGCTCGAGGGAGCGGCGTTCGACGCGGTCTTCCTCGAGGAGACCTTCGGTGATCGCGGAGAGCTGTCCGCCGGCCATCTCGGGCTGGACGGTTTCGGGACGATGGTCGAGGGGATGCGCGGCGTCGGTGCGATCGTCGACGCCACCGAGATCGTCGCTGTTCACCTGGGACACCACAATCCGCCGATCGGTGAACTGCGCCGGCGGCTGCGGGCACTGCGCGCACGGCCGGGACGAGATGGGGAGGTGCTCGCCATGGGCGAGCCGGTCGGGCATCGGATCTTCATCACCGGCGGCGCGAGGTCGGGGAAATCGCGGTACGCCGAAGGCCTCCTGGCCGGAGTCGACGACGTCGTCTATGTCGCCGCGGGCGGTCCGCGAACCGGTGATCCCGACTGGGACCGTCGCGTCGAAGCCCACCGTGACCGTCGCCCCGCGTCGTGGACGACGGTCGAGGACACCGACGTGGCGGGCATTCTGCGTTCGGCGCGCCGGCCGGTCCTCGTCGAATGTCTCGGCACCTGGCTGACCGCCCGGATCGATCACCACAATGCCTGGGAGAACGTCGAACTCGACGCTGTTCGGGCCGAGGTCGACGACCTGCTCGACGCCTGGCGAACATGCACCGTGCCCGCCATCGCCGTGAGCAACGAGGTCGGCAGCGGCGTCGTCCCGGCGACCGCGTCGGGCCGGATGTTCCGGGACGAACTCGGCCGGCTCAACGCCGCGGTCGCCGAACTCGCCGACGAGGTCGTGCTCATGGTCGCCGGGCAGCCACTGGCCGTGCGGTAGCCCGGCACCTACTCGAGGTCATTGGATGACGAACGTCCTGGAATCCCGGGCGCCCATCCCGGACATGTTCTCGTAGGCGGTGATCGTGAAGGTGCCCGGCTTGTTGTAGAAGGGGTCGGTGAACGTGGCGCTGCCCTCGCAGACCGTTGCGTGGTACGTAGGAAGGCTCGTGCCCAGGAAGGTGATGTCGACCCGACAAGGGATGTCCCTACCCTGGCCGCCGAAGACGCGCGCCGACCACTTCACCCTGGGAGCGAACGGTCTGCTGTAACGATTCGGCCCGAGTGCGCTGCCGAGAGAATTCTCCACCGACATGCTGATACTCGGGAGCACCACGCCGAGGCCGGGCGCCGACAGGCTTCCGGAGTCGACGCCGTGCCACGACAATCCGGGGGCGGCGGAAGCGGGCGTCGTGATCATGGTGGCGGCGGCCGCCGCGATCAGTGCGGCTATTCCCAACGTGCGTCTCATTTTCGTACTCCTCCTCGAAGTGCATGGTGCGGCGAAACGCAAGTTGCGGCAGCAATGCCCTCGACCGACTGAAAATCACGGTACGTGGGACGGTGTCCGATTTGCGTCGTCTGGTCGAAGGTATTTCACGTCTGGTAAAGATCTCCGGATCTTCTAGTGGTCGGTGACAGCTCAGTTCAGCCAGTCGTTACCGGCGAGGCCCAGCTGTCGGACATCGAGGGTGGGCGTGACCCCCGACGCAGGAGCGAGGTCATGAGCCTCGAGGACCGACCGCAGTGTCTCGGCCGCGTCGATGTTGAGCGGGCTCGACACCCACATCGCGTAGGGCAGGTTCACGAAGCGGTTCTCGCGCACCGCCTTCAGGTTGCGGCTGGCGGGATTGGTGCGCAATGCGTCGATCTTCTGTTCAACGGAGTGACCGGGGTAGTCGACGAAGACGATCAGATCGGGGTCGGCGGTGGTGATGCGTTCCCAGCTGACCGCGGTCCAGGTGTCCTGGACGTCCTCGGTTGCGTTGCGTGCGCCCGCCGCGTCGATGATGCCCTGTGGGCCACCGAAGGAGCCCGACGAGAAGATCGTGTCGGAGACGCTGTCGAACACGAAGACCGTCGGCTTGGTCGCCGGTTGCGGTGCAGCACGGAGCTTCTCGAGGCGGCCGGATATGTCGTCGGCGACCGCCGCACCCTGCTCGGGATTGCCGGTGATGGTGCCGATGTTCCGCAGGTCGGTGTCGAGCGCGACCCAGGGGTCCATCGTGCCGCGCTGTGCCTGTCCGTCGACCTGACGGCAGGCCTCGGACAGCTGGTAGACGTCGATCCCGTGGGAGGCCAGGATCTCGGGAGTGATCCCGCGGGATTCACTCATGCCGTAGTTGTAGCCGGCGTAGAGCACCTCGGGTTTGGCGCCGACGATGTTCTCGAGCGTCGGCTGTTCGGTGGCGACCTCGTTCAGCGTGTCGACCTGCGGCCCGTATTCGAGCCGGAGGACGTCCTTGTCGCGGGCGAGTGAGCTGACCGCGACCATCTTGTCGCGTGCACCCGTCGCCAGCGCGATCGCGATCATCCCGCCGTCGTTCACGAACAGGCGATCGAGGGGCTGGTCGAAGGTGACCTCGGCGCCGCAGTTGGTGACGGTGACGCTGTCGGTAGCGGCGACGCCGGAGTCGGCGCCGCAACCCGCCGCGGTGCCTAGGACGAGAGCGAGCGCGGCGGATCGGTTGATGGTGTGTCTCATCAATTTTCCTTGGTGGTGTAGGCCTGCGGTGCAGGTGAGGTGGGGGAGTCGAGGAGGAGATGCGCGAGGCCGGTCGCGGGATGCGGCACGACGGTGCCGGACACGTCGAAGACCGACGCCAGCAGATCGGGGGTCAGCACCTCGACCGGCGGGCCGTGTGCGGTGATGCCGCCGTCGGAGACAACCGCGACGGCGTCGAAATGGCGGAGGACGAGGTCGAGGTCGTGCATGGCGGCGATGACCGTCGCCTCGAGGTCGTCGAGGATCTGCATCAGCCGCAGCCGCCAGGCCGCGTCGAGGTGGTTCGTCGGCTCGTCGAGCACGAGAATCGGGGTCTGCTGTGCGATCGCGCGTGCGAGGACGACCCGGTGCCGCTCGCCGCCGGACAGCTGCGTGCACGAGCGGTGCTCCCAGCCGCCCAGTCCCACCTGCGCCAGGGCCGACCGGATGATCTCGTCGTCGTCGGAATTGCGCGTCGCCCATGCAGATCGGTACGGCGTGCGTCCCAGCCCCACGGCTTCTGCGACCGTGAGTTCGGCCGACGGGTGTTCATCCTGGCCGACGACGGCGATCGACAGCGCACGACGCCGCGCCGGTAGTCGACCGAGATCGTCGTCGCCCAACCAGATGTGCCCGCCCGCCGGTTGTTCGAGACCGCACAGGGTCCGGAGCAACGTGGTCTTACCCGCACCGTTGGGGCCGACAATGGCGAGCCGGGTTCCGGCCGGGACGGCGAGATCCACTTCGCGCAGTATCGATCGGCCACCTCGGCGACAGCTGACGGCGTTCGCGCGCAACGACATGGATCGCTTCACGGCGCCCATCAGGAACCGCCGCCGAACACGTACTGGCGTCGTCCCATCAGGAACAGGAAGATCGGTGCGCCGATCAGTCCGGTGACGATGCCCAGCGGCATCTCGCGGGGGGACGCCGCCACTCGTGAGATGACGTCGACCCACACCAGGAACAACGCGCCGCCACAGACCGCGACGGGGATCATCGCCCGGTGCGTCGCACCGACGAGCAGGCGTGCAGCGTGGGGAACGATCAAGCCGACGAACCCGATCCCGCCCGCGACCGCGACCAAGACGCCGACCAGGACACCCTGGACCGCGAACAACGCGTTTCGCATGGCGCGCACCGGAACCCCGAGGGACGTCGCGGTGTCGGTCCCGGCTGCGTAGGCGTCGAGCCAGGAGTGGATCGCGAGCATGCCGAACACCGTGACCACGACGACGACCCCCGCGATCTGCACCTTGGCCCAGGTCGCGCCGGCGACGCTGCCCAGCATCCAGAACATCACGTTGTCGGCGGCATGCGGGTCGGCAGCGGTGAAGACCAGAAGGGAAGACATCGCCATGAACGCCGACGACAACACCACTCCGGAGAGGATCAGGCGCAGGGCGGTCAGTCCGCCCTGCGCCCGGGCTACGGCGTAGACCGTGACCGAGGCCGCGAGCGCGCCGATCAGCGCGCCGCCGGACAGCGCCCAGACACCCAGCGCAGCAAACGATCCGAGAGTGATGACCGCCGTCGCGCCGACCGCGGCGCCGGCCGACACGCCCAGCAGGTACGGCTCGGCGAGTGGGTTGCGGACCAGGGCCTGCATGACGGCGCCGGCGAGGGCCAGACCGGCGCCGACGATGGCCGCGAGAATCGAACGCGGCAAACGGAGATCCCAGATGATCACCGAGTGCGCGGCGTCGAGCTCATCGCCGTGTAGGCGGCCGGCGACGGTTCGCCAGACGTCGCCGATGGGGATGGTCTCGGCGCCGAAAGCGGTGGCGATCGCGATGCTCACCAGGGTGAGTGCGAGAAGGATCAGGGCAAGAGGCAACGACGGAAGTCGCCGTACCGACATGGCGGTGGCGAGCATCGTCGTGCCGTCGGGAGGACGGGACACGTGTGGAACTACCTTTGGTCTGGGCATCTGTGCGCGAGACGCCGGGTGGACTCGACGAGAACGGCAGGTATTCGGACTCGGGTTCGTCCGAACCCGACGCCTTCCCGGGTTGCCCCAGTGGCCTGATGTCGGGTCCGTCCCCCATACCGCTGCGCGCCAGTCCTGGATTCGCACCAGGTTCCCTGGCACCCGCGTTGTGCAGGTGCGACCGCTCTCATCGGTGTGAGGTTAGCAATTCGGGCACCGATGACCACCGTCCCGTGCGCGCATCGTCGCGCGAGGGGTGCCCGGAGGTCTTAGGCTGGGCGCTGACAGGCAACGGACAGGTGCGAATCGAACCGAGGCGGACGGTGATCCGATGGACGGACGACCCACGAAACTGGCCATCATCGGGGCGGGCGCGGTCGGTACCGCGATCGCCTATTCGGCGCTGATCCGCGGAGTCGCGCGCACCGTCGCGTTGCTGGACATCAAGGCTGCCAAGGTGACCGCCGAGGTGCTCGACCTCTCCCACGGACTGGAGTTCGTGCCGCGCGCCGACGTCATCGGCTCCGACGACGTGTCGGTGTGCGCCGACGCCGACGTCGTCGTCTTCACCGCCGGAGCGAAACAGAAGCCGGGGCAGTCCCGACTCGAATTGGCCGAGGCCACAATCGGTTTGACCCGCACCATCCTGCCGAGCGTGCTCGAGGTGGCACCGAACGCGATCTACCTGATGGTCACCAACCCGGTCGACATCGTCACCCGCGCGGCCCAGAAGATCACCGGCCTGCCCTCGAATCAGCTGTTCGGATCGGGAACCGTGCTCGACTCGTCGCGGCTACGGTTCCTTGTCGCGCAGCACTGCGGGGTCGCGGTGCAGAGTGTCCACTCGTATGTCGTCGGGGAGCACGGCGACAGTGAGATCCCGCTGTGGTCGTCGGCGACGATCGGCGGGGTGCCCCTGACGTCGTGGAAGCCGCTGCCGGGGCGGTCGGAGATGGATGCGGTTGCGCGCGAACGTATCCGGCATGAAGTCGTGCATGCCGCGTACGCCGTCATCGAGGGCAAGGGTGCCACGAACTACGCCATCGGACTCGCCGCCACCCGCATCGTCGAAGCCGTTCTGAACGACGAACATCGGGTGCTCCCGGTGTCGACAGTCGCCCCCGGATTCCCCGGGCTCGACGACGTGTGCCTATCCCTGCCGACCGTCGTCGACCGAGGTGGTGCGCAGACGCGCCTCGAGGTGCCGCTGTCGCCGGAGGAGGAAGCCGGCCTGCTCGCCTCGGCCGAGACGCTCCGCCGGATGCAGGCGCGGTTCGGGTTGTGAGGCACGATCGCCGCTTTCGTGGAAGATTCGCCGGTTTCGAGCCAGTGCCTCTTCCCGGAGGTGGCGATTCTGGTCGGGTCCTGTCCACCGAGCGGACCAATTTCTCTCCTCGGTGCGGGTGCCGACGCCCCGCCGGGGTAGTTTCACCTGGTCACATCGGTGTGGGAGAAGGTTCGACGATGAGTGGTTCGCGCAAGATGGTTCTCGGGTTTGTCGCTGCGGCGTCGATGGCTATCGCGCCGCTGATGGTGGCGGCACCTGCGACGGCTGCGACCGACTACGCCAACTGCAAGGCACTCAACGCCGACTACCCGCACGGTGTCGGCCAGCCCGGCGCCGTCGACTCGACCTCGGGCACCCCGGTCACCAACTTCACCGTCGACCAGGCCCTCTACGACGCCAACACCAAGAGCGACCGTGACGGCGACGGCATCGCCTGCGAGAAGCACTGACGGCGAGTCACACTGGGTGACGTGTTCACCCCGCGCGAGGACGAGAATCGTCGACTCCTACGTGCCCGCGACCTGATCGACCGGTCGTACGCCGAGCCGCTGGACACCGCGGCCCTCGCCCGCGTCGCCCACATGTCGCCGTCGCACTTCATCCGGCGATTCCGCGCCGTCTTCGGGGAGACGCCGCGTCACTACCTGCAACGACGCCGCGTCGAACGTGCCTGCGCGTTGCTGCGCATTACGACGACGCCGGTCACCGACATCGCGCGCGGCGTCGGGTACGAGAGCCTGGGCACCTTCGGGCGCACCTTCACCGCAATCATCGGCTGCAGCCCGACGGCCTACCGTCAGCGCGTTGCCCCGGTGCCCGTACCGGGATGCTTCGTGCGCCGCTGGACGAGGCCGATCGGGGTGGCCACCTTGAGCAGTTTCGGAGAAGCGCGGGCCACCGCCGCAGTCGTATCGTCGGGCTCATGATCACCGGCATCGGCATCCACTCCGTGTATGTCCTCGACCAGGACGCCGCGCTCGACTTCTACGTCGGCAAGCTCGGCTTCACCGTCGACACCGACGTCGACATGGGTTTCATGCGGTGGCTCACCGTCGCCCCGCCCGGACAACCCGACCGTCTCATCCTCCTCGAGAAGCCCGGACCTCCAGCGCTTTCCGAGGAGGCCGCGGCCAAGGTTCGCGACCTGGTGACCCAGGGCGCAATGCCGGTCACGATCTTCGCGACCGACGACTGTCGCGGAACGCATGCCGCTCTCGTCGCGAAGGGCGTCGAGTTCAGCCAGGACCCCGAGGAACAGCCGTACGGCATCGACTGTGCCTTCCGCGACCCGTTCGGCAACAACCTCCGGATGACGCAGCGCGCCGCACAGGAGCGGCCGGTCGACGCCGACGACATCGCCCGCTGGGCGCCCGAGAGCTGATTCGTCCGCGGGTTGAGTTGCTCCGACCTGCGTTTTCCGGCTGACCTGCGGTTCGATGGAACCGATCGGGCGCGCCGATAGTCTGAACTACATGCGCGACGACAAGCTGCTCACCCGGATCTCCGCCCTCCTGCGCCAGGCGGAGAACACCGACAACGAGCATGAGGCCGAGACATTCATGCAGGCTGCCCAGCGCTTGGCGACGGCGTCGTCGATCGATCTCGCCGTGGCGCGCGCACATGATCCGGCTGCGCGTAAGAAGGTCACCCCGATCTCGCGGCAGATCAAGATCGGCGAGCCGGGCAAGCGTGGCCTGCGCACCTACGTGCAGTTGTTCGTGGCGATCACCGTGGCCAACGATGTGACCGTCGACGTCGCGAGCAACTCGACCTTCGTCCTCGCCTACGGATACGAGGCCGACATCGACGCCTGCGAGGCGCTCTACACGTCGCTGATCATCCAGATGGTCGCCGCGAGCGACGCCTATCTCCGGTCGGGGGCGTACAAGGGCGAGACGTTCGCGCGGGTCGTCACGAAGGGCAGCGGCTGGCGGGCGCGGCGGGTGATCGAGGAGAAGCCGCTGTCGCCGATCACCGCGCGACTCAACTTCCAGTCCGCCTTCGCCGAACGCATCGGCAAGCGTCTCGCCGAGGCCCGCGACGCCGCTCGTGAAGAAGCGCTCGCCGCCGAACGGAAGTCGGGGGAACCGGAACGCTCGACGGCGCTCGCGCTGCGCAACAAGGAACTCGAGGTCACCGACTTCTACAAGACCGAGTCCACCGCGCGCGGCACATGGCGGGCGTCGAGCGCGTCGGCCGGCTACTCGGAGGCCGCCCGCAAGGCGGGGGACCGGGCGGGGCGTCGGGCCAAGATCGGCACCGACCGTGAATTCGGCGGTGCCCGAGGCGCTCTCGAGGCCTGACCAGCGGTCGGTCGCTGGACTCAGTCGGTCCGGTCGTACCAGGCGACCGACGGGGACGGGATGAACGGGGTCGGGGCCCCCGCCCACCGTCGAACCCGGGTGCCGACACGTCCGGGGTCGGTGGCCACACCGTGCACGACGATGGCCGTGACCACCAGGATCGCGGCGAACACGAACAGCCAGCTGATCGCGACGAACACGATGCCGAGCGTGCCGAAATAACGGATCGTTCCCGACGCCAGCGTGGGCAGTGCAATCCGGCTGCCTGCCAGCAGTGCGGTGATCAGCAGGCCCGTGACCACCCCGTTCAACGCGAGGAGTCGCAGCGGGACCTGGGTGGACACCAGCAGCCGGGGGATCGCGGTGAAGGTCGCCGACCAGATCGTGACGGTCACGAGAAAGACCAGCACGATCCCGAGGAGACCACTGCCGCCGAGGTAGATGCCGAACAGCGTCTCGGCGCGCAGCCCGGTCGACAACCCCTGCGCGGTGACCGCGGCCGGGATGAGGAACAGCACGATCAGCCAGCGCCAGAAGGCTCGCCACGGCAGTTTGGTGACGCCCCAGATCGCGACATACATTCGGCCCAGAGCACGTGACAGGGAGGTGGCGCCGGCGATGGTCATGAGTGCGCCGATGATCCCGAAGGTGGCGAACGACTGTGGGTTGTCGACCGAGTTGTGGTCGAGCTTGCTCACCGGGATGCCGAGCCCGCTCAGGGCGTCGTCGACGACGTCGCTGCCCGGGAGCGTGAGCAGCAGGATGACGATGGGCAGGATCGAGGTGAAGGCCTGCGCGGCGAGGGTCATCGCACGGTCGGTGATGTCACCGCGCGCGATGTCGGTGAGGATGCGCAGGCTCAGCGTGGCGCCGGGCAGTCGCAGCATGCGTTGGCCGAACGCGTGCAGGTCGGGACGGCGCATGAAGACTCCCATCGGCTACAGCGGACCCTCATCATCATTGGTGATGCCGTGAGTCCGCGTGACACCGGGCGTGCGCGGTACTACGACGCCGAGCGTCTCGTCTTCCGGCTCTTCGACACCGCGTCCTCCTCGCGCACCGTGCAGCTGGCCGGGACCGAGCTCACGCTGCCCGCCGAGGCCCGGTTCGCCTCGATCGACGCGGTGCGTGACTACGTGGGAAGGGTGCTGGAGCTGCCGAGCGTGCGGTCGAGGTTCCCGCGCGCAGCCGAGCCGGTGTCGGTGCGGGAGCGACGCGGCCAGAGTTCGGCGCACTACGCGCGGTCCACGACCGCCGCCGGCGACAGGTTGCTCAGCGCGGAGATCGCGATCCCGTCGTCGGCAGAGGGACGGTGGGCGCTTCGAGAACTTGTGGTCCTGCACGAACTCGCCCACCACCTCGACGACTCCAAGGGGCCGGGTCACGGACGCGGCTTCGTGCTCACCCTCATCGAACTCGTGGGTCTCGTCCTCGGACCCGAGGCCGCATTCGTCTTCCGCGTGGTGCTGGCCGATTCCGGGATCGGGTGAAACCTTCCTGGAACGCAGAACTCAGTGCCCGGTGATCTTCTTCGCCGAGTGCCCGATCGTGGCCTCGCCGCCGGTCATGATCCTCATGAACTCGCGTTGTTCGGCGGCGCCGCGGAGCGCCGCGCGTTCGCGCCCGCCCGGGCGTTGCGCCTGAATCGATCGGACGATGTTCACCGGGAACCGGATCACCAGATACCAGGGTGGGACGAAGGGCAGGCCCAGTGTGCGCATCGCGGCCGGGCCCAGGAATCCGCTGGTGACCGAGAGGTGTTGTGCGCGAGCGATCTTGCGACGCACCTTCGGGAACCTCGAGTAGTTCCACTGCAACGGATCGTCGGCCATGGGTACCGAGAGCTGCCTGGTCGTCTCGTCGGGCGTGGAGAGGACGTAGGAGGTCTGGAGCAGCACGCGGATCGCGTCGCGGAAGCTCGTGGGCAGGAACTCGTCCCGCACCCCGAGCAGCCATCCGGCGTACCGGGTGAGGTGCGCGACGGCGTCGTATTCGCTGGGGCGGTTGACGAGTCCCATCATGACGACGCCCAGGCTCGGGGAGACCAGTGCTCCGACGAGCGTGGCGGCCATGTCGGTCTGGTTGATGGGGAGTCCCCAGGCGTCGGCCTCCCAGTCGGGCAGAGCGGCGACGTGGCGTCGGACCATTGCGTGGATGAGGCGCACACGCAGCGTCGACTGGTAGCCGATGCCCTGTGGGCGCAAACCGTTTTCGGTGATGACGTCGGTGGCCCACTGGGTGGTCTCGGCGAACCGGGTGTTCGACCCCTTCTCGAGGGCGCCGGTGCGCAGCAACGTCTGGTTGAAACCGGCGAACTGGTAACCGCCGAGCAGGGCAACGTCGCGCGCCACGTACAGGCCGTCGGCGCCACCGCTGCGCACGACCCGCGCGCCCTTCTCGATCAGGTCGGGGTCGACCCAGTCGGGGACGGTCTCCACCTCTGTGAAGAACTCGCGGAGCGGGGCCGGGGCGTCGTCGATCGAGTCGATGCCGTCGACGAGGGCACGCTCGAACAACGGGCGCGCCCGGGACATCCCGGCGGTGTGCATCCACTCGACGAGGCGGTCCGCCGGTTCGTCACCGACCGTCAGCAGTTCGCCGAGGGACGAAAGAGTTCGCGGCCGGGTTTGCGCAGTCCCAGTAGGGGCGCGACGAGTCGCAGGCCGATCGGGATCGTGCACGGACCATCCGGGTGGCGCGACGGGATCTTCGGCGCGGAGGCCTGCGTCGGCGCTCCCGGGGTCGTCGTCCGCAGCGCTGCGGACGCGATCGGTGAGATGGTCATCGACGGGCACTCCTGGTCGCTGAGTTTGGACACATGCGTTACCAAAAACGCTAGGCCGACGGGCCCTCAGTGTCAATGAGACGAATGTAATCTATCGTCCCAAACTGCTGTTCATCGGGCCGGCGATCGGTCCATGGGTCAATGACACAGCCGTCCCGGGTGGATCACCCGGGACGGCTGTCGATACGACCGAAAGTGTCAGCTCAGTCGGTGCGCGGCGGCCTCGCGGTCGGCGGCACGCTGGAACTCCAGGTCGTCGGAAGCGCACGCCAGGCAGATCGGTGCGTGATCGGCGGACGGGTCACGGTCCATCTCGTAGGCGATGTAGCTGTCCTCGCAGCGATGGCAGCGAATCCGGGCCTCCCACATGTCGTCGACCTCGGTACGCGGGTCATGGGGACGCTCCATGGTGAACCATCCGTCGCGGTAGAAGGCGAGAGCCACTGCATAGATCGCGCCGGCCACGAGGAAGGCGACCGGTGGCGCCCACAGGGAACCGGTGCTGCCGCCGAAGAGGACGAGTGCGATACCGAGGACCGAGGACGTCGCCCACGCGAAGACACCGGCCGGGTTGACCGCCGGCACGCGGCCCGGTCGGAACTCGAGCGAATCGGCCGGCATCTTGCGGAGCCGCATCCAGCCAATGTGCGTCAGTGCGATGGCGACCCAGCCGACGATAAGCACGCCCTGGTACTGCAGCGATGTGGTGATCCAGGACAGCACGTTGGTGAGCATCATGAGGTACACGATCACGGCGACCACGCCCACCCAGAAGGTGCGGGGCATCGAGAACTTCACGGTGCGTGCGAAAAAGTTCTGGAAGTTGGTAGAGGCCAGGTAAAAGTTGCCGCTGTTGACGCGTGTCTGACTCACCAGGACCCAGAGCAGGCCCCAGATACCCATCATGCCCACGACGCCGAGGATGGCCGACTCCTCCGAGAGCGGACCGGCGATCGTGATGGTCTGCGCCAGGAACATGCCGACCGCCGCGTTGATGAGCAGTGTGACGATGTAGAACGGCGTACCGAAGGACACGCGGGCGTTGAACGTCGCGTCCTGTGGACGGCCGAAACGCGCGTAGTCCCAAGCCATCATCGTGACGACCCAGACACCCATGTAGATGACGAACGAGAACCACCAGCCCGGGACCCCGAGGTCGGCGGAGGCCTCCGGCTCATAGGTCAGCCAGTCGTTGCTGTAGCCGTACTCGGCGATGGCCCACACGACGGAGCCGACGAGGCCGAGGACATACAGGGGCAGCAGAACTCCGTTGAGTCGGTCGAGCCAGGTTGCGATGCCGCGCCAGGCGAGCGGTGCCTGGTACGCAACGACGACGAAGGCCCAGAACGCCATGGGGAGGCTGCCGAAGTACGCGTGGAGTGCAGACGCGACGATCGCACCCTCGGCCACCACGTAGTAGGCGATCGTGATTCCGAAAAGCGCTGCGGCGAATGCGGAACCGGCACGTCCGAAGACCACGCGCGAGAACAGTGAGACGCTCGTACCGGTCTGATTGGCAAACTTGGCCGCGACCGAGTTGATGGCGCCGTAGGCGAGTACCGAGAGTCCGATGCCGATGAGGGCGTCGGTCGCACCGACCGAGAGCGACACTGTCGCGCCGACCACGACGAAGAACATGGCGCTCATCAGTCCGAACCAGGCCATCGACACCGACGATCGCGATGTCCGCCACGACGGCGGCACGATGTGCATCGAATAGTCCTCGGCGGCCGCTCGTGCGAGCACCTGGGGGTCATCGGTGTAGCTCACCTCGAGTGCGGGCACACCGCCCGGCTTCGAAGAGGAGATCTCCAGAGTCATGTTGTCTTCCTTGTCAGGATCGATGGGGAGTGAGCACAACAGCGGCGGGTGAGTGGCACCGTTGCCACCACCCGCCGCTGGGTGTTGTTGTGTCGAAAGGGGTTTGTCGCGGAACTGTCGGTCGGTTCTAGACCGTGGCCGGCTCCGAGACGGTCAGGGTGCCGGGTACGAAGTCGATGGACGGATCATCGGTCCAGTGGACGACGGTGCGTCGCTGCAACATCTTCCGGAACTGTGCCGTGGTGTTCTCGAGGACTTCGCCGCTGCCCCAATCGAGGATCACGCCGAACTGTCGCACACAGTCCATCTCGTTGATCAGTCCCGAGCGGTACTCCTCGGAGACCTCCTGAGGTTCCCGTTCGATCCATGCATGACGGTTCGTGCGGATGAACTCGCGCGAAGCCAGGGTGGCCTCGAGATCCACCTCGTAGAGGAAGATCTCGGGGTCGATTGTCTTGATGACGACGCCGTAGTCCTTCTCGGCTCGCGCGATGGTGACGTAGCCGTCGATCACGTCTTCGAGCACTGCGTCGACATCGCGTTGCAGGGGGTCGCCGAGGCCGCCGCCGCCGGCCGACGGCCGGGTGAACTCGTCGCCAGACTTGATCGGCTCTGCGGCGAAGATCGAACCCAGGTACCGCTCGTTCTCGGTGCCCTTGTTGAGCCAGACGCCGTGGGGGATTGACGGGAGGCCGCCCCAGAGTCCCCAGGTCACCGATCGTTCCCGGTCGCAGCAGTAGGACATGACGGTGTTGTCACTCGCCCAGAGCTTTCCGCCCTTCTCGGCACCGAGTCCACCGCGGAACTTACCCGGCCCGCCGGAGTCGGGGACGAGGTCATGGCAGGAGGTCAGCACCGGAGCCAGGCGCTCCTGGCCCTCGAAAGACTGTGTGCCGTACTGGACTCCGAAGACGGCGGCGGAGGCGTTGTAACCGTCGGCGCCGTTCCGGGCGCCCCAGCCACCCATCATCCAGTCGTACCACATGAAATTTGGGTTGCCGTCGCCTCGTTGATCGCGGCCGCCCACCAAGAGGTACTCGAGATTGAAGGTGCACGCCATCGCGCGTTTGGGCTGGATGTCGGACCAGATCTCGAAGACCGAGCTCATGATCTTCTCGAACGGGCCCGAGCAGAAACCGGCACACGGCGACGGCCAGTCGGCGTTGACCACCGAGCCGAGCGGTCCCAGGTCGGCCGTCACCACCCGATAGAAGCCGGAGTTCAACGGGATGTCGGGGAACTGCATCTTGGTGCCTGCGACGATGCCGGCGAACGAACCCCCGAATCCGGCGTTCAACATCGAGGAAATCGATGCGTGCGACTCGCTGAGGTCGTAGTGAACAGTGTCCCCGGAGATCGTCATGCGGGTCTTGATCGGGATGAGTCCCTCGCCTCGTGCCGGGTCCTGATCAATGTAATCCTCTGTGTACCAAACACCGTCGGGCAGAGCGGCGATCTTGGCGCGGGTCAGATCCTCGACGTAGTCCTGGACCTCGGCCATGGCGGTCTTGATGGTCTCGACGCCGTACTTGTCGCACAACCGCTGGATCTCGCGCTCGGCGACACGGGTCGCCTCGGCCTGGGCCTGCATGTCGCCGATGATGTCGCGGGGATTGCGTGTGTTCTTCGCGATCAGGTAGGCGACGTCCTCGAGGAATTCGTCTTTGCTCCACAGACGGGTCGGGGGGATTCGCAGCCCCTCACCCATGTGGTCGAGCGCCTTGACGTTGAAGGAACCGGGGGTCGCGCCGCCCACATCTGCCCAGTGTCCGTTGGCTTGTGCATAGCCGAGCAGCTCGCCGTCGTAGTAGATGGGACGGATGATCCGGGTGTCGTTGAAGTGGCTGCCGCCTTCGTAGACGTCGTTGATGACGAAGACGTCGCCGGGGTGGATGTCCCCTTCGAACTGCCGGATGACGGCCTTGGCCGTGTAGTGGAGGGTTCCGACATGCGCGGCGATGTCGCCGGTTCCCTGCATGACGGTGTTGCCTTCCGTGTCACACAGAGCCGAGGAGAAGTCGCGCGAGTAGATAACGAACGAGTAGCAGGTGCGGAGGATCTGCTCGGCCATCTGATCTACGGTGTTGATGAAGGCGTTCTTCAACACTTCGAAGGTGACCGGGTCCAGAGTCGTTGCCATGTCTGGTTTTTCCTTGTCTGTCAGATGTGGGTGATCACGCGGTCGTGAGGAGGAGGTTGCCCCACTCGTCGACCCGGGCAGATGTCTGCGGTGGGACCACGGTGGTGGAATCGAGCTGGTCGACGATGCAGGGGCCGGCCAGTGCCGCTCCCGGCGGCAGGGCCGCGCGGTCGTATACGGGGGTCGCAAGCCGTGCGACCTCGTCGGGGAACAGCACCTGCCGGACCTCCAACGGCTCGGGCTCGAAGGTCGCCGGATCGATAAGCTCGGCGGGGCTGACGTCCATCCGGGGAGTCAGACCGACGGCGCGCAAGGAGATCCGGTAGATCTCGACGCCGGTGTCCTCGGCGGCGAAGTTGTGCTCCTTGAGGTGGGTCGCATGGAAGGTCGCGACGACTTCGTCGAGACTCGTCAGAGGCATGGACACGGGCACCGCGATGGCTCGCCACTGACCCTCGTACCGCATGTCGAGGTAGTACTCGAAGAGCATGTCCTCGGGGTCGACGTGCTCGGCGGCCAGGCGAGCGCGGCCCTCTTCCTGCAGCTCGGCGAAGGTGGCCGTCAGATGATTGAGATCGGCGCCGGCGGCGTCGGCGAGGTACATCCGGGTTATGTCGTGCTGGATGTCGACCAGCATGCAGCCCATGGCGGAGGTGACGCCCGGGTGCGGCGGGATGATGACCGTCGGGATACCCAGATCCTTGGCGAGGTACGCGGCATGCAGGGGACCGGCGCCGCCGAAACCGACCAGGGCAAAGTCGCGGGGGTCGTGTCCCTTGCGGATGGAGATCAGACGGATCGCGTCGGCCATGTTCGCGTTGGCGACCTTGATGATCGACTGGGCGGCGGTGTCGACGTCGAGTCCGAGCGGTTCGGCGACTTTCTCCAGCGCGAATCGGGCCTGCGCCTCGTCGAGCTCCTTCACTCCGCCGGCCAGCTTCTTGCCGACCGTGCCGAGGATCAGGTTCGCGTCGGTGTTGGTCGCGAGTTCACCGTTGCCGCCGTAGCAGGCCGGGCCCGGGTCGGAGCCCGCGGACTGCGGGCCGTTGCGCAGCGAACCGGCGTCGTCCAGCCATGCGATCGAGCCCCCGCCGGCGCCGATGGTGAGTACCTCGATGCTGGGGAAGCAGATGGGATGGCCGAAGGCCACGCTCCACATGTTGGTGGTCGCCAGTACCCCGTTGTCGGTCAGCGACACGTCGGTGGACGTGCCACCCATGTCGAAACCGATCGAGTTCTCGAAACCGCAGGTACGGGCGATGTGCCGGCTGGCGATCGCGCCGGCGGCGATACCGGAGGCGGCGAGACGCGCGCCGTACTTCTCGGCCATCGCCGGGGTCATGACGCCACCACCCGAATGGAGCAGCAGGACATCGTTCTCGTAGCCGGCCTCCGCGAGGCGGTCTTCGAGCGTCCGGGCGTAAGGGCCAATGATCGGGACGAGGGCCGCGTTCGCGACCGTCGTGGAGAATCGTTCGTACTCGAAGATTTCGGGCAGGACGTCACTCGACGTCGTGATCGACACGCCGGGAAGCTCTTCGGCGAGGATCTCGGCCATACGGTTTTCGTGGGCGGGGTTGGTGAACGAGTTGACGAAACACACAGCGACGGTTTCGATCCCGCGACGCCGCAGGATGCGGGCGACGTCACGCGCGCCTTCCTCGTCAAGCGGCTCGAGAACCGTGCCGTCGTAACCGATCCGCTCCTTGACGGTCAGCCGATGACGCCGCGACACCACCGGTGGTGCGACCTCCTCGTACGGATCCCAGGACTCCCGGTCGCCACGACGGATCTCGATGACGTCGCGGAATCCCTCGGTCGTGACCAGCGCGACCTTCGGGAACTTGCGGGTGATGAGGGCGTTCGTTGCGATTGTCGTTCCGTGCGAGAAGAACTCGACGTCCTCCCAGCTCACCCCGGCCTGTTCCATGCCCGCCAGGACACCTTCGATCGGATTGCTCTGCGTCGGGTACTTCGCGGTGACGATCGTTCCGTCCGATTGCTGGATGAAGACGTCGGTGAACGTGCCACCGATGTCGACGGCAGTCCGTACCTTGTCGGTGCGGCTGATGGCTTCGGTCATGAGAGATTCCTCGTGCGTCGGCGGTATGGGGACGCCTACAACGAAACTCGTGACCGAACCGCCGGACAATTGGCTCAACAGCCAGGGGAGCCGTGGAGTTCACTGGACAAACACACGCCTCGTCCGGCCCCGACCATGCGTCACCTGCGAAAACTCTCGACGAACGGTGGTAACGCACTTGTATCGGACATCGGTCGGAAACGTTCTGTCACACAAAGGAAACGTGGGCATCGACGGTCCTCGGGTGGTGAGAACCGCTGCGAGCGCTGATAATCGAGGGGCATCACGACAGATGAGGGAGGCCCGATGGCGACGGTTGGTGACGTCGCCGA
Source organism: Gordonia sp. C13 (assembly GCF_023218005.1). NCBI lineage: Bacteria > Bacillati > Actinomycetota > Actinomycetes > Mycobacteriales > Gordoniaceae > Gordonia > Gordonia sp. C13. Next base: position 202,910 of record NZ_JALPSY010000004.1, read on the forward strand.
TCGTCTTGGCCTGCTGACGCTGACACCTGCTCCGGCAGAACGGACTCTACGGCTCCAGGTTTCGCGTGCCGTCGAGCTCGGAGACGTGCCGCTGACGGCAGTTGCGGCCACTGATGTCGTCTGCGTGGCCGGGGTGGGATGGACAGCAGTGGGCGAACCGGATTCGTTCGCGGCTGCCATTCGCGAATGCGGTGTTCCGGCGATCGTCGTGGACACCGACGACGACCGCCTGTCGGCCGAGTTCGTGTCGTCCTGTGTTCAGCACGGCGTCCCGATCTACATGCTCCCGCGCGAGCGCACGTTCGCCGACCTGATCGGCTGTTTCGTACCGCAGACACCGGTGGCCGGTAAGGCCGACAGTGACGCGGGGCAGGTGTCCGTGATCACCGATGTGCTCGCGGACTTCTACCGCAAGTCCGGAATCATCGGTGCAGTCGTACTTCGGGGCGCCGTCATCGCCGCCTCGCCGTCCTCGGTCGATCTCGACCTGGTCTCGAAGACGATCGCACTGGCACCAGTCCCGATGCACACGATCCCGGGTACCGCGGCCGCGTTGCATGTCGCACTCCCCAATTCGGGGGCCGCGCTGGCTCTCTCAAATCCCAACCGGAGGCCGTTCGAGCCGACGCGCGTCCGCAAGCTCGCCAATGACACCGACCGGGCCGTGCAGATCTTGGCTGCGCAACGGGCGATGCGCAGGACGCTCGAGGAGGCGCTGCTCCGCGAATTGATCGACGCGCGGATCCCCGCCGCCGCTATGGATCCCTGGGTCGAGTCGTTCGGGTACGTTGCCGGTGACCGAGTACGTGCGGTCGCGGTAATCGTCGGTCCCCAGAGTGACACGACTCCGACGGAAGTGGTCGAGGCGCTCCATGATCTCGGGGTGTGCAGTGGAATGGCGACAGTGGCCGCGGCACGCGACTCCGAGGTGTTCGCGTTGATCAAGACCGGGACGGAGAAGGAACCGAACCCGCTGGCCCGCAGCGACTTCGATGCGCAACTGGCCACCTTCGAGCGAATGTTCGTGGCCCGGTACGCCGGTCTCGCGATGGGCGGCAGCTCGTACGTCATCCGCAGCAGTGATGACCTCATGAGGGGACTGATTAACGCGCGTCAGATGGCTGAGAGACAGTCCCGTGCGCAGGACCCGGAAGGGGGGTCGGCGATCACGCTGTCGGTGCCGCTGGCGGCGACCTTGCTGGCAGGGGTACCGGAGCGTGCAAAGACCCTGCACGATTCGGTGCTCGGGCCGGTACTTGCCTACGACCAGGGCAAGGACACAAGTTACCTGTCGACACTGACGACGTTCTTCGCGCTGGACTGCCACTCGGGTGCGACGGCGAACGAACTCGGTATCCACATCAACACGCTCCGGTACCGGCTGTCCCGGATCGAGAAGCTCACCGGCCGAAGCCTCGCGTCGACGGCGGACCGAACCGACTACTACCTGGCGCTATGCGTCGGCGAGGCGATCGGGGACCGGCGGTAGCGCATTGCCCGACCACCAGGGATCGGGCAGTCGGGCGTCGAAGGTGTTGATGACCTCGTAGCGTCCGCCGGCGGCACGTCCGACATATGACGGGTGCGCGCTGTAGTGGTTCGCGCGGAAGTAGAAGGGCGACCCTTCTGGGTTGGACTCGAATCGAATCCCGATCAGGGCGCGTGCGAGATCATCGACGCCCACCGACCGCGACTGTTCGGCGGCCAGGGCGAGCGCATGAACGGCGTTGTAGGCCCCGACCTGTGCCGCGTGGCTCCAGCGCTGCCCACGGGCTTCGAGGAGCTCACGGCGATATGACGCGTTGAGCGGGGATGAGAGGTCGCAGAAGTACGTCGCGACCATGTAGTGGCCGTCGCTCACCTCCGCCGGCATGTGGGCGAGGTCGAGTTCGGTGGTGACGGTCGCGGCGATCGGCGTCGAATCCGACGTGAAGCCGGCCAGGTGGAACTGTGTGTAGAAAGCCGTTGTCGAGTCTGCGCCGACCAGATTGCAGATCACCACCGACGGCTGCTGCTCACGGATGTCGTCGATGACGGATTCGAACTTGGTCTCGCCAAGCGGCGTGTACCGATCGCCGACGATCTCGATGCCGACCTGCCCGGATAGTCTCCGAATCGCTTCGGCCAGCACTCGAGGATAAATGTAATCCGACCCCACCACGTACACCCGACGACCCAACGTCTCCGCGACCCAGGTCAGATAATCGGCGATGTACTGGTTGGGGGCCGCGCCGCAGTAGAAGATCCGGGAGTCGGTCTCCTCGCCTTCGAAGTAAGTGGGATACATGAGCAGCGAGGCGTTTTCATGGATGGCGGGGGTCAACGCGAGCCGTGCGGCGGAGGTGTACCCGCCGACGATCGCATCCACGTTCTCGACGCGACACAGATGTTCGACACCCCGGGCCGTCGACGACACCTCGGAGAGGTCGTCGAAGACGGCTACCTCGACTTCGGACCCGAGAACGCCTCCGCGCGCATTGATCTGGTCAACCGCCAGCATCGCACCGTCGAGGATCGATTGCTCCATCTCGGCCTGGGCGCCCGACAGCGAGAAGAGCATGCCGAGTTTCACGTCGGTTCCCGATCGGTGTGCATGACTGTCACTATGCCAGCTACCGCGCGCCTCGGCTCGCGGGAGAAGCAGGGACTCAGCGCAGTCCCTCGCCCGCGAGCAGCGTGAGGTAGCTCGGATGGTCGGGGTCAAGGACAAGGCGCTGTTTACGGCCGCGGGCCTTGATCAGATCGGGCACCACGGTGAGGTAGCGGGGGAGGCTCGCCGCGTAGACGTCGACGCGCAGGCGGTGGCCCGGCTGCAGGACCGCGTCGGTCGGGACCAGGTCGACGTCGATGCGAACGGGCTCGTCGGCGGGCACGGGGAGCTTGCGCTTGCGGGACAGGTAGTGATGCGCCGAGAGCAGGCTGCCGTCGGACGCGTAGGTCGACTTGCTGCGGTCCAGCGCACGATTCGACGCCGAGAGGGCGCCGTTGGTGAGCACCGTCGACGCGCCGTCGGGCGCGACGTCGTTCACGGTCACCGCCCAGATCGCCTCATGGGCGGTGGTGGCCACGTTGAGTCGCAGGTTCATCGCGCCGCTGATCGGCGTGGCCTCGGTGACCGGTGCGGTGGTGAACGACAGTGCGCCACGCTCCTGGAAGCGTGCGTCCTTCGCGTAGTCGGCGCCGAGGATCATGGTGGCGCCGGCGGTCACCTGGGTCATGTCGCGGGATCGGAGTCCGCGGGTGTCGGGTCGGACGTGGAGGGACGAGACTCCCTGTGCGGGAGTTGAACCCAACGTCCCGTCGTGTACGGCGTGGTCTGCGGTCGCCGACGTGTCGGGCGTCAGGTACAGCCGCTTCGGCGCGACGCCCGGGCGCGGGAAGTTCTGTCCGGCGGTCCAGGCACCGCCCTGCTGCAGCATGGTGACCGGCCCGTAGAACTCGATGCCGTTGCGGTGTCCCTTGAGCCAGCGGTCGAACCAGGCGCGTTCGAGGACGTCGAGACGCGGCGGCGCGAACTTGCCGCCATACCCCGAACCGACGTCGAGGTGATAGCCGTCACCGACGATCATCTGCTTGCGGCCGGGTTCCATGTTCAACCGCTCGTATACGCCGGTTGCGCTGCGGCCGAACAGATCATGCCAGGCGCCGACGGTGAACGTGGGAGCCTCGATACGGTCGACGATCGGGTCGCGCTCGTCGAAGTACGGGTCGTCGAAGATGCGTGGATCGCGGGCGGTGAGGAAACCCCAGAGGAGCGAGGGGATCTCGGTGGCCGGCGACTTCACCCGGTCGACGGCCCATTTCAGTGCGTGACCTCTGGCGATGTCCCGAATGATGTTGGCGGGGTTGGGAACCCATTTGAGCACGTTCACCGCCGACAGCCATACGGGGATGAACGCCGACGGCATGCCGCCGGTGATGTAGATGTCGCGCACAATGTCGTCGCAACCCTCCACGGCGAACACGGCTTTGAGTTGCGGCGGGCGCTTGTCGGCGGCCTGCAGCGAGTTGATCGCCGAGTACGACCAGCCGGCCAGGCCGACGGTACCGTCGCACCATTCCTGCTCACTGACCCAGTCGATGATCTCGACCGAGTCCTCCTGCTCGCGCGGGCCGAGAATCTGCCACTTGCCGTGGCTCGCACCGGTACCGCGGACGTCGACGACCACCTGGACGTAGCCGCTGCGTACGAGATTGCGGTTGATGCCGAAGACGTCGAAGACGCCGCCCGACAGCGTCTGGGTGAGGGTGGTGAGGCCCTCGAGTGCGGTGCCGGTCGCATCGATCGACGCCGACGCGGTGTGCAGCGCCTTGCCGAGCACGGGCGCGTGCAGCGCCTGGTCGATGAAGTCGATGGCCGCCCGGTTGTACGGGTTGATGTTGACGATCGCGGGGTAGGGGGTGAGGACCGTCTGCCCGAACCGGTTGGCGGGGCGGATCACGGTGGCGCGCAGAATCACCCCGTCGCTCATGGTGATCGAGACGTCGCGGTCGATGGCCACACGCGGGTACAGCTGCTTGCCGTCGACCTGCTCGCGCCAGCGGATGCCGTCGGCACCTCCGGTCGGGTCGCCGAGGGGGAGGGTGCCGAAATGGGGTGCTTCCGTGGGGCGTCGCGACGGTGAAGGAACCGGCCGCGCACGGCGTTCCGCGGGATCCAGCTGATACGTCATGGTGCACCACCCTGCCTGGGGTGAGAGGTGTCGCACCGGGAGTGCTGCTGGTCGAGATGGCCGGGTGGACACCGACACCCCTTCGTGTCGGTCGTGAGCGCCGGGCCGGCTCCGCTGGCGGCGGAAATCGGTGTGTTCCAGGTCACCTCACGCGTTCGCTGAAGAATAGCTCAGCTCCGGTATCGGATGGCTAACCAGGTGGCCTCGGTTTGGCCATCGGAGGTCTACGGCCGGTCACATTCCGGTAGCGACAGGTCGATCGCGGCGGCCGCCTCGAGGACCATCCACGCCGACAGTTGCACCGACAGGTCGCGTTCGGGGACCTCTGAGGGCATCACCGCACCCGCTACGAACTGGGCTTTCTTGCCTGTGGCGGTGGGTACGACGGCCTGGCTGCGCCAGTCGCTGGGAAATACGACGCGGCCGCGGACCTCGGTGCGGTTCGACCACGCCGCATCGGCGCTCGAGATCACGATCCGGGCTGCCCGGGCACGCAGTTCATCCGAACCGTCGACATCCGGCAGGTCGGTGGCGATGAGCCCGAGATAACGGGCGAGCACCCCGTGGAACAGGCCGCCGTCGCCACCACCTCCGCCGTGGATCACCCCGTCGGTGCACGAATGCTTCTCGACGGCACCGAGCAGACGGGCCAGACGGTCCAGATGTCGCTGGTCACCGGTTGCGCGGAAGGCTTCCAGCTCGGCGCCGAGAACGACGCCCTGACAGTAGGTATAGGTACCGGTTTCGGCCTTCAGTGAACCGTCGGGCTGCTTCTTCAGGCCGTCGATGACCAGGTGCGTCTTCGGGTCGATGAGGTTGGCGTCCATCCAATCGCACATCGCCACAGCACGTTCGACGTGACCGGTACGGGCGACCAGGATCGCGGCGGGGCCGTTCGCCGGGGCGTTGAAGAACTGGTCGGTCGTACGCCAGGGGATGCCGCCGCCGTCCTCGGGGACCCACGCGTCGAGCATTCGTCGCGTCAGGATCTCCAGGCCCCGCCGGTGGTCGAGGTCGAGGTGACGGTCGGCGCGTTCGACCGCCAACCCCAACCAGGCCATGTCGTCGTAGTAGTTGTTCGTCCACCGTCCGAGGTTGCGGACCTTGATCCCGCGCAACACCCGATTCGCGTCGTCGGCGACATCGGGATCGAAGGAACGGTCGCCGTACCCCGAGCCCTCGGGTCGGTGGATCGCGGCGTCGACGAGCAGGTCGACGAGATGCGCATGCCACCAGTAATGCCAGGATCCGAGATGCGCCGCGACGAACCCGATCGGCCACGCGACCGCCGCCGTGCGCGTCGCCGGCAACCAGAAGGCCCGCTGCAGGTGCCGCGCCGTGACCGCGTCCATGGCGGCCTGCGCCCGCTCGTTGGGGTCGTGCACGTCGGTCGATTTGGTTTGTTCCCCCACAGGGACGTAGCCTAGTCGTCGGTGTGATGCACAACCGTGCGTCGTATCGGTTCAACCAGAGACCGTTGGTCGTCGGGAACTCCCGAACGAAGGCGCGACAGAGTCGCCGGCCCACGCAGGATGAACGAGGAATGTGGTCCCACACATCAGTGTGCGTCTTCACGCCCCGTGCCTGCGTGCCGGGGCGTTTGTCATTTCCGCCGTCGATCGCCTCCACGGCCCGTCGCTCAGTTGAACCCGACCAACTCAAGTGACGAGGAGAGGAGGCGAAGTATGGCCAAGTCCGAAAAGGTCGCCGCTGTTGCGGAGATCGCAGAGCAGTTCAAGGGCTCCACGGCGGCAGTGGTCACGGAATACCGTGGACTCACCGTCACCCAGATCTCCCAGCTGCGACGTTCCCTCGGTGAGGGTGCAACCTACTCCGTCGCCAAGAACACCCTGGTGAAGCGTGCCGCAGCTGATGCGGGCGTGGAAGGGCTCGACGAGCTGTTCACCGGTCCGACCGCCATCGCCTTCATCGAAGGTGAGCCGGTTGTGGCCGCGAAGGCGATCAAGACGTTCGCCAAGGACAACAAGGCTCTGGTCATCAAGGGCGGGTACATGGACGGCCGCGCGCTGTCCGTTGCCGAGATCGAGCAGATCGCCGACCTTGAGACCCGTGAGGTCTTGCTGGCCAAGCTCGCCGGCGCCATGAAGGGCAACTTGGCTAAGGCAGCCGGTCTGTTCAACCAGCCGGCATCGCAGGTCGCGCGTCTCGCAGCGGCCCTGCAGGAGAAGAAGAACGAAGCCGGCGAATAACTCGCCGCACCAAAGCCAGTCCCCGGACCGTACGGGGATGCACACCAACCCCGTACGGGGACTTACAGGAAGGACGCCACCATGGCGAAGCTCACCGCTGACGAGCTCATCGAGCAGTTCAAGGAACTGACCCTGCTGGAGCTCAGCGATTTCGTGAAGAAGTTCGAAGAGGTCTTCGAGGTCACCGCGGCCGCTCCGGTCGCCGTTGCCGCTGCAGGCGCACCGGCTGCCGGTGGCGCCGAGGCTGCTGCCGAGCAGGACGAGTTCGACGTCATCCTCGAGGGTGCCGGCGACAAGAAGATCCAGGTCATCAAGGTCGTCCGCGAGGTCGTCTCGGGTCTGGGCCTGAAGGAAGCCAAGGACCTCGTCGAGGGTGCTCCGAAGGCTCTCCTGGAGAAGGTCGACAAGGAGGCCGCCGAGGCTGCCAAGGCCAAGCTCGAAGAGGCCGGCGCCAAGGTTTCCGTCAAGTAAGACTCTCTTACTCGACTCCACGAGCCCGGGACAGCGTTTGCTGTCCCGGGTTCGTTGTCGTTCGGGGATCTGGATTGATGTCGCACGAGCGGGGCGAACATGGGTACCGCTCGTCGCGCTCTCACCTTCGCCGACGCCCGGTCGGAGAGCGTCGGGGAATCGTGGAGTGGTGCGCAGATGATCGCGGCCGGGCTGCCGCTGCCTCGTGTCCAGCACACGTTCCAGATCCCCGATGGGGAAGCGAGGTCGGACTTCGACGGGGACGGCCGAGTCGTCGGTGAGTTCGACGGCCTGCAGAAGTATGGTCGGCTGCTGCGCCCGGGGAGACGGCGGCCGCAGCGTTGATCCGCGAGAAGAAGCGAGAGGACGCGCTCCGGGCGCAAGGAATCATGGCGATCCGCTGGACCTGGTCCACTCTGGAACGCGGAGAGTTGGTCGAATCGATTCGGCCTTGGTTGGTGCCTGCCGGACTGCTGGCGGCCTGACCGGACCGTACTCCGGGGGATGGTTGGTGCGCTTCGTGGACGTCCGTCTCCCGACGGGAAGTCGCGTGCGACTCCATTCCGGCCGAACGACTTCGGTCGATGTCGCACAGTCGAAACGGCGTCCACCGGAGTGACCTGCGACTCTGCGTCGGGCGTCACAGGGGGTGGTTATGTCCGACTTCCCTCACTTCGTTCCATCCGCTAATGTCATCGACGCGGCGGGGGTTACCGGTTGGTAGCTTCCTCGTCGTCAACGCTGAGTAGCTCCGGTCGCGTTGTGGGTGGACTCTGGTCGGTTACAGTGACCCCAACCACAAATGCCACCGGCTGGTGTGCGGCCACACCGTGGCCGCTCTCGGGGGCAGCGAACGTCTGGAGGAAGTTGTGGGTGTAGAGGTCAGTGTCGAGGGGCTCACCAAGTCGTTCGGATCTCAGAACATTTGGCGTGATGTCACTCTGACCCTTCCGGAGGGAGAGGTCTCCGCACTGCTCGGACCGTCGGGTACGGGTAAGTCGGTGTTCCTGAAGACCTTGATCGGTCTGCTGCATCCCGAGCAGGGCTCGGTGATCATCGACGGCACCGACATCACGCAGTGCTCGGCGAAGGAGCTCTACGAGATCCGCAAGCTGTTCGGCGTCCTGTTCCAGGACGGTGCGTTGTTCGGTTCGATGAGCCTGTTCGACAACATCGCGTTCCCCCTTCGTGAGCACACGAAGAAGAAGGAGAACGAGGTCCGCGACATCGTCATGGAGAAGATCGACCTGGTCGGTCTGACCGGTGCCGAGGACAAGCTCCCCGGCGAGATCTCCGGCGGTATGCGCAAGCGCGCCGGCCTGGCCCGCGCCCTCGTTCTCGATCCCCAGATCATCCTGTGCGACGAGCCGGACTCGGGTCTGGATCCGGTTCGTACCGCCTACATCTCGCAGCTGTTGATCGACATCAACGCGCAGATCGACGCGACGATCCTGATCGTGACGCACAACATCAACATCGCTCGAACGATCCCGGACAACATCGGCATGCTGTTCCGCAAGGAGCTGGTGATGTTCGGTCCGCGCGAGCAGCTGCTGACCTCGGAGCAGCCGGTGGTCAAGCAGTTCCTCTCCGGCGACCGTTTCGGTCCGATCGGCATGTCGGAGGAGAAGGACGAGGCCGTCCAGAAGCAGGAAGAGGCCATGCAGGCCGCGGGTATCTCCGGTGGTGGCACCAAGGAGGACTTCACCGAGATCATCCCGCAGGTCCAGCCCAATCCCGGTATGCCCGAGCGCAAGGCCGTCGCCCGTCACCGTGAGCGCGTCCACGCGATGCTGCCCGACCTGCCGAAAAATGCGCAGGAGGCGATCCTGCGCAGCCAGGAGCAGGAAGACCAGATCCGCGCCGAGAGCCGCGCGCACGCCGAGGGCATGGCCAACGAGGGCGGCGGGCGCCACGGCAATTCGGGCGACAACGAATGGACCAAGGCCTCGGACGGGAACGTGGCCGTCGCCGACCCCAAGACCGACGTCATCGACTACGGCGGCAGCGATGCGCCGACCGAGCAGTGGCAGACGCCCGGTGGCGGCGACGCACTGACCAAGCCCAGTCATCGTGCTGCTGACGGGAACGAAGGGCGGACCATCTAGGGATGACGAATGCCACCACGCGTGGCGTCGACCGAATCGCGCAGGCCGGAACAGGTGCACTCGCCCAGACCGGCAATATTGTTCAGCTCTTCGTCGATGTTGCACGCCAGACCTTTGTGCGGCCGTTCCAGTGGCGGGAGTTCATCCAGCAGGCGTGGTTCATCGCCAGTGTGACGATCCTGCCCACCGCCCTGATCGCGATTCCCTTCGGCGCCATCGTCTCCTTGCAGACGGGCTCGCTGATCAAACAGCTCGGTGCCGAGTCGTACACCGGTGCGGCCAGCGTGCTGGTCGTCATCCAGCAGGGTTCGCCACTGGTGACCTCGCTGCTCATCGCGGGTGCGGCCGGATCGGCGGTCGCCGCCGACCTCGGTTCGCGCACCATCCGTGAGGAGATCGACGCCATGGAGGTGCTGGGCATCAACCCGATCCAGCGTCTCGTGGTCCCGCGTGTGCTGGCCATGGTCCTGGTCGCGATGCTGCTCAACGGCCTCGTCGCCGTCATCGGCATCGGTGGTGGTTACTTCTTCAACGTGGTGGTGCAGGGTGGCACCCCGGGCGCCTACCTGGCGTCGTTCGGTGCCCTCGCCCAATTGCCCGACCTTTACGTCTCGACGCTGAAGGCAGCCATCTTCGGTGTGCTGGCGGGCGTCGTCGCCTCCTACAAGGGGCTCAACCCCAAGGGCGGGCCGAAGGGTGTGGGTGACGCCGTCAACCAGAGCGTCGTCATCACCTTCCTGCTGCTGTTCCTCGCCAACCTGATCATCACTGCGGTCTACCTGCAGATCGTTCCGCCGAAGGGGAGCTAGACGTGACCGATGGTGGCGGTGGCGTGACGATCGCCAAGAGCAGGCCCGAGTACTACATGTACGAGGCCCGCAAACAGCTGGGCAAACCACTCAAGGTGCTCGACGGTGCCGGCGAGCAGATGTCGTTCTACGGCCGCACCCTCGCGTGGATGCCGAAGACGCTGGTGCACTACACCCGTGAGGTCATGCGTCTGCTCGCCGAAGTCGCCTTCGGCTCGGGCGGACTCGCGGTCATCGGCGGCACCATCGGCGTGATGGTGCTGATGTCAGGTTTCACCGGCGTCGTCGTCGGCCTGCAGGGCTACGCCGCGCTCGACCAGATCGGGTCGCAGGCCCTGACCGGCTTCCTCTCGGCCTACGTGAACACCCGTGAGGTGGCGCCCCTCGTGGCCGGCCTCGCCCTGTCCGCGACCGTCGGCTGTGGCTTCACCGCGCAGCTCGGCGCCATGCGCATCTCCGAGGAGATCGACGCCCTCGAGACGATGGCCGTGCCGTCGATCCCATTCCTGGTGTCGACCCGCGTGATCGCCGGCTTCATCGCCGTCATCCCGCTGTACGTGCTGGGTCTGCTGTCGGCGTATCTCGCGTCGCGAGTGGTGACGACTGTCTTCAACGGGCAGTCCGGCGGCTCGTATGACCACTACTTCAACCTGTTCCTGCCACCGGCCGACGTGCTCTGGTCGTTCGGCAAGGTGCTGGTCTTCGCCTTCGTGATCATCCTGGTGCACTGCTACTACGGCTACTACGCATCCGGTGGTCCGGCAGGTGTGGGCGTGGCCGTCGGTCACGCGGTCCGAGCGGCGTTGGTCCTCATCGCGGTCCTCGACTTCTTTCTGGGACTCGCCATCTGGGGCACCACCACGACGGTCAGAGTGGGAGGTTAGGCGTGTCGACCCTGCGTAAGAGGCTGCTCGGCCTGGTCTTCTTCATCGTGGTCGCACTGTTCCTGACCGCGACCATCACCAAGTTCAACAAGACGTTCCAGGACTTCACCGACGTCACCCTGCTGACCGACTCCACCGGCAACGCGCTCCCCGCGAACGCCGACGTGAAGGCGCGCGGCATGATCGTCGGCGAGGTCCGTGCGGTCAAGCCCGCCCCCGACGGCTCGGTGGAGGTCATCCTCGGCCTCGATCCGACCAAGGCCTCGGAGCTGTCCGACAAGACCACCGCGCGCATCCTGCCGAAGACGCTCTTCGGCGAGCGGTACGTGGCGCTCCAGGTTCCCGAGGACAACACGGGACCGACGCTGACCAACGGCGCGACGATCGAGACCGATAGCAGCGGCAACGCCCTCGAGGTCCAGCAGTTGTTCGACAAGTTGCTGCCGGTGCTCGAGGCGATCCCGCCGCAGGACCTCAACGCGACACTCACCTCGTTGTCCAAGGCGTTGTCGGGACGCGGTGAGCAGCTCGGCACGACGCTCGAGGAGCTCGACCAGATCTTCGTCGCGGTCAACCGGAACCTGCCCGACCTCGAGGGCACCCTCGAGGGACTGGCGTCCTTCTCGCAGACCTACTCGCAGGCGCTGCCCGACGTCGTCGATGCGCTGGACTCGTTCCGCACCACGTCGAACACCATCGTCGAACGGCAGAGCGATCTGCGGACACTGATCGCGACCCTCGGTGTGGCGTCCGACGACCTCACCGGATGGCTGCGCCAGAACCGGACCGACCTGATCGACCTGTTCGTCGACTCCGAGCAACTGCTCGTCGGGTTGGCCAAGCAGTCCCCGACGTTCGTCTGCACCTTCCGCAACTTCGCCGGCCTGATCCCCGAGTCACGCAACATCGTGGGCGAGGGCACCAAGAACCCCGGTGTGCGCGTGAACCTGCAGTTCGTCAACCCCCGTGGCCGTTACCTACCGAACCAGGACGAACCCCGCTTCATGGATCTCGACCCGCCCGCCGTGTGCTACGAGCCCGCCAAAAACGGTCGCCCGTTCCCGCAGTACCCGGGTGGCGGCCTCGCCGACGGCAGCTACCAGCCGCCGTCACGCAACGCGGGCCCGCGGACCGTCAAGCAACTCCCGCAGCCGCAGTTCAGCGGGATCCCCGCGGGAACGGTGAAGCCCAACCCGTTCGACGACCCGGACTATCGCAAGCAGCTGCAGGTGATCTACGGCGCGACCACCGGTGAGTCGCCGGAGTCGGTGCCGACCTGGGTCACCATGATCGCCGGCGGCGCCCTCCAGGGAGCGAAGGTCGACATCAAATGAGGTCGATCGTCGCGCCCCTGGTCAAGCTGATCATCTTCGCGGTGGTCACCGTGGTCACCACCAGCCTGCTCGCGCTCACCATCGCGAACGCCGGCGGTGACGGCGGCGCCGAGTTCAAGGCCGTCTTCTCCGACGCCACGCTGCTGAACGCCGGAGACGACGTCCGCATCGCCGGCGTCCGGGTGGGACAGGTGGAGAAGGTCGAGGTCTACGACCGCAACCGGGCGATGGTCTCGTTCAACGTCGACCGCGACCGGCTGCCGGACGGCACGCAGCTCTACATCCGCTACCGGAACCTCACCGGTCTGCGATACCTCGGCCTCGAGCGGGGAGCGGGTGACCCGTCGCAGACCGTGCCTCAGGGCCATACCTTCGGTCTGGAACCCGGCAGCACCGACACGCATCCGCCGGTGAACCTCACCGAACTGTTCAACGGGTTCCGCCCGCTGTTCCAGCAGCTGTCGGCCGAGGACGTCAACAAGCTGACCGAGCAGATCATCGCGATCTTCGACGGTCAGGGCGGCTCGATCACGCGCCTGGTCAGCGACACCGCGGACCTGACGAACGCGATCGCGGACAAGGACAAGGTGATCGGTGAACTGATCGGGAACCTCACCAAGGTCCTCGACACCGTCAACCGCAACGACAAGCAGTTCACCAGCCTCCTCGACAACACCGAGAAGCTCGTGACCGGCCTTGCGGGGCAGCGCGGTTCGGTGGGGTCGGCGATCACGTCGGTGTCGAACCTGACCTCGGTCACCGCGAACATCCTCGGCGCGACGCGGCCGTCCATCCAGGGCGACATCGCCGGTCTGAAGTCGCTCGCCGACCAGATCAACAAGCGTGACGCGGACATCGAGGAGACGCTCACCAACCTGCCGATCAAGGCGCAGAAGATCGGCCGGGCCGCGACCTTCGGCTCCTGGTTCCAGTTCTATCTGTGCGGCATCGACGTGGTGGCCGGCAACGGCAAGTCGACACTGCTGACCCAGCCGGTGGTTCCGCTGCCCGACATCAATCACGTGCTCTACACCAGTGCGGCAACCCGCTGCTGGGCCGACGAGAAGCCAGGGGGGTGACCACGATGGCAGACCAGTACGACAACCAGGACGACGCAGCCAGGGCGGATGCGCCGAAGCAGCACCCGCATCGCCGGTTCGGTGGTCGACGCAGCCCGGTGAGCATCGGTGCCATCGGCATCCTGATCCTGATGATGCTCGGACTCAGCGCGTTCTACCTGACCGACGTCCCGCTGCTGGGCGCCGGCGCCCGCTACACCGCGAAGTTCAGCGAGGCCGCCGGGCTCAAGCCCGGCAACGAGGTGCGTGTCGCCGGCGTGAAGGTCGGCGAGGTCGACGACGTGAAGCTCAACGGAGACCGCGTGGACGTCACCTTCAAGGTGGAGAACACCTGGATCGGTAACCAGACGCAGGCCTCGATCCAGATCAAGACGATCCTGGGTCAGAAGTTCCTGTCGCTGAACCCGCGCGGCAGCGAGCCCGCCGATCCCGACGTCCCGCTGACCGACACGGTCGCGCCCTACGACGTCATCGAGGCGTTCTCGGCGGCGACGAATCAGATCGAGGACTTCGACAACGATCAGCTGGCCGAGTCGATGCGCGTGCTGTCCGACGCCTTCTCGGGCACCGCCGGCACCACCGGCCCGGCCCTCGACGGCCTGGCGCGTCTGTCCAACACGATCGCCAGCCGTGACCAGGAGGTGCAGAAGCTCCTCTCCGCGACCAAGGACACGTCAAAGCTGCTGGCCGATCGCAACGAGGAGTTCGTGCGCCTGATCGCCGGTGCGGGACAGCTGCTCGACGAGCTGAACAACCGGCAGCGGTCCATCTCCGCGCTGCTGGCCAGCACGACGAGCCTCGGCGACTCGCTCACCGGCATCGTCCGTGACAACGAGGAACAGATCGGACCGGCGCTCGACGCGCTGAAGGGCGTCAACGAGCTGCTGCAGCGCCAGAACCAGAACATCCGCGACTCGATCAAGTACATGGCGCCGTTCTATCGGCTCTACGCCAACGTGCTCGGTAACGGTCGCTGGTTCGAGTCGTCCGTGGTGAACCTGCTGCCGCCGGCGCTGCCGCAGCAGAACACGACGCGTCCGCCGAACAAGACGCTGGACCAGAACAACGGCGGAACGGAGGCAGGCTGATGACCGCGCCAGACCTGACACAGACCTCCGGCCCCGGCCGGTGGTTCACACCCCGTCACATCGTGGCGCTCGTCCTCGGCCTGATCATCGCGCTGGTCGTCGCCGGTGCGCTGTGGTGGGTGTTCTCGTCGATCGGGACCACCAAGATCACCGCGACGTTCAAGCGTTCGGTCGGCATCTACTCCGGTTCCGACGTGCGCATCCTCGGCGTGGCAGTGGGCAAGGTTGACTCGGTGACGCCGCAGGGCGACACCGTGAGGGTGACGATGACCGTCGACCGCGGCATCACCCTGCCCGAGGACGTCCGCGCCGTGCAGGTGATCCCGTCGGTGGTCGCCGACCGCTACGTGCAGCTGACCCCGGCCTACACCGGTGGGCCGAAGGCCTCGCGTGACATCACCCTCGACGTGAACCAGACGATGGTCCCGGTGGAGGTCGACGAGCTCTACCGCAGCGTCAAGGAACTGTCCGACGCTCTCGGTCCCGACGGTGCCAACAAGACCGACGGCACCGGACGTCAGGGCGCGGTGAGCGAACTCGTCGCGACCGGCGCCGCGAACCTCGAGGGCAACGGCGAGAAGCTCGGCGCGGCCATCGAGAACCTGTCGAAGGCCACCACGACCCTCAGCGACTCGCGCGGCAACCTCTTCGACACGGTCAAGAACCTCAACACCTTCGTCGGCGCGCTGCGCGAGAACGACGCCCAGGTGCGGCAGTTCAACACGCAGATGGCCTCGTTCAACCAGTTCCTGGCAGGCGAACGCGACCAGCTCGCGTCGGCGCTGAACAAGCTGTCGATCGCCCTCGGCGACGTGGCACGCTTTCTCGACGAGAACCGTGAGCAGATCGGCGAGACCGTCAAGGATCTCCAGCCGACCACTCAGGCGCTGCTCGACCAGAAGACCAACCTCAAAGAGATCCTCACCGTTCTGCCGGTCACGATCAGCAACCTGATCAACGCCTACGACGCGGAGTCGGGAACCCTGGCGATGCGTCTGACGATCCCGGATCTGCAGGACCTGATCGGCGCCCAGTGCCGGCTGCTCGATCTCGGTCAGCTGCTTCCGGGCAACCCGCAGGCCACGCAGTTCAGCAACACGCTCCGGCCGCTGATCAGCCAGTGTGAGGCCCTGGGCAAGCAGATCACCGACGGCGTGCTCGAGCCGCTTCTGCCGGTGCTCCCCTTCGGCATCATGAGCAACAACAAGCTGCAGAGGGCGCCGGTCCCCGGCACGGTCCCGGGTAACCCCGATCCCGAGCTCGGCACCCCGTCATCGTCGCGGGCACCCGCGCCGCCGGCCGCACGTGCACCCGCATCGTCGTCGACCACCAAGTCCACCACCCCGCGACCCCGGGGAGGCAACTGATGAACCCGCGTTCCATGCGTGCGGCACTGGCCGGTGCGGTCCTGTCGCTGACGGTGCTCGTGTCGGGCTGCATGTCCAACGGCATCCAGTCGCTGCCGCTGCCAGGTGGCGTCGACACCGGCGGCGACCCGCGCACCTACAAGATCCAGTTCGACGACGTGCTCGACCTCGTACCCCAGTCGATGGTCAAACGTGACGGCATCCCCGTCGGCCGAGTGACCAAGGTCGAGGTGCCGAAGGATCAATGGTTTGCGCAGGTCACGGTCGAGGTGAAGAACGACGTCGACCTGTCCGACGAATCCGAGGCGAGCGTCCAGCAGACCTCGCTGCTCGGTGAGAAGTTCGTCGCGCTGAGCGAACCCGACGGCAGCGCCGACGCGCCGCGCCAGAACCCGGCGGAGCCGATCCCGACGTCGCGGACGCGCACCGCCACCGACATCGAGCAGGTCCTCGGCGCGCTCGCGCTGCTGCTCACCGGCGGCGGCATCAACCAGATCCAGCCGATCGTCACCGAGCTGAACAAGACGCTCGACGGCCGGACCGACAAGGTCCGCGACCTCATCGATCAGTCCGAGAAGCTGATCGCCGGTCTCAACCGCCAGCGTGACGACATCATCGGCGCCATCGACGGTCTCGCCGAGCTGTCGGCGCGTACCGAGAAGCAGACCGCGCAGATCGACCGCATCCTCAAGCAGCTGCCGGAGGGCATCGAGGTGCTCGAGGAACAGCGCCCGCAGTTCGTCGAACTGCTGACCAAGCTCGACCAGCTCGGTCAGGTCGGCACCGACGTGCTCGGCAAGTCGCGCAAGGCCCTGATCAACGACCTGAAGGCGCTGCGCCCGGTGCTCACCCAGCTCGCCGCGGCCGCCCCGGACCTGATCACCGCCGCACCGCTAATGCTGACCCATCCGTTCCCGGACTGGCTGCTGCCTGGTGTGAAGGGCGACGCGACCAACCTCTTCATGACGCTGGACCTGCGCATCCTCAACCAGATCGAGGCTCTCGGCGTGGGGCAGGGGACACCGAAGTACTCGCCGCCGGCCCGCGTGAAGGTGCCCGTCGACAAGCGGAACCCGTACTACGGCGGTAACGGACCTCGCTACGGCTGGCCGACCATCACGCTGTTGCCGCCCGGCCCGAACTGGCGGCCGGGACCGAACACGCCGCCGTCCGGCGGGCGTTACCCGGCGGCATCGTTCTCACGATCGGCCGAGGGCGCCGGCCCGATGCCCGCACCTGCGAAGCCGGGACAGGGCATTCTCGACGGCCCGCTCGCGGCGTTGGGTATCGCACCCAAGTCGCAGGCACCTACAGGAGCAGGACGATGACCAGCAGACTCGTCAAGATCCAGCTGATCGTGTTCGTCGTCGTCGGCCTGATCGCGCTGGTGTATGTCGGTGCCAAATATGCGCGGCTCGACAAGCTCGCCGGTGTCGGCATGTACACGGTCACCGCGGAGCTGCCCGATTCCGGCGGCATCTTCACCAACGCCGAGGTCTCGTACCAGGGTGTCCCGGTCGGTCGTGTCGGTGGACTCACGCTGACCAAGACCGGCGTCGACGTCGCCCTGGACATCGACTCGGGCGGCCCGGACATCCCGGCGTCGGCGACCGCGGTCGTCGCGTCTCGTTCGGCGATCGGTGAGCAGTACGTCGACCTCCAGCCGACCTCCGCGGAGGGGCCGTACCTCAAGGGCGGCGATGTCATCACGAAGTACAAGCTGCCCGAGCCGCTCGAGGACGTCGTGAAGTCGGCGATCGACTTCACCTCGTCGATCCCGGTCGACGACCTGCACACCGTGATCACCGAGCTCGGCAAGGCGTTCAACGGTCAGAGCGAGAACCTGACCCGCCTCGTCGACTCGCTGGGCAAGCTGTCGCGCGCAGGTGTCGACAACCTGCCCCAGGTCGTGTCCCTCATCCAGGACTCGAACGTCGTGCTCGCGACACAGGCCGACCAGTCGGACGCGATCCTCACGTGGTCGCGGAACCTCGACCTGGTCACCGCGACCCTCGCGTCATCAGACCCGGACCTGCGGCGTCTGCTGACCACCGGCACCCTGTCGGCGACGCAGATCTCCGAGCTCATCCAGAAGAACGGCAACGACATCTCCAAGGTCGTGAAGGACCTCTCCGAGGTGGCCCGGACCATCGAGCCGGCCACCTACACCACGTCGATGACCTTCGCGATGCTGTCCGCGTTGTCGGCAGGCAGCCACTCGCCGGCCCCCGGCGACGGCCAGATCCACTTCGGCGTCGTCCTCGAGACCAACAACCCGGCCGCATGTACCCGGGGCTACGAGAGCACCGACGCGGTCATGGCCGAGATGCGACGCAAGAACCCGAACTTCGACAAGCACTACGACGAATTCCCGTTCAACACCGAGGCCAAGTGCACCGTGCCGCTCGGCAATCCGACGGGTGTGCGCGGTGCGGATCGTGCGCAGTACGCGAATCCCGCGTACCCGCAGCCGTGGGACTCCACGCCGAAGAAGGACCCCGACAAGCTGAACCTCAACCCGTTGGCCCAGCAGCTCGCAGCGCTGCTCGGCGTGCGGCCCAAGTAGACGAACGCAGGCCGTCCAGGGCCCGGACTCCGCCCCCCGGCGGACTCTCGGCCTTGGCCTGCGCTCAGGAGCGATCTATACAGTGTCTTCTGCTATGACCGGCACCCCCGAACCCTCACACTCAGCACACTCGGACACTGATCCGACCGAGAAGAGCACCCGACCCGCGTGGACGCGGATCGCCGGTGTCGCGCCGCTCGCCCTGGCGATCATCGCGGTGATCGCGGCGACGGTCTGCGTGGTCGTGTTCGGAGTGCGCGCCTACGACGTCTACGCGAACCAGTACCCCGCGCAGCAGACGCGTGACGACGCCACCCAGGCGGCCGAGCAGGCCGTACTGAACGTCACCACGATCGATCCCACCGATCTCGACGGCTTCAAGAAGCGTGCCGAGGCCTCCCTGACCGGCAAGGCCAAGGAAGAGGTGCTCGGCGGCAAGGACGGCAGCGTGCTCGACATGCTGTCGCAGGCGGGACCCGAGGCCGCCAAGCTCAGCGCGCGCCTGGTGCGCAGCGCACCGACCGAGGTCAACCCCGACGAGAAGAAGGCCAAGGCCCTGGTCTACGTCGTCACGACCCTCGAGCGGCCCGGCCAGCCCGGCGTCGACGAGACGCGCGGATTCGACGTGAGCATGGTCAAGGACGGCGACCTCTGGAAGGCCGAGAACCTCCTCGGCCTGGAAGGCATCGCCTACGCAGACGCGGGTCAGGCCGGAAACGGTCAGGCGCCCGCGCCGGCACCGGGAGGCGGAAACTGATGGCCCAGAACCCGAGGAAGCCCGCAGGAAAGCGTCGCCCGACGCCGAAGGTCGCCGGACACACCCGTCCCGTCCGTCCGGAATCCGATGAGGTCACCGCCGACACCGGTGTCACCCCGTCGACGTCCGACGAGGCGACCACCGACGCCGGCGTCTCCATGTCGAAGTCCGACGAGGTCACCACCGTCGCCGAGTCGCCCGCCACGCCGGACCTCACCGAGTCCGATTCCAGCAAGCCCGACCTGACCAAGCCGAAGAGGCCGGTCTCCCGGGTCTCGACCCTGCGTCCCAGCTCGACCGACCCGACTGCGGCGGACGCGGCGGCCGACACCTCAGGGGACGCCCCTCGAGGCCGGCGGGGGAGCGGTGTGGGCGAGAAGGTGCGGTCGACCCCGCTCGCGGCGATCCTCGCCGCGGTCGCGGTGGTCCTCGGCATCGCCGCCCTGGTCCTGGCCTTCCACCCCGGTGCGAGCATCGGCCCGAACAAGGCCTTCATCGAGCGTGAGGCCACCTCGGAACTGACCGGGCAAGCGCAGCAACGGATCTGCGCGGTGTTCGGTTACGAGCACACCGAGCTCGACGACTGGCAGAAACGCGCACAGGATGCCCTGACGGGGCAGGCGCGCGAGGAGTTCGACAAGACCTTCAAGGCGCAGAAGGACCTGATCACGCAGACCAAGACCGGTGCCGAGTGCCGGGTCGATGCCCTGGGCGTCAAGGACCTGGCCGGCGACCGTGCGACCGTGATCGCCAACCTGATCATCAGCGAGACGCAGAACAGCATGGCCACCAACAGCGGTGCACCGCGCGCGCAGTTCGCCATGGTCAGGGAGGGCGACACGTGGCGGATCCAGGGCGTCGAGCCCTTCTGATCGCCAGGTCACCGGGTGAGTCCCGGGACAAGTTCGCCAAATTGGCGCGTACCGCTTGACGTTTGGGCGTTGTCGGGCCAGGCTGTGACCAGCGATTGAGTGCAGGCAGCCACCCGTGCGAAATCGTTTCTTGACGGGCTTGACAAAGTGCGTCTATTTTCTGCTACAGTTGGACGTTGCGCTGGCTGCCTCCTGTCCATCAATCGATCCTTCTACGGCCACTCTTAGTTGTGTGTGCTGCGGTGATCGCCGATCTCAGGGTGTCACCAGCGAACGGCCCATCAAGCCACCGCACATCTAGGTTGTGAATAACGTCGTGTTGGAAGGACGCATCTTGGCAGTCAACCGCCAGTCCACCTCAACAATCCCCGGCGCGCCGCATCGCGCGTCGTTTGCAAAGATCAGCGAGCCGCTGGAGGTCCCCGGCCTCCTCGACCTCCAACTCGATTCCTTCGAATGGCTCGTCGGGTCCCCGGAGTGGCGCGCCAAGGCGATCGCCCGCGGAGAAGAGAACCCGACGGGCGGGCTGGAGGACATCCTCCACGAGCTGTCCCCGATCGAGGACTTCTCCGGGTCGATGTCCCTGTCGTTCTCCGAGCCGCACTTCGACGAGGTCAAGGCCTCCGTCGAGGAGTGCAAGGACAAGGACATGACCTACGCGGCTCCGCTGTTCGTCACCGCTGAGTTCATCAACAACAACACCGGTGAGATCAAGTCGCAGACCGTCTTCATGGGCGACTTCCCGATCATGACCGACAAGGGCAGCTTCATCATCAACGGCACCGAGCGTGTCGTGGTGAGCCAGCTGGTCCGCAGCCCCGGCGTGTACTTCGACGCGTCGATCGACAAGGCCACCGAGAAGACCCTGCACACCGTCAAGGTGATCCCGGGTCGCGGTGCGTGGCTGGAGTTCGACGTCGACAAGCGCGACACCGTGGGTGTGCGTATCGACCGCAAGCGCCGTCAGCCGGTCACCGTGCTGCTCAAGGCCCTCGGTTTCACCACCGAGGAGATCACCGAGCGCTTCGGCTTCTCCGAGATCATGATGTCGACCCTGGAGAAGGACAACACCGCCAACCAGGACGAGGCGCTGCTCGAGGTCTACCGCAAGCTGCGTCCGGGTGAGCCGCCGACCAAGGAGTCCGCGGAGAACCTCCTGGAGAACCTGTTCTTCAAGGACAAGCGCTACGACCTCGCCCGCGTGGGCCGCTACAAGGTCAACAAGAAGCTGGGCCTGACGGACAACCCGATGTTCGGCGAGTCGACCCTGACCCGCGAGGACATCATCGCGACCGTCGAGTACCTGGTGCGTCTGCACGAGGCCGACCCGCACACGACCACCTACATGACCGTGCCCGGTGGTGTGGAGGTTCCCGTCGAGGTCGACGACATCGATCACTTCGGCAACCGTCGTCTGCGTACCGTCGGCGAGCTGATCCAGAACCAGATCCGCGTGGGCCTCTCGCGTATGGAGCGTGTCGTGCGTGAGCGCATGACCACCCAGGACGTCGAGGCGATCACCCCGCAGACCCTGATCAACATCCGTCCCGTCGTGGCGGCGATCAAGGAGTTCTTCGGAACCAGCCAGCTGTCGCAGTTCATGGACCAGAACAACCCGCTGTCGGGTCTGACCCACAAGCGTCGTCTGTCGGCGCTGGGCCCGGGCGGTCTGAGCCGTGAGCGTGCCGGCCTCGAGGTGCGCGACGTCCACCCGTCGCACTACGGCCGTATGTGCCCGATCGAGACCCCTGAGGGTCCGAACATCGGTCTGATCGGTTCGCTCTCGGTGTACGCGCGGGTCAACCCGTTCGGCTTCATCGAGACCCCGTACCGCAAGGTCGTCGACGGTGTCGTCACCGACGAGATCCAGTACATGACCGCCGACGAGGAGGATCGCTTCCTCATCGGTCAGGCCAACACCAACTTCGACGGCAGCGGCCGTATCACCGACGAGCGTGTGCTGGTGCGCAAGAAGGGCTCCGAGGTGGAGTTCGTGGGCGCCACCGATGTCGAGTACCTCGACGTCTCGCCGCGCCAGATGGTGTCGGTCGCGACCGCGATGATCCCGTTCCTCGAGCACGACGACGCGAACCGCGCCCTGATGGGTGCGAACATGCAGCGTCAGGCCGTGCCGTTGGTGCGCAACGAGTCGCCGCTGGTCGGTACCGGCATGGAGCTCCGTGCCGCCGTCGACGCCGGTGACGTCATCGTGTCGTCCAAGACCGGTGTGGTGGAAGAGGTCTCGGCCGACTACATCACCGTCATGTCCGACGAGGGCACCCGTGACACCTACCGGATGCGCAAGTTCGCGCGTTCGAACCACGGCACCTGCGCCAACCAGCGTCCGATCGTGGACGAGGGCCAGCGCGTGGAGGCCGGTCAGGTCCTCGCCGACGGCCCCTGCACCGAGAACGGTGAGATGGCGCTCGGCAAGAACCTGCTCGTGGCGATCATGCCGTGGGAGGGCCACAACTACGAGGACGCGATCATCCTGTCGCAGCGCCTCGTGGAAGAGGACGTCCTCACCTCGATCCACATCGAGGAGCACGAGATCGACGCCCGCGACACCAAGCTCGGTGCCGAGGAGATCACCCGGGACATCCCGAACGTCTCCGACGAGGTCCTCGCCGACCTCGACGAGCGCGGCATCGTGCGCATCGGTGCCGAGGTCCGCGACGGCGACATCCTGGTCGGCAAGGTCACCCCGAAGGGCGAGACCGAGCTGACCCCGGAAGAGCGTCTGCTGCGTGCCATCTTCGGTGAGAAGGCCCGTGAGGTCCGCGACACCTCGCTGAAGGTGCCCCACGGCGAGACCGGCAAGGTCATCGGCGTGCGCGTGTTCAGCCGCGACGACGACGACGATCTCGCGCCCGGCGTCAACGAGCTGGTCCGCGTCTACGTGGCCCAGAAGCGCAAGATCCAGGACGGCGACAAGCTCGCCGGTCGCCACGGCAACAAGGGCGTCATCGGCAAGATCCTCCCGCAGGAGGACATGCCGTTCCTGCCCGACGGCACCCCGGTCGACATCATCCTGAACACCCACGGTGTCCCGCGTCGTATGAACATCGGTCAGATCCTGGAGACCCACCTCGGGTGGATCGCCAAGGCCGGCTGGAACATCGACGTCGCCAACGGTGTTCCGGAGTGGGCCGAGAACCTGCCCGAGGACATGTACTCGGCGGAGCCCGACACCAACACCGCCACCCCGGTGTTCGACGGTGCGCGCGAGGAGGAGCTGACCGGACTGCTGTCCTCGACGCTGCCCAACCGCGACGGCGAGGTCATGGTCAACGGCGACGGCAAGGCGACGCTGTTCGACGGTCGTTCCGGCGAGCCGTTCCCGTACCCCGTGGCGGTCGGCTACATGTACATCATCAAGCTGCACCACCTGGTCGACGACAAGATCCACGCTCGCTCGACCGGTCCGTACTCGATGATCACCCAGCAGCCGCTCGGTGGTAAGGCGCAGTTCGGTGGTCAGCGCTTCGGTGAGATGGAGTGCTGGGCGATGCAGGCGTACGGCGCCGCATACACCCTGCAGGAGCTGCTCACCATCAAGTCGGACGACGTGGTGGGCCGCGTGAAGGTCTACGAGGCGATCGTCAAGGGCGAGAACATCCCGGAACCGGGCATCCCCGAGTCGTTCAAGGTGCTTCTGAAGGAACTTCAGTCGCTCTGCCTGAACGTCGAGGTGCTCAGCTCCGACGGTGCCGCCATCGAGATGCACGACACCGACGACGAGGATCTGGAGCGCGCTGCTGCCAACCTCGGAATCAACCTGTCGCGCAACGAGTCGGCGACCGTCGACGACCTCGCCAACTGATCCTCACCACTGACAACAGAGCTCTGGAAAGGTAACAAGTGCTCGACGTCAACTTTTTCGACGAACTGAAGATCGGCCTGGCCACGGCCGACGACATCCACAACTGGTCATACGGTGAGGTCAAGAAGCCGGAGACGATCAACTACCGCACGCTCAAGCCCGAGAAGGACGGCCTGTTCTGCGAGAAGATCTTCGGACCCACCCGCGACTGGGAGTGCTACTGCGGTAAGTACAAGCGCGTCCGCTTCAAGGGCATCATCTGTGAGCGCTGCGGCGTCGAGGTGACCAAGGCCAAGGTGCGCCGTGAGCGCATGGGCCACATTGAGCTGGCCGCACCGGTCACGCACATCTGGTACTTCAAGGGTGTGCCGAGCCGGCTGGGCTACCTGCTCGACCTGGCGCCGAAGGATCTCGAGAAGATCATCTACTTCGCCGCCTACGTGATCACCGCTGTCGACGACGAACTGCGTCACAACGAGCTCTCGACCCTCGAGGCCGAGATGGAGGTCGAGAAGAAGGCCGTCGCCGATCAGCGCGACGCCGACCTGAACGAGCGTCAGCAGAAGCTCGAGCAGGATCTCGCCGAGCTCGAGGCCGAGGGTGCCAAGGCCGACGTGCGCCGCAAGGTGCGCGACGGTGCCGAGCGCGAGATGCGTCGTATGCGCGACTCCGCTCAGCGTGAGCTCGACGGTCTCGAGGAGATCTGGGACAAATTCGTCAAGCTCGCCCCGGGCGACCTCATCATCGACGAGAAGCTGTACCGCCAGCTCGAAGAGCGCTACGGCGAGTACTTCCAGGGTTCGATGGGTGCCGAGGCGATCAAGAAGCTCCTCGAGAACTTCGACATCGACGCCGAGGCCGAGTCGCTGCGCGAGACCATCCGCAGCGGCAAGGGCCAGAAGAAGCTCCGTGCTCTCAAGCGCCTGAAGGTCGTCGCCGCGTTCCAGCAGTCGGGCAACTCGCCGCTGGGCATGGTCCTCGACGCCGTGCCGGTGATCCCGCCGGAGCTGCGTCCGATGGTTCAGCTCGACGGTGGCCGCTTCGCGACCTCCGACCTGAACGACCTGTACCGCCGCGTCATCAACCGCAACAACCGCCTCAAGCGTCTGATCGACCTCGGTGCTCCCGAGATCATCGTGAACAACGAGAAGCGGATGCTGCAGGAGTCGGTCGACGCCCTGTTCGACAACGGCCGTCGTGGTCGTCCGGTCACCGGACCGGGCAACCGCCCGCTGAAGTCCCTGAGCGATCTGCTCAAGGGCAAGCAGGGTCGTTTCCGTCAGAACCTGCTCGGTAAGCGCGTCGACTACTCGGGCCGTTCGGTCATCGTCGTCGGCCCGCAGCTGAAGCTGCACCAGTGTGGTCTGCCGAAGCTGATGGCTCTCGAGCTGTTCAAGCCGTTCGTGATGAAGCGTCTGGTCGACCTGAACCAGGCCCAGAACATCAAGTCGGCCAAGCGCATGGTCGAGCGTCAGCGCCCCGCGGTGTGGGACGTCCTCGAAGAGGTCATCTCCGAGCACCCGGTTCTGCTGAACCGTGCGCCCACGCTGCACCGCCTCGGCATCCAGGCCTTCGAGCCGCAGCTGGTGGAGGGCAAGGCCATCCAGCTGCACCCGCTGGTGTGTGAGGCCTTCAACGCCGACTTCGACGGTGACCAGATGGCCGTGCACCTCCCGCTGTCCGCGGAGGCGCAGGCCGAGGCACGCATCCTGATGCTGTCGTCGAACAACATCCTGTCGCCGGCATCGGGCCGCCCGCTCGCCATGCCGCGTCTGGACATGGTGACCGGTCTGTACTTCCTGACCACCCTCAAGGAGGGTGCCGCAGGCGAGTACACCCCGGCGTCCGGCGAGGACATCGAGCGCGGTGTCTACTCGAGCCCGGCCGAGGCCATCATGGCCGTCGACCGCGGTCAGCTCACTGTGCAGTCGCGCATCAAGGTGCGTCTGACCGGTCAGCGTCCGCCGGCCGAGATCGAGGCCGAGCTGTTCCCAGAGGGATGGCGTTTCGGTCAGCCGTGGACCACCATCACCACGCTGGGCCGCGTGCTATTCAACGAGCTGCTGCCGATCGAGTACCCGTTCGTCGACGAGCAGATGCCGAAGAAGCGTCAGGCCGCGATCATCAACGATCTCGCCGAGCGCTACCCGATGATCGTGGTCGCGCAGACCGTCGACAAGCTCAAGGACGTCGGCTTCTACTGGGCCACCCGTTCGGGCGTCACCGTGTCGATGGCCGACGTGCTCGTGCCGCCGCAGAAGGCAGAGATCCTCGACCGCTACGAGGAGCGTGCCGACGGTCTGGAGCGCAAGTTCCAGCGCGGTGCTCTCACGCCGGACGAGCGTCGCGACGCACTGGTGGAGATCTGGAAGCAGGCCACCGAAGAAGTCGGTAAGGCCATGGAGGAGTTCTACCCCGAGGACAACCCCATCATCATGATCCCGAAGTCGGGTGCCACCGGTAACCTGACGCAGGTTCGTAACCTGTCGGGCATGAAGGGTCTGGTGACCAACCCGAAGGGTGAGTTCATCCCGCGTCCGATCAAGTCCTCGTTCCGCGAGGGTCTGACCGTCGCCGAGTACTTCATCAACACGCACGGTGCCCGTAAGGGTCTGGCGGACACGGCTCTCCGTACCGCCGACTCGGGTTACCTGACCCGTCGTCTGGTCGACGTGTCGCAGGACGTCATCGTTCGCGAGACCGACTGCGGCACCGAGCGCGGCATCAACGTGCCGCTGGGTGAGAAGCAGCCCGACGGCTCGATCATCCGCGACGCGCATGTCGAGACCTCGGCGTACGCACGCACCCTGGCCGCCGACGCGGTCGACGCCGACGGCAACGTCATCGTCGAGCGCGGCCACGACCTCGGCGACCCGGCCATCGAGGCTCTCCTCGCTGCCGGTATCGCACAGGTCAAGGTTCGTTCGGTCCTCACCTGTGCCACCGGCACCGGTGTGTGTGCGCACTGCTACGGCCGTTCGATGGCCACCGGCAAGCTCGTCGATATCGGCGAGGCCGTGGGTATCATCGCGGCCCAGTCGATCGGTGAGCCCGGTACCCAGCTGACGATGCGTACGTTCCACCAGGGTGGCGTCGGTGACGACATCACCGGTGGTCTGCCGCGTGTCCAGGAGCTCTTCGAGGCCCGCGTCCCCAAGGGCGTCGCGCCGATCGCAGAGGTCTCCGGCCGGATTCGCCTCGAGGACGACGACCGCTTCTACAAGATCACGATCATCCCGGACGACGGTTCCGAAGAGGTCGTCATCGACAAGATCCCGAAGCGTCAGCGTCTGCGCGTGTTCAAGCACGACGACGGAACCGAGCGGCTCCTCGCCGACGGTGACCACGTCGAGGTCGGCCAGCAGCTCATGGAGGGCTCGGCCAACCCGCACGAGGTCCTGCGCGTCATGGGTCCCCGTCAGGTGCAGATCCACCTGGTCAACGAGGTCCAGGAGGTCTACCGCAGCCAGGGTGTGTCGATCCACGACAAGCACATCGAGACGATCGTCCGTCAGATGCTGCGTCGCGTGACGATCATCGATCACGGTGCGACCGAGTTCCTGCCCGGTTCGCTCGTCGAGCGTGCCGAGTTCGAGGCGGCCAACCGTCAGGTGGTCACCGAGGGCGGCGAGCCCGCAGCCGGACGTCCGGTGCTCATGGGTATCACCAAGGCCTCGCTCGCGACCGAGTCGTGGCTGTCGGCGGCGTCGTTCCAGGAGACCACGCGTGTCCTGACCGACGCGGCGATCAACAGCCGCAGCGACAAGCTGATCGGTCTGAAGGAGAACGTGATCATCGGTAAGCTGATCCCGGCCGGTACCGGTATCAACCGTTACCGCAACATCCAGGTTCAGCCGACCGAAGAGGCACGTGCCGCGGCCTACGCGGTGCCGTCGTACGACGACACCTACTACAGCCCGGACGGCACCTTCGGTGCCCCGGCCGGCGCTGCGGTGCCGCTGGACGACTACGGTTTCTCCAACGAATACCGGTAAGCCGTAAGACAGCTGAAAAGCCCTCGCACTCGTTGAGTGTGAGGGCTTTTCGCTGTCCGGGCCTTCTCAGCGCACGGGGAGCGTGGTGACGGTGGCCGTCGAGAGGAGGAGGTCGTAGTAGCGTCCGCCGGGGTAGTAGGTGCGGGTCATGGTGTCGGCCACCATGTCCGACGACCATCCGGTGGCCAGGGTGTGGATGACCCGACCGTTGCGTGGACGGGGCACGGCGAGCTCGGACAGTTCCCCGATCAGGTCGGTGGACTCGCCTTCGGCATCGATGTGCACACCGGTGACCAGACGTGAACCGAGAAAATCCTGCCTCGTCGTCCGCTGCAGGATGGACACGCCGGATTCGAACGTGTTGGACACCGACGGTTGCGATGCGACCACCCGGATCGGAAGTCGGTCAGCGCCGAGAGGTACTGCGGCGGAGGCGAAGTGGGCGCCGAAGAACGAGTTGACGGGATCGAACAGCATGAGCCCGGCCAGGCGCCGGTAGGCGACCGGGTCGGAGCGACGGAGTGCGTCGGCCGCCACCACGACGAATTCGCCGCCGGCCGAATGCCCGGCGAAGACCATCCGGTACGGCATCGTCACGTCGGGACGGTGTGCCGCCTCCCGCGCCCGGACAAGACTCATCGCGAGTGGACTGCCTTCGTCCCGGCCGGAGCCGAACACCCCGCCGATGGTCCGGGCGAAGGCCGAGTTGTCGGCGATGTTGTACGCGACCGCACAGCCGGTGAGATTGACCGAGTCCAGTGTCGGACTCACGACGAGGAAACCCGAGTTCGCGTAGGCGCGCGCCAGCGCGTCGAGATTGGCTGCGCTACGGGAGAAGCCGTGCTGGAGCCAGACCAGAGCGGTGGGCCGGCCGGCGGGGAAGTACCAGCGGGCGTCGACCCGGACGGGTTTGCCCGCGCATTCGGTGGCAACCGGGGACGACGACACCTCCACGGACTGCTGTGTGACCGGGGTGGCCCGTACGGCTGCCGGGGTCACTCCGAAGAGCACGGCGACGGCGGCGAGGGCCGCGACCCATCGCACGCGGAACCGCTTCGGCCTCCTCATTACTCGTCGGTGCCCTGGTCGTCCGGTCCCTCATCCATGAGTTGGTTGGGGTCCTCGATGGTGGTGTCGTATTCGTCCTCGAGTCGTTTCGCGATTTCGCGCAGCAGCCCTCGGGCGGCGTCGTCCATGACGCGGACGTGGGTGAGGTCGATGATGACCTTGTCGGTCGAGAAACCCTCGCACGCACGGCTTGCGATGATCTCCGCACCCGCGAAGCGCACGTCGCCCTGGAGTTCGACAACGGTCGCACCATCGTCTTCGTGGACCGAGCGCAATGCCGGCATGCCTGACGGCGCGACGTGCATCATGTGCAGTTCCATGTCGCGGGAGAGCCTTTCGAACACGGCGACGCCGCGCACGCTGTTGCCCTGCTCGTCGAGTCGTGGCGACCACACCGCGACTCCGACCTGACCGGGGAGAACTCCCAGGATCGCCCCGCTCACACCGCTTTTCGCGGGTATCCCGACCTTGGCCATCCAGCTGCCGCTGCCGTCGTACATGCCGCAGGTGGCCATCACCGACAGCAGGTGCCGGGTAATCCAGCCTTCGAGGAGACTATCGTCGTCATTGGTGGTGGACAGCCCGCCGTTGGCGAGGACCGACCCCATGACCGCGAGGTCGCGGCAGCTGACCTTGATCGCGCATTGTGCGGCGTATCCGTCGACGACCTCGTCGGGTTCGTATTCGAGCTTGCCCGCAGATCGCAGCAGGTAGGCGAGGGCGGTGTTGTGATCGTCGGAGGCGAGTTCGGCGGAGTGGACGTCGTTGTCGATGGACAGCTCGCGCCCGGCGAGGGTGCTCACCAGGTCGGCGATGCGGTCGACCCGTTCGGTGGCGCTGTCGCCGTCGACCATCCCGTGGACTGCGATGGCGCCGGCGTTGATGAGTGCGTTGCGGGGGCGGCCGGTCTCGGCTTCGAGGGAGATCTCGTTGAAGGCATCGCCGGACGGTTCGGTGTCGACGCGGTCGAGGACGCCGTCGAGTCCCCGGTCCCGCAGCGCGAGGGCGTAGGCGGGCAGCTTGGCGATGGACTGCATGGAGAACTCGTGGTCGGCGTCGCCGGCGGTGTAGACGGTCCCGTCGACGGTGGCCAGGGCGATGCCGAAGGACGACGGATCCGCCCGTTCGAGTTCACGATTGCCGGACATGACGTCCCCGGCGTCGTCGTCACGACAGTCCTGGAGAACCTGTTGGAGATAGTCGTCGATGGGGGATCGCATATCCCACCGTATCCACGACCGCCCGCGGCGCGGCAGTCAGTTGTCGCGATACGGCATGTACTGCACCGACCACTGGTTGCCGTCGGGGTCGGCGAAGTACACGAAATGCCCCCACGGCTGCACGTCGACCTCGCCGGGATCGACACCGGCGGCGAGCAATTGGTCGCGCGCGGCGTTGATGTCGGTGACGACCACCTGCATTCCCTTCACCGAACCGGGCTCGGCGTCGGTGAGGCCCTTGCCGAATGCGATCGAGCAGGCGGAACCGGGCGGCGTCATCTGGACGAAGCGAACGTCCTCGGAGACCGTGTGGTCGTGGTCGGCGTTGAACCCGATCTTGGCGTAGAAGTCGCGGGCGCGGTCGACGTCGCTGAC
>NZ_JALPSY010000040.1:0-24480 GCF_023218005.1 Gordonia sp. C13
GCCCGCCAGAATGTAGAAACACTGCGGCTATAGCGCGCACAACTTCTACGAAACCCCGAGCCGGCGGCGGCGGGGTCAGTCGGTGCCCTTGGGCACCACGATCATCGGGACGGAGACCGCGCGAAGGATCTTCGCAGCTGTGGAACCCAGGAACAACGTGTTCGGGGCGGCCAGCCGGCTCGAACCGACCATCACCACATCGCCGTCGTGCCACTCGAGCGCCTCGACCGCTTCCTCGATCGTGGAGCCCTGTGCGACCGTCGATGTGACCGGGAAGTTCTCCGGCAGTTGGATTCTCGCTTCGTCGAGGGCCCGTTGGGCATGTGCGCGAGCAGATTCGATCGCCGTGTCCTCGGGGACGTTCCGCCAGGGCTGCATGTCGTCGATCGCGAGAATGGACACCAGTCGGATCGGCCGATGAGCTCGAATGCCACTGCGGATGGCGGTCTCGAACAGCAGGGGCGCACCCGGACGGTCACCGATGGTCACGGTGATCTCCCGGACCTCGTCGGCGCCGAGATGCGCGAAACCGGGCGGTGCGACCGCCACTGGGATGGGCGACGAATGCAGGATGTCGTTGACGACCGTTCCGAGCGTGTGCCGACCGCTGATCCCTCCGCCGGCTCCGCCGATGACGAGGATGTCTGACTTGGTGCGTCGGGCCTCGATGATGAGTCCCTCGGCCGGATTGGCGTGCTCGGCGATGGTCGTCGTGGTCTCGATGTCGTCGGGTAGGCGAGCGGCCGCCTCGTCGAGCCAGCGTCGTGCTGCGCTGTCGAGGGCGTCGGAGAGTCTCTCCACCGCGTCGTCGGCCCCGGCCGGTTCGGGCGGGATGACGATGCAGATCTCGAGTTCGGCGTCGAAGGTGCGTGCCAGGCACGCACCCAGGGCCACCGCGTCCTCGCCCCCGGAGGTGGCGATGTATGCGACGAGCAGCTTCATCGGTGCTCCCAACTGTCTCCTCGGGGCGGAACTCACTCGGGCCCCAGCCTAGTCACGTCTGTGCCGGATTCCCGGCTGTTGTGTGCCTCGTCGCGTCGTCCGCCGCGTCGGCTACCCGATCGTCGCTGGACACGCTTAGATTGCCCCATGGAATCCCTTGTCGACGGCTATCTCCGCCACATCATGGACAACGTTCGTGACGACCTGTCCGGCCACGTCGCCGACTACATCCCCGAACTGGCCGTCGTCGATCCCGAGGGATACGGGTTGTCGATGTGTGTCCATGACGGCTTCACGTACTCGCACGGGGATTCCACCACGACCTTCACCATTCAGTCGGTGTCGAAGCCCCTGACGTACGCGATGGCCCTACGAAAGCACGGGGTCGCCGCGGTGGACGCCAAGATCGGCGTCGAACCGTCGGGTGAGGCCTTCAACGAGATCAGCGTCGACGATCGCCGGCGCCCCAAGAACCCGATGATCAACGCCGGAGCCATCTTCGCGGCGTCCATGCTGCTCCCGGCGACTCGTGACGTGACCGCTGCCGACATCGAGTCGGCCTTCGCCGAGATCCTCGACTTCTACTCGGGCTGTGCGGGTCGTCGTCTCTCGATGGACGAAGAGGTCTACGCGTCTGAGTCGGCCACCGGCTCGCGTAACCGTGCGATCGCGTACATGCTCGACAGCTTCGGTGCGCTGGACACCGATCCGGATGCGGCCATCGACCTCTACTACCGCCAGTGCTCGATCCGGGTGACGACCGACGATCTCGCCGGCATCGGCGCGACCATCGCCAACGGTGGCCTCAATCCGCGCACCGGCCGTCTGGTGTTCACCCATGAGATCGCCCAGCGGCTGCTCAGCGTGATGACCACCTGCGGCATGTACGACGGGGCCGGCGACTGGGTCACCTCCGTCGGCCTGCCCGCCAAGAGCGGCGTGGGCGGCGGCATCCTCGCCGTGCTGCCGGGGCAGCTGGGAATCGGTGTGTACTCGCCTCGACTCGACGAGCACGGCAACAGCGTCCGTGGCGTCGAGACGTGCCAGCACCTGTCGAAGGACCTCGGGCTCCACATGTTCAACGTCACCCGCGAGAGCCGGGTGACCATCCGCACGGTCTACGACCTCACCGACACCCCGGTGAGCTCGGAGTGGAGCGAACGCGAGCGCAGTTATCTGCGCACCTGCCGCGACCGGATTCGCGTCTACGAGTTGCAGGGCGACCTGACCTTCGCCGGGGCCGAGAGCGTTCACCGGCGGCTAGTGGCCGACATGGACGACTTCACCGTGGTGATCGTCGAGATCTCACGACTCGGTGTCATCGACGCGGTCGCGCGGACCATGGTGCTCAGCATCAAACGACTGCTCGCCGACAGTGGTCGTCGTGCGGCGCTCGTCGATCCCGACGGCGTCGTGCGAGCCAGTGTGGAACGGCAGCGCGAGGAGTGGCTCACCCCGAATCCCGATGCGCCGGTCGACCTCAAGGGCTTCGATCCGACCCTCCCGCACGTCCACACGGCGATGGAGGATGCGGTCATCGACGCGGAGACCTTCATGCTCAAGCACTACTACGACCAGTGACCCTTCGTGACGCGTCCTCCGCAGGCTCCGGTCGCTCCTCAGGGAGCGGTAGGGGGCGTCCTCCGCAGGCTCCGGTCGCTCCTCAGGGAGCGGTAGGGGGCGTCCTCCGCAGGCTCCGGTCGCTCCTCAGGGCCCGCCGCGGGATCGTGAGGAACGGCGCGGGGACGTGAGAACGGTGCAGCCGATGCCCTAGGGTGGGCTCGTGCGTCTCGTCATCGCGGAGTGTCAGGTCGATTACGTCGGGCGGCTGACCGCCCATCTGCCCATGGCCAAGCGTCTGCTTCTGATCAAGTCCGACGGGTCGGTGAGCGTGCACGCCGACGACCGCGCCTACAAGCCGCTGAACTGGATGAGCCCGCCGTGCTGGCTCACCGAGGCCGCCGTCCCCGAGGGCACCGAGGCAGAGGCCTACTGGGTCGTCACCAACAAGGCCGGCGAAGAACTGCGGATCACCATCGCGTCGATCGAGCACGACTCACAGCATGAGCTCGGCATCGACCCGGGTCTGGTCAAGGACGGCGTCGAGGCGCATCTGCAGGAACTGCTCGCCGAACACGTGGAGACCCTCGGGCCCGGCCACACCCTCATCCGCCGCGAGTACATGACGGCGATCGGACCGGTCGACCTGCTCTGCCGCGACGCCACTGGCGCGACTGTGGCCGTGGAGATCAAACGACGCGGCGAGATCGACGGCGTCGAGCAGCTCACCCGCTACCTGGAACTGCTCAACCGCGACACCACCCTGGCCCCGGTGGCCGGTGTCTTCGCCGCGCAGCAGATCAAGCCGCAGGCGCGAACCCTCGCCGAAGACCGTGGAATACGTTGCGTCGTGCTGGATTACGAAGCACTGCGCGGTGCGGAGAGCACGGAGTTCCGGCTCTTCTGAGCCGACCTCAGAGCTTCAGCTCCTACTGAGGTGCTCCGACTGCGGAACACCTGACCCGCGGAATGCCGCTCAGGCGTTGGCGCGGGCCTCCGGCGACAGCTTGCGATTGAGCAGCTCGAGATCGTCGGTGTCGGAGAGCACGTCGTACTCGGAGTCCTCCGGCTGCGCCAGCAACTCGGGCAGTTCGGCGAGCTTGTCGCGGAGCTGACCCAGGTTGGCCGCGATCTCCTGGCGCGCTCGGTCGGCCGCCTGCGCCATCTCGCGCGACCGGTTGAGGCGTTCGCCGGCGATGTCGAGCGCGGTCTGCCGGATGTGGTTGGCCTCGTCGAGTGCGCGCTCACGCTGGTCGGCGATTTCGGCATCGTGACGTTCGCGTTCGGCGGCACGTTCACGTTCGCTGACGGCTTCCAGCTCGGCGACTTCGGCCTTCGCCTTCTCGACGATGCGGCGGGCCTCGTCGTTGGCCGCCTTCATCGTCTTGGTGTGCTCGGCCTCCATCGCTGCGGTTCGCTCGGCGATGAGGCGTGCCGACTCGGACTCGTTGGCCGCGGCGGTCTCCTTGACCTGGCGGGCGCGGGCCGAGGCCTCGTCGACGAGCTTCTTCGCCGCCGCCTGCGCCTCGCTGCGGATCCGCTCTGCCTCGGCGGCCGCCTCGGAGCGCATGTCGGCGGCTTCCTGGCGTGCGATCGAAAGAGTCTCGGCGGCTTCGGCGGAGGCCTCGGCGCGCATCTCCGAGGCCTCGTCGGAGGCGAGTTGGAGCATGCGTGAGAGGCGCTCACTCATTCCCTGAGCGGTGGTGGGCGGCACCGAGAGTTTGTCGATCTCGCGCCGGAGTTCGGCGATCTCGTCGCGCGCCTCTTCGAGATGGGAGGCGAGCTCGTGGGCGTTGGCGGTGGCGGCGTCGCGATCGGCGGCGAGAACCCGCAACTCGGCATCGAGTCGCTGGAGATGGTCGGCGACCTGCTCACGGTCATAACCGCGCATCACGATCGCGAAGGGCAATTGCCGTGCGGGACCTGGCATGCGGGCCAGTGTATCCGAGACGCCCGGCTGTCGAAGCCCGGTCGGAGCCGGGCGGGGTGCGGTGTCGGCCTTATCGGCGACACGCCCTTCGGTGGCGGCGCGTGGACGACCACTCGGGTGTCCACGCGCCGTCATCGGCATTCGTCTCAGCGTGCGGGCCGGGTGCGAACCGAGAGGATTTCGTCAGCGGCCGAACGGTTTTGGGCCGAGGCGGAGCGTGGAAACGATCAGTGCGCTGCGTCGGCGGCCGGCTCGACGAGCTCGAGGAGGACGCCCCCCGCATCCTTGGGATGGACGAAGTTGATGCGCGAGTTCGCGGTGCCCCGCTTGGCGGCGGGGTAGAGGACGCGGACGCCGGCCTCGGTCAGGCGGGCCATGACGGCGTCGACGTCGGTCACGCGGACCGCGAGCTGCTGCAGTCCGGGTCCGTTGCGACCGATGAACTTCGCGATCGTCGACTCCTCGTTCAGCGGGGCGAGGAGCTGGATGACGGCGCCACCGCCGGCGGGGCCGACCATGGCCTCCTCGACACCCTGCTCGGCATTGGTCTCCTGGTGGAGCGTCTCGAAGCCGAGGTGTGTCGCATACCACTCTTTGGCAGCGTCCAGGTCCGGAACGGCGATACCGACGTGGTCGATTGCGACGACCAGGTCGGAGATCAGCGCGGTCGCGCCGGCAGAAGTGCTGGGGTCAGATGCAGAGGTGCTCATGTCACAACGGTAGCGTTGAGGGGTAGAGCGCACAGAGCGGGCGCTCGGTAGCCCCTCGCACGACCACCCCCGGAGGTTCCTTTCCATGTCCTCGACTGCTGACAACACGACGGTCATCGTCGCCGGCGCACGTACTCCTTTCGGCCGCCTCCTGGGCTCGCTGAAGGACTTCAGTGGCGTCGACCTGGGTGCGGTGGCGATCCAGGGCGCCCTGGAGAAGTCCGGGGTCCCGGCCTCGGAGGTCCAATACGTGATCATGGGCCAGGTGCTGACCGCGGGGGCAGGTCAGATGCCGGCTCGTCAGGCCGCGATCAAGGCCGGTATCGGCTGGGACGTCCCGACCCTGACCATCAACAAGATGTGCCTCTCGGGTATCGACGCCATCGCGCTCGCCGACCAGCTCATCCGCGCCGGTGAGTTCGACGTCGTCGTCGCCGGCGGCCAGGAGTCGATGACCCAGGCCCCGCACCTGCTGCCGAACAGCCGCGGTGGGTTCAAGTACGGCAACACCGAGCTCGTCGACCACATGGCGTTCGACGGCCTGCACGATGCCTTCACCGATCAGCCGATGGGTGCTCTCACCGAGCAGGGCAACGACAAGGACGGCTTCACCCGCGAGCAGCAGGACGAGTTCGCAGCCCGCAGCCACCAGCTCGCCGCCGCCGCCTGGAAGAACGGCGTGTTCGACGACGAGGTCGTGCCGGTCTCGATCCCGCAGCGCAAGGGTGACCCGATCCAGTTCGCCGAGGACGAGGGCATCCGTGCCAACACCACCGCCGAGTCGCTGTCGGGTCTGCGCCCCGCCTTCCGCAAGGACGGCACCATCACCGCGGGCAACTCCTCGCAGATCTCCGACGGTGCCGCCGCGGTCGTCGTGATGTCCAAGGCCAAGGCGGAGGAGCTGGGCGTGACCTGGCTCGCCGAGATCGGTGCCCACGGCGTCGTCGCGGGTCCGGACTCCAGCCTGCAGGCGCAGCCGGCCAACGCGATCGCCAAGGCCTGTGCCCGTGAGGGCATCGCCCCCGCCGACCTCGACCTCATCGAGATCAACGAGGCCTTCGCCGCGGTCGGCCTGGCCTCGGCCCAGCAGCTCGGCGTCGACGAGGACAAGATCAACGTCAACGGCGGAGCGATCGCCGTCGGCCACCCGATCGGTACCTCCGGTGCCCGGATCACCCTGCACCTCGCCCTCGAACTGCAGCGTCGCGGCGGCGGCGTCGGCGCGGCCGCACTGTGCGGTGCAGGCGGCCAGGGCGATGCCCTGATCGTCCGCGTCCCGAAGGCCTGACAGATCCGCTGAAGGAGACTTCTACGACACTTTGTCGTAGAAGTCTCCGCCGGCAGGCACAATGGGGAACATGCTGTCTTTCTTCGACCTGAGCACGCCCGCCAAGCGCTTCCGCCTCGTCGCCGTGGCGGAGGCGATCACCTGGGCGTGGCTGATCGTCGGGATGGTCCTCAAGCGCGTCAACGACGACCCCGAGGCCATCGCACTTCCCGGCGCCACCCACGGCGCCGTCTTCATCATCTTCGTGATCGTCGCCCTGATCACCGCGTACCAGCTCAAGTGGAACGACGTGAAGTGGGAGATCCCGCTCGGCGGTCGACGCATCGGCATCCCGATCGTGACCCTGCTGGCACTCGCGTCGAGCATCCCGCCGTTCGGCACGATCGTCTTCGAGTGGTGGGTCAAGCGCAACGGCCACCTCGCAGAGCTGTCGACCGGACAGTCGACGCAGCAGGCCCCCGCCTGATCCAACCGCCTGACCCGGAGGTAGTCCACTGATCGTCGCATTCAGCCTCACGCCCTCGGGCGGAACCGCCGTCGACGACGACGGCGGGATGAGTGCGGCGGTCGCGGCCGCCGTCGAGGTCGTTCGCGCGTCCGGGCTCCCGCATCAGACCACCTCGATGTTCACCTACCTCGAGGGCGACTGGGACGAGGTGATGGCGGTGGTCAAGGCCGCCACCGACGCCGTCGCCGCCCATGCTCCGCGCGTGGGTCTGGTGCTCAAGGCCGACATCCGTCCCGGGCACACCGGCGAACTCACGGGCAAGGTCGAGCGGGTGGAACGCCACCTGGGTTCGGGCTCCTGAGTGCAGGTGCACCTCGCGACCGAACTCCGCCGCTCCCGGCGGGCGGTCGCCACGGTCTTCGCTCTCAACGGTTTCCTCGCCGCCATGTGGGTGGCACACATCCCGGTCATCAGTGAACGCACCGACGTCGGACACGACGAACTGGGCGGTCTGTTGCTGCTGCTCGGCGGTTCCGCGTTCGTCGGCATGCAGGTGTGTGGCCCCCTCATCGACCGCTGGGGTTCTAGACCGCTGACCACCGTTGCCGCCCTGCTCCTGTCGGGTGTCATCATCACGCCGGTCCTGGCCGTCGACACGCTCACCCTCGGCGCCGCCCTCGCGGCCTTCGGCTTCGCGAACGGGTGTCTCGACGTCTCGATGAACGCCCAGGCCGTCGCGGTCGAACGCGCCTACCGCCGACCGATCATGTCGTCGTTCCACGGGTTCTTCTCGGCGGGCAGCCTCGTCGGTTCCGGCGTGGTCGCCGCGACGCTGTGGGCTGACGTCGGGGTCGTGCCGACGGTCGCATGCGCGGCGATCGTGGGTTTCGTGGCGGTCGCCGTGGTGGCGCGTCACCTGGTCGGACACGACGAGACGCCCGCGGCGAGCCCGTCGTCGGACACTTCGTCCACCGGCACCGGGTCGTGGTGGCACGGCATCGACCGGCGTCGACTGGTGCTCCTCGCGGTCGTCGCCTTCGGGCTGATGCTCGCCGAGGGCACCGCCTACGACTGGAGTGCCCTGCACATCGTCGAGAGCCACGGGACCAGCGAGGCGATCGGCGCGATCGCGTTCGGTGCGTTCAGCGCGACGATGACCATCGCGAGATTCGTCATCGACCCGGTGGTGGCCGCGGTGGGTGCGGTCCGCGTGCTCCGGGTCGGCGCGCTCGTCGGCATGGCCGGCATGACGATCGCGATCGCCTCCCCGGTACCCGCACTCGCCGTCGCCGGATGGGCCGTCTTCGGCCTGGGACTGGCCGGCCTCATCCCGCAGATCTTCACCGCCGCGGGCAACCTCACCGATTCCGCGGGTGGCCGGACGATCTCGATCGTCGTCGGCTGCGGGTATCTCGGCATGCTCGCAGGTCCCGCCGTCGTCGGGTTCATCAGCAGCCGAACGAGTCTCGACACCGGACTGCTCGCAGCGCTGGCCGCACTGTTGCTGGCCGTGTTCTTCGCCGGTGTGGTCCGCCCGCGCGAACGACCGGTGTCCGCGCTGGGCGAACCTCGGTCGTCGAGCCCGGGTGGCCGTGCCACACTAGAGGAGTGACGCGACCAACCAATCGTCAGCAGGCCGCCGCGGCGGCCCGTCAGCAGGCTGCTGCCGCCATGGCCATGACCGGTGCCGTCGATCTCGGCGGAATCAAGGAACGGGCCGAAGCCCAACGCGCCCAGTCGCAGCGGGCCCAGGCCACCCAGCGCGCGCAGGCGCAACCGGACGAGACCCCGGGCGCCGGCACACCGCCCCCGCCCGCACCCCCCGCGGCGGCCGGTGCGAGCGTCATCGACGTCACCGAGGAGACCTTCGAGGCCGAGGTTCTCAACCGGTCGATGCAGCAGCTCGTCGTCGTCGACCTGTGGGCCGAATGGTGCGGGCCGTGCAAGCAGCTCTCGCCGGTCCTCGAGCGTCTCGCCGCCGAGTCCGGGGGCCGCTGGGTGCTCGCCAAGGTCGACGTCGACGCCAATCCCCGCATCTCGCAGGCCTTCCGGGTGCAGTCGATCCCGATGGTGGTCGCGATCGTGCAGGGACAACCGGTCACCGCGTTCAACGGGGTCCGGTCCGAGGCGGAGATCACCGCGTGGATCGACGAGATCTTCGCGCAGGTCGGCAATGTGCTGCCGGACGCTCCCGCCGGTGCGGCACCCGAGCCCGAGCAGACCGATCCGCGCATGCTCGCCGCCGAGGAGAAGCTCAACGACGGCGACTTCGACGGAGCGCTGGCCGCTTACCGCGCGGTCGCGGAGGCCGAACCCGAGAACGTCGAGGCGGCGTCGGCGGCGCGGAACCTCGAGTTCATCCTGCGCGCGCAGGCGCACGACCCGAGCATCGTCGAGACCGCGACACCGCGTGACATCGACGCCCAGCTCGCGGCCGCGGATGTCCTGCTGCTGTCGCAGCAGCCCGAGGCGGCCTTCGACCGCATCATCGACGTGGTCCGCGTGACCAACGGCGAGGAGCGCACCCGCGCCCGGACGCGGTTGCTCGAGCTGTTCGAGCTGTTCGATCCGGCCGAACCGTTCGTGGTGTCCGCTCGGCGAAAGCTGGCCAGCGCGCTCTACTGACCGCAGACCCACCCCTTTTCGGCAAACCCAGCACCCTCGAGGTGCTGGGTTTGCCCATGAATGGTGGGTTTACGGACGGCGGGGAGCCAGCCAGATGGCGGAGTTGGCCGGCAGCATGACCCGGGCCGAGGTGGGGCGGCCGTGATACGACGGCCCGTCGGCGGTCACCGCTCCGAGATTGCCGCGGCCCGCGCCGCTGTAGGCGTCGGCGTCGGTGTTGAGGATCTCTTCCCACACCCCGCTCTGCGGCAGCCCGACCTGATAGTCGACACGGTCCGAGCCGGAGAAGTTGAAGATGCAGGCGACGACCGAGCCGTCCTCCCCGAACCGCAGGAAGCTGATCACGTTGTTCGCGGTGTCGTTGGCGTCGATCCACTCGTAGCCGAGGGGCGTGATGTCCTGGGTGTAGAGCGCAGGGGATGCCCGGTAGATCCGGTTCAGGTCGGTGACCAACGCCGAGATACCGGAGTGCAGTTCTCCCTCCCAGCCCTCGAGCTGATGCCAGTCGAGGCTGCGGTTGTCGGCCCACTCGCCGACTTGGCCGAATTCCTGGCCCATGAACAGCAGCTGCTTGCCGGGATGCGACCACATGTAGGCGAGGTAGACGCGTGCGCCGGCGGCCTTGGTGAAGGAGTCGCCGGGCATCCGCGTCCAGAGCGTGCCCTTGCCGTGGACGACCTCGTCGTGCGACAGCGGCAGCACGAAGTTCTCGCTCCACGCGTACATCAGCGAGAAGGTGATCTCGTGATGGTGGAAGCTGCGGTGGATCTGATCCCGCGACAGGTAATCGAGGCTGTCGTGCATCCAGCCCATGTTCCATTTGAAGCTGAAACCGAGGCCGCCGAGATCGGTCATCCGGGTGACGCCCGGCCAGGCGGTGGACTCCTCGGCGACGGTGATGACGCCGGGGAAATGCTTGTGCACCGTCGCGTTGGTCTCCTGCAGGAATTGCACCGCCTCGAGGTTCTCGCGGCCGCCGTGGATGTTGGGCCGCCACTGTCCGTCGGGACGTGAGTAGTCGAGGTAGAGCATCGACGCGACGGCATCGACGCGCAGACCGTCGATGTGGAACTCGCTGAACCAGAACAGCGCATTGGCGACGAGGAAGTTGCGGACCTCGTGACGGCCGAAGTCGAAGACGTAGGTGCCCCAGTCGAGTTGCTCGCCGCGCATCGGGTCGGCGTGCTCGTAGAGCGGGGTGCCGTCGAAGCGGGCCAGTGCCCATTCGTCCTTGGGGAAGTGCGCCGGCACCCAGTCGACGAGCACCGCGATGCCACGCGAATGCAGGTGGTCGACGAGATAGCGGAAGTCGTCAGGGGTCCCGAACCGGGCCGTCGGCGCGTAGTACGACGTCACCTGATAGCCCCAGGAACCACCGAAGGGATGCTCGGCCACCGGGAGGAACTCGACGTGCGTGAAGCCCTTCTCGACGACGTAGTCGGCGAGCTGATGGGCGAGCTCGCGGTAACCCAGGCCCTGACGCCACGACGCCAGGTGCACCTCGTAGACGCTCATCGGCTCGCGCTCGGGCGAGGAGGCCTCCCGGCGCGCGATCCAGGCGTCGTCGGACCAGACGTGCTGCGACTGCGTGACGACCGACGCGGTCGACGGCGGGGGCGTGGTCCGGTAGGCCATCGGATCGGCCTTGTCGCGGATCACACCGTCGGCGCCGTGCACCCGGAATTTGTAGTGCGCGCCGTCGCCGACGTCGGGGACGAACACCTCCCAGACACCGCTGACCCCGATCTTGCGCATGGGTGCCACACGGCCGGTCCACCGGTCGAAGTCCCCGATGACGGCCACACCGTGCGCGTTGGGCGCCCACACCGAGAACGCGGTGCCGGTGACCTCGCCGTCGGCGGTGGTGTAGGAGACCACGCGCGCCCCGAGGGCCTCCCACAGCGCTTCGTGCCGGCCCTCGCTGAACAGGTGGATGTCGATGTCGCCGAGGCTCGGCAGGAACCGGTAGCCGTCGGCGACCACGAACTCGGCGGTGCCGCCGGAACCGTCGGGGTAGACGACCCGGTAGCGGTAGTCCATCAGGTCGGCGATCGGCACGGTGACGACCCACAGGTCGTCGGTCTGGCGGGTCATCGGGTGATCGACGCCGCCGATGACCGCGGACACCGACAGCGCGTCGGGTCGCAGGGTGCGCAGGATCGTGGTCCCGCCCGGTGCGTCGTGCGCCCCGAGGAACGCGTGCGGCTCCGGATGGGTCAGCGCGTCGAGGCGGCGCAGGTCGTGGTCGTTCGCCCTCGGGTCGGGGAGAGAACCTGCGGCGCCGGCGGGCGTCTCCGGGCCGGTGGGCGTCTCGGGGTCGGTGGGGGACTCGGGGTCGGTGGGGGACTCGGGATCACGACGATCGGTCACGGGCACCTCACTGGATTCGGTAGGCGAGTCGCGCGGCGGCGGCGGGATCGAGCGGCGGCAGGGCCAGGATGTGGGCCACCGCGCGCCACGGCTCGAGCCGGACGTAGTTGTCCTGCCCCCACCAGTACTCCTCCCCGGACACCTCGTCGCGGACCGAGAAGTGGTCGTACCACTCGAATCCGAGTCGGGGCAGGTCGAGCCATACGGTCGATTCCTCGGCGGCGTACGGGTTGAGATTGATGACCACCACGACGCGGTCGCCGGTCACCGGATCGATCTTCGAGTAGGCGATGAGCGACGGGTTGTCGACGTGGTGGAAGTGGATGTTCCGCAGCTGCTGCAGGGCGGGATGCCGGCGGCGGATCTCGTTGAGCGAGGTGATCCACGGCTCCAGCGACTCACCGCGGCTTGCGGCCGCCTTGTAATCGCGCGGGCGCAGCTCGTACTTCTCGGAGTCCAAATACTCCTCGCTGCCCTCGGCGACCGCGACGTGCTCGTAGAGTTCGTAACCGCTGTAGACGCCCCAGGTCGGGGCGAGGGTCGCGGCCAGGGCGGCGCGCAGTGCGAACATGCCCGGGCCGCCGTGTTGCAGGCTCTCGTGGAGGATGTCCGGGGTGTTCACGAACAGGTTGGGGCGCGCCTCGTCGGCGTGCTCGGCCAGTTCACGACCGAACTGCTCGAGTTCCCACTTCTCCGTCTTCCAGGTGAAGTACGTGTAGGACTGGGTGAACCCGAGCCGGGCGAGCCCGTACAGGCGCGCGGGCCGGGTGAACGACTCGGACAGGAACAGCACGTCCGGGTTCCGCTTCTTGACCTCGCTGATCAGCCACTCCCAGAAGTTCGGCGGCTTGGTGTGCGGGTTGTCGACGCGGAAGATGTTGACGCCCAGGCCGACCCAGTGCAGGACCACCTTCAGCACCGCTCGGTAGATGCCGTTGCGGTCGTCGTCGAAGTTGAGCGGGTAGATGTCCTGGTACTTCTTCGGCGGGTTCTCCGCGTAGGCGATCGTGCCGTCGGGCTGGATGAAGAACCAGTCGGGGTGTTCAGTCGCCCAGGGGTGGTCGGGTGCGCACTGCAGGGCGAGGTCGAGGGCGACCTCGAGGCCCAGTTCCCGGGCGCGACCGACGAAGTACTCGAAGTCCTCCTCGGAACCCAGCTGCGGGTGGATCGCGTCGTGGCCGCCGTCCTTCGACCCGATGGCCCACGGCGAACCGACGTCGTCCGGCCCGGCGACGAGCGTGTTGTTGCGTCCCTTGCGGTTGATCTCGCCGATGGGATGGATCGGCGGGAGGTAGACGACGTCGAAGCCCATCCCGGCGATGCGGGGGAGGTCCTCGGTGGCGGTGAGGAAGGTGCCGTGCACCGGGTTGCCCTCGCCGTCCCAGCCGCCGGTGGAGCGGGGGAAGAACTCGTACCAGGACCCGAAGAGGGCGCGCGTGCGGTCGACCCACACACGGTAGGTGCGGCTCTTGGTGACCAGCTCGCGGACGGGGTTGTCGTGGAGCAGTTCGACGACCTCCTCGGAGATCGCCAGGCTCACCCGGTTCTCGACCCGGCGGCGTCGGGCGCGGAGCAGACGTACGGCGTCGAGCAGGAGTTCGCGGTTCTCGTCGACGATGTCCTCGGCGGCGCGCTCGAGGATGCGGGCGCCGATCTC
Organism: Gordonia sp. C13; assembly: GCF_023218005.1. Lineage (NCBI taxonomy): Bacteria > Bacillati > Actinomycetota > Actinomycetes > Mycobacteriales > Gordoniaceae > Gordonia > Gordonia sp. C13. Next base: position 13,531 of record NZ_JALPSY010000040.1, read on the forward strand.
GAGGTCGTTGGCCAGGTCTGCGGCGCCCTGGCCGGCGTCGAGTTTCTTGATGACCGCCGACCGCCAGGTGGTGTACGGGTCGCTCCAGGCCTCGATGCGGTACGACCAGAAACCGACCGCGTCGGGGACGAAGGCGGCGTTGAACGTGTCCGGTTCGGGCGCCGGCGTCATGCGGATATCGATGGTTCCGCGCTGCGGTGCCTCGATGTGCAGGGTGACGCCGATCGCGTCGTGGCCCTCGCGCCATGCGGTGGTGCTGACCGGGAAGAATTCTCCCACAACGGCTTTCGCGGGCTGTTGCCCTGCGGAGACGAGGGGTGCGATGTCATCGATACCCATGCGCCCGATCACTCGAAGCCTCCTCTCGTCAGCTCCTGCGACTGGCCAGGGTGCGTTGTCGGTCTCGCCTGCGTTGGTATCACCGCTACCCAACCTAGTGCCCCGCGTAGCCGATTGTCTTGTCGTACGCGGTCCTCGTGTCGGGTGTCTCCCCGCGGGCCGATCAGCCCACCGGGCGCGGTGCCGCGGTGAGTCGGCTGAGGGCGGAGCGGACGACCGCGGGGTCGGTGGTCCGCCACATCGGCGGCAACGAGGCGAGCAGGTAACCCCCGTAACCGGCCGTGGCGAGCCGGGAGTCGAGCACCGCGACGACGCCGCGGTCGTCGACCGAACGCAGCAGTCGACCGGCGCCCTGCGCGAGGAGCAGTGCCGCGTGATTGGCTGCCACCGACAGGAAGCCGTTGCCACCACGGGCGTCGACCGCGCGTTGCCGTGCGGTCAGCAGCGGATCGTCGGGGCGCGGGAACGGGATGCGGTCGATGAGCACGAGGCTGAGCGACGGTCCGGGCACGTCGACGCCCTGCCACAGCGACAGCGTGCCGAACAGGCACGTCTCGGGGTCCTCGGCGAAGCGTTTGACCAGCGTCGAGGTGGTGTCGTCGCCCTGGCACAGCACCGGGTACTCACAGCGTTCGCGGATGGCCTCGGCCGCCTCGCGGGCGGCGCGCATCGACGAGAAGAGTCCCAGCGTGCGGCCCCCGGCGGCGTCGACGAGCTGGGCGATCTCGTCCATCGTGCGTGGCGCGATGCCCGAACGGTCGGGACGGGGCAGGTGCCGGGCCACATAGAGGATCGACGACTTCGGGTAGTCGAACGGGGAGCCGGCGTCGAGGCCCGTCCACCGCGCCGAACCCGTGTCGGAGGGCACCGCCTTGCCGCTGGCGGTGATGTTGCGCGAGGCCGCCGGATCGGTGGTCGGGTCGTCGCCCGGCTCGTCGGCGGCGGGACGGTCGGTGCCGCGCCCGGAGGCGGGCAGGCCCCATGTCGCGGCCAGGGCGTCGAAGGAGCCGCCGATCGTCAGGGTCGCGGAGGTCAGGACGACCGTCGAGTTGGAGAACAGCGACGCCCGCAGGAGGCCACCGACCGACAGCGGCGCGATGTGCAGCACCGGCCGGGGTTCGGCACCCCGCCGGGAGGTGTCGAGGCCGACCCACACCACGTCACGCCGTTTGGACTCGTCGGGTTCGTCGAAGGCGCCGAGGACGCGCACGACCGTGTCGTGCATGTCGTCGAGCGAGGTGAGTGCCGCCGACCGCGCCGCGGCCGCGCCGTCGTCACCGGCCCCCGGCGCGCGCACCGGGCCGATCGCGGTCCGGGTCTGCCACAGTCGGTCACGCAACATCACCAGCACGGAGGTCGCGTCGGGAGGCAGCTGCGTCCATTGCGCCTTCGGGGCGGTCTCCAGGAGCTCGCCGAGTTGCTCACCGGCGCCGAGGAGCGCGTCGGCCGTCTCCTCGTCGACGAGCTTGCCCACGCGTCGGGAGACGAGCGCGATCGAGGACGTGGACAGTTCGTCGGTCGCCACCGAGGTCATCCGGTCCACGAGTTCGTGGGCCTCGTCGATGATCACCACGTCGTGTTCGGGCAGGACGTTCGCCGGGCTCGTCGCATCGATGGCCAGCAACGCGTGGTTGGTCACCACCACGTCGACCTTCCCGGACTGGCGACGGGCCTGCTCGGCGAAGCAATCCTCACCGTAGGAGCAGTTGGCGGCGCCGAGGCACTCGCGCGCGGACACGCTGACCTGGCGCCAGGCACGGTCGGCGACACCGGGGACGAGGTCGTCGCGGTCGCCGGTCTCGGTGTCGCTGCTCCACTCGCGCAGCCGGGTGACCTCGCGTCCGGTGCGGGACAGTTCGAACGGATCGAACAACTCGGTGTCCGGCTCGTCGGCCTTTCCCGAGTGGATCTTGTTGAGGCACAGGTAGTTTCCGCGGCCCTTGAGAATCGCGAAGGTCGGCTTGCGGCCGATCGGCTTGGCGAGGGCCCCGGCGAGACGGGGGAGGTCGCGCTCGATCAGCTGCCGCTGCAACGCGATCGTCGCCGTCGACACCACGACGGTCCGGCCGGTCTCCACCGCGTGCCGGATCGCCGGTACGAGATACGCCAGCGACTTTCCGGTACCTGTGCCCGCCTGCACGGCGAGATGCTCGCCGGTGTCGATGGCGTGTGCGACGGCGGAGGCCATCGCGACCTGCCCGTCACGTCGACGGCCGCCGAGCGCGGAGACCGCGGTGTCGAGCAGTTCGGTCAGCGGGGGAGTGTTCGGCATGGGGTGTTCCGGGGTCCTCGTTCGAGATGGGCGAGATGGGTGTGTGGTTTCAGACGGATCCGCGGCCTCTGCGGTTCCCTCGGGGGACTAACCCGTGCCGTACGAGCCGTCGTAGAGCAGGTCGCCCACGAGTTCGACCCCGGCCTCACGCATGCTCGACAGCGCGTCGGACGTGGTCTCCGTACCGACTCCCGCGGTGAAGTTGAGCAGCACCCGGGTCGTGAAGCCCGCCTTCACCGCGTCGAGTGCGGTGGCGAGGACGCAGTGATCGGTGGTCAGGCCCGCGATGTCGATCGACGAGATCTTGTGGTCGCGAAGCCATTGCTCGAGGGTGGTCCCGTCCTCGGCGATCCCCTCGAAACCGGAGTACGCGGCGTCGTATTCGCCCTTGGAGAAGACCGCCTGCGCTGCGGCGAAATCGAATTCGGGGTGGAACGCGACGCCGTCGGTGCCCACCACGCAATGCGGCGGCCAGGTGTCGACGTAGTCGGGCTCGTCGGAGAAGTGCGCGCCCGGATCGATGTGGTGGTCGCGGGTCGCGACGACGGTCCGGTACTCGCCGAGGGTCTTGGTGATCGCCCGGGCGACGGCGGCACCGCCGTTGACCGCGAGGGAGCCGCCCTCACAGAAGTCGTTCTGGACGTCGACGACGACCAACGCGTCGGCCGGCTTGGTGCCGTCGCTGCGTTCGCTGCTCATCAGGTACTCCCTGGCGGATCGAAGGGTGTGCTCGTCAGCCGAGCTGGTAGCGGGTCGGCACCGCCGGGTCTCCGTGCGAGAGGCCGAGGCCCTCCCACGGCAGACTCACCAGCCCTGCCGCGAGGTGGGCACGCGCGTCGGTCAGTGAGGGCAGCGATGCCACCGGCTCCCCGCCGCGGACCAGCGGGATCTGCAGATCCCGGAGGTGGAGACCGCCGTCGGCCTCGGGGCGTGGCCCGTCGGCTCGGTAGACGATCTCCTCCACGATCGTCCCACTGCCCCGTGCGGCCCGCACGGCCGCCTTGGCCCCGCCGCGCGATTCCTTGTGGCTCGACCGCTTGGCGACGGGCAGTCCGTCGACCTCGACGAGCTTGTAGACCATACCCGCGGTCGGTGCGCCGCTACCGGTGACCAGCGCGGTCCCGACCCCGTAGCTGTCCACCGGCTCGGCGCGCAGCGAGGCGATCGCGTACTCGTCGAGGTCGCCGGAAACCACGATCTTGGTGTTCGTCGCGCCGAGGTCGTCGAGTTGCGTGCGGACCTGACGCGCGAGCACGCCGAGATCGCCGGAGTCGATGCGCACCGCGCCGAGTCCGGGGCCGGCGACCTCGATCGCGTTCCGCACGCCCTGGGTGATGTCGTAGGTGTCGACCAGCAATGTGGTGTCGATGCCGAGCGCCTCGATCTGTGCGGCGAAGGCGGCTTTCTCGTCGGGGCCGTCGGGCCCGGTGAAGCCGAGGGTGAAGGCATGGGCGGCGGTGCCCGCGCTGGGCACCCCGAACCGGCGATTCGCCTCGAGGTTCGACGTCGCGGCGACACCGGCGAGGTAGGCGGCGCGGGCACTGGCGACGGCGGCGCGCTCGTGGGTGCGCCGGGAGCCCATCTCGATGATCGGGCGGGACCCGGCCGCACTGACCATGCGGGCGGCGGCCGAGGCGATCGCGCTGTCGTGGTTGAGGATCGACAGGATCAACGTCTCGAGGAGGACCGCCTCGGCGAAGGACGCCCGGACGGTGAGGATCGGGGAGCCCGGGAAGTAGAGCTCGCCCTCGCGGAAGCCGTCGATGTCACCGGAGAAGCGGTAGTCGCGTAGCCACGCGACGGTCTCGACGTCGAGGAACTGCTCCACGACGGCGATCTCCTCGTCGCCGAAACGGAACTCGGCGAGCTCGGCGAGGACACGTCCGGTACCCGCGACGACGCCGTACCGACGACCGTCGGGAAGCCGGCGGGCGAACACCTCGAACACGCACGGCCGGTGCGCGACCGGGTGCCGGAGTGCCGCCGCGACCATGGTCAGTTCGTACTGGTCGGTCAGCAGCGCGGTGTTGTCGATGCTCACTATCGCGTTACCCTTGTCCTCATGGCGCCTGACGAAACTCGTGCGCACGAGGCTACCCCCGGCGGTACTGCGGTTGCCGAACCCGCAGTGGCCGACGGCGCGGCGGATCTCGACAAACCCTGGATGACCGTCGTGTGGGACGACCCCGTCAATCTGATGCGGTACGTGACCTTCGTCTTCCAGAAGATCTTCGGCTACTCGGAGTCGCACGCCAATCAGCTCATGATGCAGGTGCACACCGAGGGCAAGGCCGTCGTCTCCAGCGGCGATCGGGACAAGGTCGAGGGAGACGTGCGCAAACTGCACGCGGCCGGCCTGTGGGCCACCATGCAGCGCGATTCATGACCGGGCCCGAGATGTTGCGGCTCGGGTCCGGACCGTCCTCGCCTGGGGATGATCCGACGGTGGGGAGACACTGAGGCGTGCGCACCTGGAAACGCAAAGGCCGCGGCGAGTCGATCCGGATCGTCTCCCAACTCGACTCGCACGAGGCCGAGTTGCTCGCGTCGCTGGTCTCGTCGATGTGTGAGCTCCTCACCGAACGTGCCGACACCGCGCCGAGCGATGCGCTGTCGGAGGTCACCGGCATCCGCATCGGCCACTCCGATGCGCCGGACGACGCCACCCTCGGTCGTCTGCTGCCGGACTTCCACCGGCCGGATCAGGACGAGGAACTCTCCGCAGAAGTGGTCAACGGCCGGCTCAACTCCGCGCTGCGGAGCGTCAACGAGCCGAAGATCATCGACGCCAAACTCAGTGCGGCACACACACTTCTCGACACGCTGCCGGACGGGGGCGGCGACCTCGCGCTCACCGTCGACGAGGCGACCGCCTGGCTCACCGCTCTCAACGACGTCCGTCTCGCGCTCGGGGCGATGCTCGGCATCTCGGAGGACACCCCGGATCGGCTGCCGCCCGACCATCCGCACGCCGCCCATCTCGACGTCTATCACTGGCTGACCGTGATGCAGGATCTGCTCGTCGAAGCGGTGATGTGACCTACAGTTCTCCGGTGTGACCACCATCGGACGATCCGCCCGCCCGGGTGACCGCATCACCGACGTCGCCGGGATCACCGTCGGACACCGTCACCGTGTCGACGCCGACGCCGAGGTGGCCGGCACCGCCGGCGCACCTGACGGCCACGGCTGGGCCACCGGCACCACGGTGGTCCGGATCTCGGGGCCGGGCGCGATCGCGGCGGTCGACGTACGCGGCGGAGGCCCGGGCACCCGGGAGACCGATCTGCTCGATCCGTCGAACACCGTGCAGACCGCGCACGCCATCGTGCTCAGTGGTGGCAGCGCCTACGGCCTCGCGACGGCCGACGGCGCGATGCGAGCGCTAGAGGCCGAGGGTGTCGGCCTGCCCATGGACACCAGGGGACACGTGGTGCCCATCGTCCCCGCGGCGGTCATCTTCGACCTGCCGGTCGGCGCGTGGGATCACCGGCCCGACGCCGACTTCGGTGCCGAGGCGGTCCGCGCGGCCGCCGTCGACTTCGCCGTCGGCAGTGTCGGGGCCGGCGCCGGTGCCCGTGCCGGCGCGCTCAAAGGCGGCGTCGGCACCGCGTCGGTGAGGATCGAGACCGGCCCGGCGGCCGGCATCACCGTCGGTGCGCTGATGATCGCCAACCCGGTGGGCGCGGTCATCGACCCGAAGACCGGGCTGCCGTGGGACCTCGGCGAGGACGAACTGGCCGAACTGGGCCTCAGACGTCCCGAGGCCGCCGACATCGCGCACCTGGCCGAACTCGCGGAGAAACACACCGTCCTGAACACCACGATCGGCGTCGTCGCCACCGATGCCGCGCTCGACGCGGCGATGACCCGCCGGATCGCCATGGCCGGCCACGACGGTCTCGGCCGGGCCATCCGCCCGGCCCATTCGCCGCTCGACGGCGACACCATCTTCGCCGTCGCCACCGGTGCGGTGCGACCGGAGTCGAGCGACCCGGCGACCGTCTCCCCGCCCGGGATGCACGCGGACGCGGCGATCATCGCCGAGGTGTCCCGATGTGCGGCCGACGTCGTCCAGCGGGCGATCGTCGACGCCGTGCTGGCCGCCGAGTCGGTGGCCTCGATACCCACATACGCCCAAGCCGCGCCGTCGGCGTTCGGCTGACTCGCCCGCTCCGATCCGCCGCCGGTGACGCCGGTCATAACCGGCTTCGGAATAGGTGTCCGCGGTCCGGCGTTCCCCCTCGGGACATGCGCGACGACCGGTCGCCGATCTGACGTGCCCGTACGGGCCCCGCGTCTGCGAAGGAGAACGGGACAGCGATGCTGAAGATCGATCAGGAACTCGTCGACGCGATGGTCGCGCACGCGCGCGCCGATCATCCCGACGAGGCGTGCGGCGTGATCGCCGGGCCGGAGGGTTCCGACGACCCGCAGCGGTTCATCCCGATGATCAACGCCGAACGGTCGCCGACGTTCTACCGGTTCGATTCCGCCGAGCAGCTGTCCGTGTGGCGCGAGATGGATCGCCGCGACGAGGAGCCGGTGGTGATCTACCACTCGCACACCGCGACCGAGGCCTACCCGAGCCGCACCGACATCTCCTACGCCGGCGAGCCCGGTGCCCACTACGTGCTGGTGTCCACCCGGGACCCGGAGACCGCCGAGATCCGTAGCTATCGCATCGTCGACGGCACGGTCACCGAAGAAGAGATCGAGATCAGGAGCTGAATATGCCAGTCACCGTGTCCATCCCGACGATCCTGCGGACCCACACCGGCGGCGCCAAGCGCGTCGAGGGTTCCGGGACCACGCTCTCGGCACTCATCGACGACCTCGAGTCGGGCAACCCCGGACTCAAGGAGCGCCTCGTCGCGGACGGGAAGCTCCACCGCTTCGTCAACATCTACGTCAACGACGAGGACGTCCGGTTCTCCGGCGGTCTCGACACTTCCATCGACGACGGTGACGAGGTGACCATCCTGCCCGCCGTCGCCGGCGGCTGCTGAACGTGGCACGCTACGACTCACTCATCGACTCGGTCGGCAACACCCCGCTGATCGGGCTCCAGAGACTGTCCCCTCGCTGGGACGACACGGCCGACGGACCGCACGTCCGGCTCTGGGCCAAACTCGAGGACCGCAACCCGACCGGTTCCATCAAGGACCGGCCGGCGCTACGCATGATCGAGCAGGCCGAACGCGACGGGCTCCTGCACGCGGGCTCGACGATCCTCGAACCGACCAGTGGCAACACCGGGATCTCGCTGGCCATGGCCGCGAAACTCAAGGGCTACCAACTGATCTGCGTGATGCCGGAGAACACCTCCGAGGAGCGTCGCTCGCTGCTGCGCATGTTCGGCGCGGAGGTGATCTCCTCGCCGGCCGCCGGCGGGTCCAACACTGCTGTCGCCGTGGCCAAGAAGCTGGCGTCGGAGAACCCCGACTGGGTGATGCTCTACCAGTACGGCAACCAGGCGAACGTCGCCGCCCACTACGAGGGAACCGGCCCCGAGCTCTATGCCGATCTGCCGGAGATCACCCATTTCGTCGCGGGCCTGGGCACCACCGGGACGCTCATGGGCGTCGGACGCTTTCTGCGCGAACGCAAACCGGACATCGAGATCGTCGCCGCCGAACCGCGCTACGGCGACGAGGTGTACGGCCTGCGCAACATCGACGAGGGCTTCATCCCGGAGCTCTACGACGACTCGGTGCTCACCCGCCGGTTCTCGGTGACCGGCGTCGACGCGGTCGCCCGTGTACGTGAGCTGATCGACCTCGAGGGCATCTTCGCGGGCATCTCCACCGGCGCGATCCTGCAGGCCGCGCGCGGCATCGGTCGCCGGGCCCTGAAGGGCGGTGTCCGCGCCGACATCGGCTTCGTGGTGCCCGACGCGGGATGGAAGTATCTCTCGACCGGGGTCTACGAAGGTAGCCTGGACGACGCGGAGCAGGCACTCGAAGGTCAGCTCTGGGCGTGACCGGTCCGCCGGAACGCCACCCGAAGAGTCGAGACCCGAAGAGAAACTGGCCATGACGTCGTACACCCCACCGGTCGGGCAGCAGCAGGAGCCGCGGCGGTCCCGCCCGCTCTGGCTGCGCTCGCTGATCACCACCGTGTGCATCATCGCGGTGCTGTTCGTCATCGAGCTGATCGACGCTGCCACGCGGTACGACCTGGACCAGAACGGCATCGTCGCCCGAGATGTCGACGGCCTCGACGGAATCCTCTGGGCCCCCATGCTGCACGCCGACTGGCAGCACCTGCTGGCCAACCTCATGCCGGGTGCGGTCCTGTGCTTCCTGGTGCTGATGACCCGGCGCTTCCTGATCGTCACGGCCATCGTCTGGATCGTGTCCGGCCTGGGCGTGTGGTTGTTCGCGGCGCCGTACTCGCCGACCGTCGGCGCGTCGGGGATCATCTTCGGCTGGCTCACCTTCCTCATCGTGCGGGGCCTGTTCAACCGTGACCTCTGGCAGATCCTGGGCGGCGCAGTGCTTTTCCTGATCTACGGATCGATCCTGTGGGGTGTGCTGCCGTCGGACCCGCTGGTCTCGTGGCAGGCGCACCTGTTCGGCGCGATCGCCGGTGTACTCGCGGCCTGGTTCCTCGCCTCGCGCGACCACAAACAGCGAAAGCGCACCGTGACCCCGGGGGTGGCGTCATAGCCGCACAACCCGGGGGGCCCGTCTGGACCTCCGATCCCGAGGCACCCATCGGGATCTTCGACTCCGGCGTCGGCGGTCTGACCGTGGCGCGCGCCGTCATGGACCTGCTGCCCGACGAGGACATCGTCTACATCGGCGACACCGCGAACGGGCCGTACGGTCCGCTGACGATCCCCGAGATCCGCAAGCATGCGCTGGCAATCGGCGACGACCTCGCCGAGCGGGGCGTCAAGGCGATCGTCATCGCCTGCAACACCGCGTCCGCCGCCTGCCTGCGTGACGCCCGCGAACGCTACGCGCCGATCCCGGTGGTCGAGGTCGTGCTTCCCGCGGTGCGTCGCGCGGTGGTCGCCACCAAGAACGGCCGGATCGGTGTGCTCGGCACCGAGGCCACCATCTCCTCACGCGCATACCAGGATTCGTTCGCCGCGGCCCGCGATGCGGTGATCACCGCCGTGCCGTGCCCGCGCTTCGTCGACTTCGTCGAACGCGGGATCACCAGCGGCCGCCAGATCCTCGGTCTGGCACAGGGGTACCTCGAACCACTCCAGGAGGCCGGGGTCGACACGGTCGTGCTCGGCTGCACGCACTACCCGTTGCTGACCGGCGTCCTGCAGCTCGCGATGGGCGATGAGGTGACGCTCGTGTCCAGCGCGGAGGAGACGGCCAAGGACCTCTACCGCGTCCTCACGGAGTCCGACCTGCTGCACCCGCACACCGGCCGGGAGGCATCGCGCGTCTTCCAGGCGACCGGCGACCCCGAGATGTTCGCCAAGCTGTCGCGGCGGTTCCTCGGACCCGTCGTCGGTGCTGTCCAGCACCTTTAGCGGGCTCGGGCAATCTTCGCTGCCCACTTGTGACCCGGTAACCCGACAGCAACTCGCGCGGGCATGGCACAGTAGGGCGTATGCGTCTCACGGTCCTCGGATGTTCGGGCAGTGTGGGCGGACCGGGGGCGGCGTGCTCCGGCTACCTGCTCTCTGTCCCCGGCGAACAGCCGGTGCTGATCGATTGCGGACCGGGTGTCTTCGGAGAACTGCAACGGGTGACCGATCCCTGTGGGGTATCGGTGGTCCTGAGCCATCTCCATGCCGATCACTGCCTGGATCTGCCCGCGATGTTGGTGTGGCGCCGGTACGCGCCGTCGGCGGCGACGGGACGCGCGCCCCTCTACGGACCGCCGGGTACCGCCCTGCGGATCGGCCACGGCTCGTCGGAGTACCCCGGCCAGGTCGACGACATCTCCGACACCTTCGACGTCCACGAGTGGCGGGACGGTGTCGAGATCACCCTCGGCGGCATGCGGATCAAGTCGGTGAAGGTCAACCATCCGCCGCAGACCTACGGATTACGCATCACCGGACCGGAAGGGCAGGTGATCGCCTACAGCGGTGACACCGCGCCCTGCGACGAACTCATCGACCTCGCCGCCGACGCCGACCTGTTCCTGTGCGAGGCGTCGTGGACCCACGCCCCCTCCGAACGCCCGCCGGACCTGCACATGTCCGGGATCGAGGCGGGGGAGGCCGCGACGAAGGCGAATGTGCGCGCGCTCGCGATCACCCACGTCGCGCCGTGGACGGACTCCGCGGAGATCCTCGCCGAGGCCCGCAGCACGTTCTCCGGGCCGGTTGACCTCGTGCGTCAGGGACAGGTCATCGATCTCGC